>JANLYH010000204.1:0-21771 GCA_031365545.1 Pyrinomonadaceae bacterium | reverse complement strand
CGACGAGATGCTGCCGCTTGTTTATCAGGAACTACGCCGTATAGCCGTAAATCACCTGCGTCGCGAGCGTCCTGATCATACCCTGCAGCCGACAGCACTGGGTCATGAGGCTTACCTCCGTCTAATTGACCAACGAAACGTGACTCAAACAAGCGGGGCGCAGTTTTTCGGCCTGGCCGCTGAAATGATGCGGCGCATTCTCGTCAATTACGCAAAGCACCGCCAGGCCGCGAAGCGTGGCGGCTCCACTGCACTCCGCGTGTCGATGCAAATGGCGATCGAGTCAATAGAACCGGAAAACGTAAACCTGGCTGCGCTCGATGATGCGCTTGGGACGCTCGCGGCCATTGATCCACGCAAGAGCCGAATCGTTGAACTCAAGTTTTTTGGCGGATTAACAACGAAGGAGATAGCCGAGCTCTTAGAGGTGTCAGACAGTACTATCGAAAACGACTGGAGCATGGCCAGGGCTTGGCTTTACCGGGAGATTAATAGGACGTGATGCACTCTGAACGCTGGCAGCGGATCAATGAGTTGTTTACCTCCGCTCTCGTTCATAACGCGCGAGAGAGGCAGGAATTCCTGGCTGCCGCGTGTGGGGCTGATACCGCCTTGCGCGAAGAGGTGGAGTCGCTGCTGGCTGCGCACGAAGAAGCAGGAGGATTTATTCAAGCGTCAGCGCTTTCAGGTGTAACCGAATTATTTTTGGCGGATGAAGGCGATTCAATCATCGGACAACAGATTGGTGCTTATGAAATCATTCGCAAGATCAGTCGTGGCGGCATGGGCGATGTCTACCTGGCAGAGGACACGCGCTTAGGGCGGCAGATTGCCCTGAAGTTTCTGCCCTTGCACTTCACGGCTGACAAAGATCGTTTGCGACGCTTCAAACTCGAGGCACGCGCCGCCTCGGCCCTTTCTCACGCAAACGTCTGCGTCATTCACGAAATAGGCGAGACGGTCGACGGCCGCAACTACATCGTGATGGAGTATATCGAAGGCGAAACGCTGGCCCGGCGCGTAGCCAGCGCGCAGATGGACCTTAGAGAAGTGCTGGAAATTGCAATTCAGATCGTCAGTGCTCTGACGGCAGCACATGCCGCCGGTGTTGTTCATCGAGACATCAAACCCGATAACGTTATGGTGCGGCGCGACCAGACCGTGAAGGTGCTGGACTTTGGTTTGGCGAAGATGTCAGAACCGAACGTGACTGCCAGCGACGCCGCTCATCTAAAAACTAACGACGGCGAGAAATCTGCAGTGCTGGGACACACCCAGCCCGGCCTGGTAATGGGCACTGTGAGTTACATGTCACCGGAGCAATCCGCGGGCTCGCAAGTCGACCATCGCACCGACATCTGGAGCGTCGGCGTCTTGCTCTACGAAATGCTGGCTGGCGTTGTACCTTTTGCCGCACAGGATATCTTTCGAACAATTATCGCGATTCAGGAGCGGGAACCAACACCACTTTCGCATCACGTCCAGGGCTTACCCGCACAACTCGAAGAGATTGTCAGCAAGTGTCTTGTAAAGGACAAAGATAAACGCTACCAAACGGCCCAGGGCCTGCTTGATGATCTGAAAAACCTGAGGCGTAAGCTGGAAGGCAACGCTGAAATTGACCGAGCCCTGGGCCCAAGGGTAGGTGCGGCAAGCGGGAGTGTCTCTGCGCCGGCACCAAGCTCACTATCGGACGCCGGACTTAGCGGCGAGCAAAGGGGCCGGGTGCAACGACACAAGACGAGCGTTGTTGTCGCCAGCGTAGTTTTAGCACTGGGGATTGCTGCACTTGCCTACTATTTCCATGTCCGCAATGCGGAAATCCCCATCGATTCAATCGCGGTGCTGCCTTTTGAGAATCAGAATCATGACGCTGAGACCGACTTTCTTTCTGATGGTCTGACGGACAGCATAATCAATAGTTTGACGCAAATTCCAAATCTGAAAGTGATCGCGCGCAGTTCGGTGTTTCGCTACAAAGGGAAGCAAACTGACCCTATCGCAGTCGCGAAAGAACTGGGCGTGCGGGCAGTCCTAACCGGTCGGATTATGCAGCGAGGCGATGATCTAACAGTTGGTGTGGAGTTGATTGATGCTCGCGATAACAAGCAACTCTGGGGTGACCGATACGAGCAAAAGTTACCAGAATTGCTGACGGTGGAGCGTAAAATTGCAAATGAGATAACCAGCAATTTGCGCTTGAGGCTTTCGGGCGCTGACAAGGAGCACGCGACTAAGCGTTACACTGAAAACCCAGAGGCGTATCAGCTTTACCTGCGGGGCAACTTTTATTGGAACAAGCGGACGGGCGACGCCATCAAGACAGCAATTGGCTATTTTGACCAGGCGATTGAAAAAGATCCTGGCTATGCGCTGGCCTACGCAGGTTTGGCTAACTGCTACGTTGTGCCAGCCAACCCGCAGCCGCCGACAGAAAAAATGCCCAAAGCTAAAGCGGCAGCGAAGCGTGCGCTGGAATTGGATGAGAGCCTGGCGGAGGCACATGCCGCTCTCGCGCGTGTCCTAATGACTTATGATTGGGAGTGGAACGACGCTGAAAAGGAATTTAAACGCGCCATTGAGTTGAACCCACGTTACGCGATAGCTCACCAATGGTATGGCGATTACTTTTCGGTCACCGGCCATCCCAAACAGGCTATCGCGGAACAGAGGCAAGCTCTGGAGCTGGATCCACTCTCACTGCCGATTAACTTTGCACTCGGGTTGGCCTTACTAAATGCTCGCGACTACGACAAGGCGATTGAGCAATTCCAAAAGACATTAGAACTGGACCCGAATTTTCCGCTCGTGCACGCACACCTTCCTGAAGCTTATGAGAAAAAGGGAATGTATGAGGAAGCAATCGCTGGATTTCAAAAAGGGACCGCCCTGCGGGGAGGTACTGAATGGTCGTTTTCAATGGCGGGGCTCGGCCATGTTCTTGGCGTTTCAGGCAGGAAGGCTGCTGCGCGGGGAGTGCTGGACGAACTGAAGCGCAGATCGCGACAGGAATACATCCCGGCAGATGGAATCGCCCTCGTCTACGCTGGCCTGGGTGACAAGGATGAGGCGTTCACCTGGTTGGAAAGGGCGCGCGCGGAACACTCATTCAAAATGGCCTGGCTTAAAGTGGAGCCACAATGGGATAGCCTGCGGGATGATCCCCGCTTCACGAGCTTGTTGCAACGTGCCGGTCTGGCGCAGTGATAAACGCGTAGAACGAGCTTGAGGGAATCGTGCCCCAGAGAATCTAAGGTATCGGTGCTTCGATTGTGATATCGGGATCATACTCATAAACTAGGTGATTGTTATTTTCGTGCCCGCCTCCTCACCATTAGTTTCTTCTTTGTAAAATAGACCGTCAGTCTAGCCAATCCAAACTTCGTGTCGAGACCACCGAGCCAGCTTCAAGGTGGAGCTCTCTCAAGCCAAAGTTGCCGCGGCCTATACAAATCTGGGGGTAGCGCTCATCATGTGCAATCGCTTTGCGGAACCGGAATGGTTCTATCGGATAGCGAAGGCAATTTCGACCATCGCCTCTCACTTTTTTCGCCGAGTGTTTTAATGTACAGACGAGATTATGAGGATAGATTATGGGGGTATCATGAAACGCACTTACCGAAACCTCGGCGGCCTAATCTTGTTGATTGCCTTGAGCGCCTCGGCAGGCCACAGCCAACAACAACTCACTCATACAGTCACTGCGGCAAACAGAAACTGCAACTCTGTTTGTTCAGTGCTCGATGTTCCCGACCTCAATAACAATCCCGCCGCCGTCGTCTTTGTAACACCAGTAGGGAATGCCAGGGATCTCAATCCACATCCTATCGGTGCGTATTACATGTATCTGAAAAAGTGGAGCATCTTTAATCTGGACGGCGTAGCCATCCCAGAAGGTGCAAAATATAAGGTGGAGTATTACGCCAACTCGGGTCCTGATCGCTTTGTTTATACGGTCCCTCGGCAAGTGCACCTAAGCGATATTCCCTACATTGATCGCGAAGGCCTCAACGGTAATCCGAATGCCCAGCTTCGGCTTTTTCCAACCAGCCATCCAACCCACGGGGCCCTCTATAACAGAGACGACGTCAAAGCCGAATATGACGCTGGGGTCGGCAAATGGTACGTCGTCAACCTCAACGGCAAGCCCGTACCCTGGGAGGCCGTTTACAATATTTCGTTTTCTCCGGGAGGCGTTGCTAATACAACTTCGCCAACTCCCGGAAGTCCGGGGAGAGATGGAAGAATTCCTGGGTCGCCAGGGGCGGTGCCGCCTTCTCGACCCAGCACGCCGTCCGTTACAAACGGGTTGCCGTCGTCTCAACCCAGCACACCCTCCGTTACAACAGTGGTGCCGCCTGCTCTAACCAACACGCCAGGGCTTAAAGGGCCATTACCACGAGCAACGCCGCGTTGGACTTTACGCGAAGATCCGCCGCTGACAATCGCGCCAAACTCGGAGATACTTCTTTTCATTCACGGCATGGATTCGCGTGCCGAAGAGGCGGATGACATCACCAAAGAGTTGTTCGCGCTCCGGGCAACTGGTTACCAATCACCAGCCGTTCCCTCGCCACCACCGATGAGTCAACCTCCTCAGGACGCGGCAATGGTTCCCGTCCTACAGCAGATTTTGCAAAAGTATAAGGGCTGCATTTTCGAGCGCTATGAAACTCAGCAGGACTTGAGAGATCGCGGACTGAACGGAAGTTTGTCTGGACTTACGAGCACCAACGGCCTCCAGGTTAGAGAGACCGTTAAGTGCGTGGCCGGGAATAATTGCTCGCTCGCTTTCCGAGCAACTCAATTCTCGCTGATGCAAGGTCAAGCAAATCGCGGCGATGCTACAAACTTCCAGGCAAAACTCGAAAGCATTATTCCCGCAGACTGTTTCCTGTGCGCGAAGCACCAGGAGATGCATACCAAACATGTCCATTGCACGATGGAAGCGGGCGGAAACAGTGGACTGCAGGGCCCAGTCTTCGAAGGTTGCAAAGCAGGAGTTGATATTGAGAAGTTGGCTAACGACGTCATTAGCGACATCGACGGTTTCGTTCGCGACATCACTGGCATTAAGCTGGCCGAAACTGAAATGATCGGCGGACCCAGCGTCGCAACCAATTTTTCGACCGTTCACTTTACAGCGCCCGAGTCGTGCGATCATCCTGACGATTTTTCGAACGGACAAAGAGCCGCCGTTGTTCCTTTCGAGAAAATGGCGGACGGCCAACAGGTGCGTTTGTATTACGAGCCGATCATTCCGCTAGGCTTGCTTGACACGCCGCCGCCACCCAATCAGCAGATCAATATTCCGGCCGCTCATAACATCGGGAAAAATGAGGGACGCCTGCGAGCGGAGTTGAGAAAGGCCGCTGCGGACGCCAAGCCCCTCGAAAGCCTGCGTCTGGCGGCATACGAAAATGCCGCCGGCAACACCGTGATGGGCAGGGCATTCGCAGATTTAAGCGTGACGGGCCGCAAGGCCTTTGAGGAGTTTCGCACAGCTCTTCCCCAGGAAAGTTTCTGCCAATCGCTGATCGCGCAGCGCCCGCCCCAACTCATCGAAAGTAATGTCTTAAACGGTTGCTATACGGCACTCGATCGTGCCTACCGGGTCGCCAACTTTCTACGCACGGGCCAACGCGGAGACACTCCTGAAACGAAGGGCGCGAAGATAAAAGAAAGGGCCGAGCTTCGTTGGATTGCTGTTTCCGGAGAAGACGATCAGCCTCACCGCCCGGTGAATGCTCCGTCAAGCGATTATCCTCAATATGACATCCCCGTGGTTGTCGAAGTGGGACCACAGAAGACCGTCACGGTGCAAGCCCGCTATGTAATTGCTCAGTCAGGAACATCGGGCAACAACGCGAAGAATCTGGTCGTCATTAGCATGGATCTTCCCACTTCAGGCTACACCCAAAACCTGGACTATAATCTGATATCGCCGCTCTCCGCGATCGGAAATCCCAAGACGACTCCGCTGCCGCTCCCGGTGGCCGTGCCATCCGAAATTGCTTACGCGATTCCTGGGATGCCAGCCGTTATACCGCCCGGTGTCATCATCCCGCTGGGAATTCCGTTTCCAGACTTCCAGTCAAGCGGCAAGACTCCGCTCCTCGATTTCATCGAGACGTTTGTGGTCAGCTTCACTGAAGCGGTCGATCGAAAAGTTCCGATCAAAAACAACATCAAGGCAGTGATGGGTGGCAGCCTCGGTGGCAACATGACGTTTCGTCTGGGCCGCAGGCCCGGGGTTCCGTGGCTACCTAAGTTCATTGTGTGGTCACCGGCTTCGATCTGGTACTCGCTTGGAGAGGGCAACGATCTCTTGAAGCACTTAGGGCCTCGCAAAGCGTGGGAGAACGCCAGCAAGGCGAGCACCTCGCCGGCGGCAGGCGACCGCGCTGATTTTTTCGGAGCGTGGGACGGGGCCACTGCCTGGCCAATCATTCGCGAGGCTCAATCCGGAACGTGGACCAGCGAATACTATGCGTGCAAGCTGTCGTCGGTCGCGGCCGCGCGGCTCGATCGACACGAAACCTACGATGCTCACTTTCTTGCCTGGCACTGGCGCCTTGGCGCCGAGCAACTCCTCTACAGCCACCAGACCACCGATCCTACGACAAATCGTCCGCGTTACATGTCAAATCAAAAACCGATGCTCCTGGCGTGCGGTCTCGAAGACCAAGTTCCTTACAACGAAATCTGCCCGGCGACGCAGAAGACTGCGAAGTTAATGACGCTAACTCCTGGCAAGGCACTCTTCCTGGATCAGACAGGCCATTCGCTCGACAACGAGCGACGGACGTTTTGGGCAAAGCAGATTCTCGATTTTCTTAGGTAAGAAAGTTACGCACAGGTGGGGTAATTTAAAGGTCTGCCTGTTTAAGAGGCCGATTTCGTTTGGTTTGACATCGTTCCGCTACGGACATAACATGCCGCAGAAGTTAATGCGGCAATTCTTTGCTAACTAGTCTTCACGTCTCCCTACGTGAACCTTGAACCCTTGACGAATCCGACCGGCGAGGGCGCCCCTCGCATCGCACGGTTTGTTATGTTGCGTCTCGTACTTGGTATTGCCCTCGTCTCAATCTTTTTGCTTAGTATGGCGCCGCCTCGCGCTCGTTCGGCAGAGCTTGGAAGCGCGCCCGCTGAAGCGATGAGAGGACCTTTAGCGTCGTCTGAGTTTTTCAACGCGCCTCAGGCTGAAGTTCACAGCATTCGCCAACTTCCCATCAGCACGAAGGATGTAGTGTTCGACCGCAACACCGGGAAATTCTACGCAAGCGTGCCGAGCAGGGCGGGAGCGATGGGCAACAGCATCGCAAGAATCAACCCGATTACGGGCGCAGTTGAAGGTTTTGTGTTCGTCGGCAGTGAGCCCGGTAAGCTGGCCCTTTCGGATGATGGACACACACTCTACGTCAGTCTCGACGGAGCGGGAGCTGTGCGTCGCTACGACATCTCGACTCAAACAGCGGGAGTACAGTTCACCCTCGGCAATACCACGACCAGCGGGCCGTATTTCGTCAACGACCTGGCCGTCGCTCCGGGTAACCCTGACCTTGTCGCCGTTTCCCGTAAAAACCTCGTCACCACGAGCTATGAGGGTGTTGCTGTCTATGACAACGGCGTGAGGCGGTCCCTGACTACGCCGCGCACTACTAGTGAGAGTAACTTCATCGCCTTTTCATCCTCTGCCTCGATCCTTTATGGCTTCAGCGTGGCTAATGGTGGATTGCAAAAGATGAGCGTGAGCGTCTCCGGCGTGAGCATCGTTCAGAACACGCCCCTGAACGCGCCAGGCGGAGACTTCAAGTTTAATAACGGATTTTTATACATGCCCTTCGGACAGGTCTATGATCCAGAAACTGCCACACTGGCCGGGACTTTTAGTGTGACTTCAATCATAGAAGGTGCGATTCCGGTCGAGCCGGATTCGTCGGTTGGACGCGTGTACTTCCTGACGGGTTCGGCAGCCTTTAGCCCCAACGACACCAGGACCTTGACGCTGCGGGCCTTCGACCGGAATACCTTTCTGCCCGTTGGCACGTTGGAAATACCAAACGTCGTGGGCCAGCCGACGAGTCTGGTCCGCTGGGGAGCTAACGGTCTGGCTTTCGGAAGCAATGGAGGGCAGTTCTACCTGATCCAGACGACATTAGTTCCATCGGGCGAACCGGTGCCTAGCCCAACTCCGACTCCATCACCCATGCCGACGCCGTCGCCTACTCCCACTCCAACACCTGCACCCGGACAGTTGAGAGAAGTTCCGATTACGGCGAAGGACATTGTCATCGACCCAACAGCCGAGATGATCTACGCGAGCGTCCCTTCGAGTGTCGGCAGCGGGGGCAACAGCATCACCCCGTTCAGTCCCGTCTCAGGCGTGGTGGGACAGCCTGTGATAGTCGGCAGTGAGCCGAATAAGCTGGCGATTTCGGGTGATGGGCAGGTCATCTACGTCGGACTCGACGGAGCGAAAGCAGTCCGGCGCTTCGATGTGGCGTCGAGCACTCCCGGAATTCAATTCTCACTCGGCGGTAATCAGCAAGGACAGTTCGGCGCGGTCGACTTAGCTGTCGCGCCGGGGCAGCCCCAGACCGTGGCCATCATCAGGGGCACGAACCCTAACAATGCCGATGGCGGCCTCGCTCTCTATGACGACGGCGTTCAACGTCCGATCGTGACGAGCGTCTTTCATACTATCAACGTGATTAAGTATTCGGCGTCTCCGCTGATCCTTTACGGTCACAACAACTCAAATAGCGAATTTGGTTTCCGCAAAGTAGCGGCCGCATCGTGCGGCGTTTCAGTACTCAGCACCCAGTGGTCTCTCCTTAGTGGGGCGGCGAACTTCAAAATTGATAATGGCCTTGCGTATTCTACCGGTGGTCGGGTCGCCGACCCGGAAGCAGGAACGCTTGTGGGGACGTATCCAGTCGGCGCGGATGTTCAGTTGGATACTTTCCCGACGGCGGTGCTGGCGGATTCGACGTCTAACCGCGTCTACTTCTTCCTGTATCCCAGCGGCCCCTTCGACCCCCAGACGATGCTTGTACGAGCCTACGATATGCATACCTTCCTGCACGTAGGAACCCTCGCGGTCCCCAACATCTTCGGCCGGCCCACCGCGGTCGTTCGCTGGGGTACCGATGGCTTCGCTTTCCGCACCGCAGCTAATAAGGTTTATCTGTTGCAAACTTCGCTCATCTCGCCGCCGGTACAGCCGCCGCCTTTGCCCGTCGCCGTACCCACTCCGCCTACCTACACTTTGGCTGGGAACGTAGGGAGTTTGAACGGGCCGCCGTTGCCTACCGTTACGCTGCGACTAAGCGGCGGACAGAACGCCACGACCACGACGAAACCCGACGGTAGCTTCGCGTTCACAGGCCTCCCGTTCTGCACCGACTTTACTGTCACGCCTGATCCGTTGGAAAACTACTCCTTCAGCCCGAGCAGCGTGACCATCACGCCAGCCAATCAGAACAACCCAAACCAGGCAACTGCCTTCTTCAGCGCTACGCCTAAACTGGTAGGATTTTCGCAGCCGAGCTTTAACGTGAGCGAAGGCGGCGGGAGTGCGGTGATCTCCGTGTCGCGTTCCGGCGATCTCTCTGCCCCTGCAACCGTCTTCTACCAAACCAGCAATGGAACGGCTTCCGACCGTTCGGACTACAGCGCAGCAATTGGCACACTGCGCTTCGCTCCTAACCAACTGTCGAAACAGATCACAGTGTTCGTGACGGATGACGTGCGGGCGGAGACTAACGAGACCTTCACGCTTATTCTTAGTAGTCCGGCCGGCGCTTTGCTCGGGACGTTCTCGAGCCTGGTCGTGACAATCACGGACAATGACGCGTCGAACGGTTCCAATAATCCGACTGACGACCCACAGTTCTTCGTCCGCCAGCACTACGTCGACTTCCTAAACCGTAGCCCTGACGCGGCTGGATTAGCCTTCTGGGTAAACCAGATCACCTCGTGCGGAAGCGACACCCAGTGCGTTGAGATCAGGAGGATCAATACCTCCGCTGCGTTCTTCCTCTCGATCGAATTTCAGGAGACGGGTTATCTGGTCTATAAAGCCAACCAGGCAGCGTTCAATTCCGGCGAGCATCTCGATCTTAAGAATTTCCTGTCAGATACGCAGGAGTTGGGCAGGGGCGTCATCATTGGTCAGTCGGGAGCCGAGCAACAGTTGGAGATTAATAAGCAGAATTTCTTCAATGACTTCGTGAAGCGTCCGGCATTCCTGGCGTCCGGTGCTTACCCGACTACGCTGACGGCGGCGCAATTCGTGGATAAGCTGAACGGTAACACGTTCGATCCGCTTAATCCCGGATCGGGTGCCGCCCTTAATCAAGGTCAGCGCGACACCCTGATCACGCAGTTGTTACCAGATCCGACGTCGTCCACGCTGCGAGCCCAGGTGTTGCGGTCAGTTTCGGAGAATGGTGTCTTCACTCAACGGCAATCCAACAAGGCGTTTGTGTTGATGCAGTACTTCGGCTACTTACGCCGTAACCCAAACGACTCCCCGGAGCCAGGGCTCAACTTTGATGGTTATAACTTCTGGTTGGCCAAGCTGAATGAGTTTAATGGCAACTTCGTAAACGCCGAGATGGTCAAGGCGTTCATTATTTCAGGCGAGTACCGCCGCCGCTTCGGACCTTGAAACAGAACTGCATTGGCGGAGGTTGCACGGCTAGTCACGAAAACCTACCTGGATTTCGTTGAAGTTTTGAATTTTCTCGTATCGCTCCGCGAAGGGTTGGGAGTGATTGCCGGGCCTGACGCACAAAAGCGTCCGCATTCCGGCGGCGCCGGCAGCATCGAGTTCGCCAACTACATCTGAAATGAAAAGGATGTGCTGAGCCGGCAGGCGCAAGACGGAGGCAATCCGACGATAGCTCGCAACATCTGTCTTCGATCCAACAGTCGTGTCAAAATAATTGTCGATAAACCCGGTGAGATCGCCCGCTTCAGTGTGAGCAAAGAGAAGTCTCTGCGCCAGAGAGCTACCAGAAGAGAAGATGCTGATCTGTAGACCGCCGCGGCGCCAACGTTGGAGAGTCGGCGCAACCTCGCCGAAGATTTCGGCTTTAAGAGTCCCGTCGAGGTAACCCTGTTTCCAGAGCTTGCCTTGCAGGGATTTCAAGCCAGTTGACTTGCGATCGCGATCAATCAGCCAGCTCACGTACTCAGCCAGAGAATCTATCGCAGCATCCCGCGGCCCGTCGACAGCGACCTCAATATTGACCAGCGCCGGCGGCTGTAAGTCGTGCTGCACGTCCGTGGCGTGCTCCTCGCGCAGTTGCTGGAGGTCGGAAAGCAACTCTGCTGAACCAAAGTGCTGCGTAAGAAAACTCCGTACCTGTGATCGTGCGTAAGAAAACAACACTTCGTGAACGAAGGCGATGGGTGTGGTCGTGCCTTCGATGTCGAGCAAGACACCGCGAATGCCCTCGTTGGAGAGACTTGAGATCATGAAGTGTTTTCTTTTTCCAAATCAGGGTGTGGTGCGATCGCTCCGCGGCAGATGGGAAACGCCAAGGCAAACAGGCAGAAAACCCTGATCGACGCCACTCTCGGTATAGATGGGTGTCCAGCCGGCCATGTCTTGAAACAAGCGGATGGCTCGAATGCGGCGATCGGCGCAGAGGTTGAACCAATGCCAGGTGCCCCGCGGCACACGAATCAAATCCCCGGCGGCCACCTCGATTGCGATAACCGGTCCGTCCTTTGTGTGAATATGAAAGAGTCCATGTCCGGCGATTATGAAGCGTACCTCGTCTTCGTCATGCCAGTGTTCACTACTAAACTTCCGGAGCATCCCTTCGAGCCCCGGCGTCTCGGGACTAACATCGATTACATCAGCGGTTACATAACCGCCTCGGGCTTTTAATTCGTCGATCTCTTTGGCATAAGCTCGCAGAATTTCTTCAGGGGGTGCATCCGGAGCGATTGGATGAGCGGGGGTCCAATGCTCGTAATCAATACCATTCCGGTTCAGATAAGCGGCGATCGCTTTCCGCTCGGTTATCGTCTTGTCTTCATCCAGGATCGTCACTAAAGCCATAGTCAAACCCCTCTAGGTGTTGCTTCGCCCCAACAGGCGCGTGCGGCCCACGACTTCAAGCAGGAACTCGAGAATCTCGACATGCCGTTGTGCCTCTGCCGGATCATCACCCCAGGTATAGAGACCATGGCGCCGGAGTAAGAAGCCGTGCGCATCCTTATGTTTCCGGAGAGTATCGCTGACGCTAGCGGCCAGCCCCAACATGTCCTGAGAATTCTCGATGATCGGCAACCACTCCCGGTGTTCGTGTGTCTTAACGCCGTGTAGTCCTTTAAGCATCTCGTAGCCTTCGATTGCCAGACCACCTTCCGCGGCGTGCAGGTCCGAGAGCACCGTGTTCCAGATTGAGTGAGTGTGAAGCACTGCGCCGGCGCCACATTCTCTTACTATCGCGAGGTGGAGCGAGCTTTCATCTGACGGTTTGGCGCCTTGCTCACTAAGCACTCGGCCGTCTTCGTCAATCATTAGAATCTGATCAGCGCCCAACTCACCTTTGTGGACGCCGCTGGGACTCATAGCGAGGCGCAACGGCTCCCGATCCACGACGGCGCTGAGGTTCCCGCTAGTCCCGACTGCCCAACCGCGAGCGTAGAAGCTCCTGGCGATCGCGGAAAGGCTCGCAGCTATCTGCGGAAAACTCTCAGACCTGTCAGACCCTCTGGACATGGAAGAAAGATGCTACTAAACCCCCATGCCGTGCAAGTCGTAAACCCCTGGTACAGGGTGAAAACATCGACGTTGTCACAATAAGAAACGGCAAGCCGCGCGACCTGCCGCAAGTCTGTGATGAAAAATGGTAAGTGGGAAACCGTGGATCGTCGCAGAGCTATTTGTCTGTTACTGGTTGATGGAGTGGGTGTCAAAAATGCTTGACAACAAATAACCGGCAAGAACTCTCCACGCTGCGCATTCTTTCGAAGCGAGTTTGACCGGTTGGAAGGTGGGATTGCAATAAACTATGACGCTTTTCCAGAAGCCGGAGGGGTTTTGGGTAAACGTATTACACGCCTGGCAATCGAGTCAACCATGTCCTGGAATACCAGGGCATGCAGTGGGTAAACGGAGTACCAGCAAACTCGGCCGGAAAGCCCGATGGGATCGAAGATCGCGGTTTGCCGAATGACTGAACCACTTCCCTGGGGTTCCACCACAAACTCAAGCCAAGCTCGACCACGTTCCCGATGAAAGGACGCTTATGGAGCGAGACAGAACTGGGGGATCGATAGCCGTCATTAAAAGCGCGGCCAAGGCTACCGTTGGTTTGGCGACAACGACTCTAACAACGAGAGATCCGACCAACTGATTGGAGTTGGCGAAGCCACCGTCAAACTAGCCGGCTCGCGCGAATGCTAAAACAATTTGGCGTCCCGTACGGGAGTCGAACCCGTGTCGCCGCCGTGAAAGGGCGGTGTCCTAGGCCACTAGACGAACGGGACGCATATGGTGGGCAATTGGACGATTACTGCAACTGTTTAAATTAACGTACGACTTTCAGTAGTGTCAAACGAACTCCATCCCACCGTCATCAGGATTACTATCTTCAATCTCATACGGCTCAGAAGTTATTCCACGCCGGAGTTCAATCAATAGTTATCACCGTTTGCGTTAAGAACTGAAATCGGGAGCGTGCTCCCACACCTTCCGTCGCCTTGTCACAAAACGAATTCAACGCAACCCCGCAACGACAGGGCCGACAACCCCTCTACTCACCCCGCATTCCGATCAGTCAGATCTACGAAATTCTGGAATTGAACCCAGGATTTTGGACGTTACCTGCAACTCACTGGGCAACAATGGGAGATTATTAAACCGAAATGCTCCGACTTCGCAGCAGTCTGGAGTAATTCACCAGATGGAACGATATGTGCGTGAATTTTTCACAACATCTCTTTCGAATTTGGGTGCTTGCTTCTCAATCAGATGACCGAGATTAGTCTCAGTAACATGATGGATTGCAGGATCTGCTCAAGATCCGATTCTCCTTCTCACTCCAAAAACCAAACACCGGAGGCCATATGAGAAAACTCTTGTTTTCGAAAAGCTTTGTTGCTTTGTTAGCGATCCTTCTACTTAGTAGTGTTTCCTTTGCTCAAGCTGGCAGATCTTCTGTGCGCGGCACAGTTAGAGACCAGCGGGGGAATCTGGTAGCTGGCGCTAGTGTTACTCTTGTTAACTCAGAAAGAAACTTCACTCGCACGCAAACAACGTCGCAGGGTGGCGAATACATTTTCACCGGTGTGCCGCCCGGTACCTACAAAATCGAAGTTGAAGCCCAGGGCTTCAAGAAGACGGCGGTGTCAGACGTAAAGGCCCTGGTCGATAGTTCAATCGATGCCGACGTTAGTCTTGAAATTGGTGCGGTTTCGGAGACTGTAAACGTAACCGCCAGTGGTGAGGCGCCGCTTAA
The DNA here is from genome assembly GCA_031365545.1 of Pyrinomonadaceae bacterium. Lineage (GTDB taxonomy): Bacteria > Acidobacteriota > Blastocatellia > Pyrinomonadales > Pyrinomonadaceae > PSRF01. Next base: position 7,282 of record JANLYH010000204.1, on the reverse strand, counting down.
TACCACTGATGCAACCATCGGCAATACGTTCAATCAACAGCAAATCTCAAATCTTCCGTTAAGTGCCCGTAATGTTGTGGGCCTCCTGTCGTTGCAGCCGGGTGTTGTGCCTGCCACCGACAACTCAGACGTCACCGATGAGGCACACAAGGGCGGCTATGTAAACGGGGCTCGCTCTGACCAGAGCAACGTCACGCTTGATGGCGTGGACGTTAACGAACAACAGGGCGGCGCGGCATTCTTTAGCGTGCTGCGTGCTACGCCCGATTCGTTGCAGGAATTTCGCGTTACCACCACGAACGCGAACGCCGATCAGGGACGTTCTTCGGGAGCGCAGGTTTCCCTGGTCACAAAATCGGGAACCAACGCCCTTCATGGCTCGCTCTACGAGTATCATCGCAATACCGTCACCACGGCTAACAACTTCTTCAATAATAAGGCGGGCATCGCCAGGCCCGCATTGCTCCGAAATAACTTTGGAGGCTCATTGGGCGGCCCGATAAAGAAGGACAAGCTTTTCTTTTTCGGCAATTATGAAGGGTTTAGGCAGGCGTCCAGCACGACAGTAGTGCGAGAAGTACCCTTGCCGTCGCTGGGACAGGGCATCATTCGCTATTTCTCCGCCAATGGCGCAAGCGGGGCGGGTTGTCCGGCTGGTACCCCGGCGGGTGTTATTTGTCTAACGAGAGCGCAAGTCAGTGCCGGATATCTTGCCGCGTACGGCGTTGACCCGGGCACGAACACGGCCGCCATCGGCGTCCTTGCCGGGGCTGCCTCCCGCTATCGCGCGAATGACACAACCACTGGCGACGGCTTGAATACCAGCGGTTTTCGGTTCAATGCCAGCACTCCGGTCAGGCAGAACGCCATCATTGCCAGATTTGATGCCAACCTCACAAACCGGCAACTCCTTTCATTGCGCTTTAACTACCAGAACGATCATTCCACCGGCGTTCGCCGCTTTCCTGATACTCCCGCCCCGGTCAACTGGCAGCATCCCATAGGCGCCGCGGTTGGACACACCTGGACGATTTCCAATACGCTGGTTAACAATTTCCGTTACGGCCTGACGCGCGATGCCTTCACCAACGGAGGTGACTCGCAGCAGAATACGATCACTTTCCGTTTCATCTATCAGCCGCTAAACTTTTCACGGACGCTGAGCAGGGTTACACCCGTACACAATTTTGTGGATGACCTCACCTGGAACAAGGGTAACCATACATTCCAGACTGGTGGAAACGTGCGCTTCGTATCAAACTCTCGTACATCGCAAGGACAGTCATTTGACTTTGCCACGGTGAATCCCTCGTTCTACGACTTCTCCGGTGACGTCTTGATCAGTGATGACAACGGTGATCCCATCTTCGCCAATGTGGGCGGCTCTGCGGACGATCTGCGGGACGCTCTGGCGACTATCATTGGCCGTTATTCGCAGTACAACATCAACCAGAATTACGCCAAGGATGGCAGCCTGCTTCCTGCCGGTACTCCTATACCGCGTACCTTTAAGACGCAGGAGTATGAATTCTATGGCCAGGACAGTTGGAGGTTGAGACCAAATCTTACTTTGAGCTACGGTCTTCGTTGGTCGACATCAACTCCTGTCTATGAGTCCCACGGTCTTCAGGTTGCGCCGACCGAAAGTTTGGGCAGCGTCTTCGACAAGCGAGTCGCCGGAGCAGCAGCCGGCACTCCTTATAACGGATTGATAACGATCGATCTGGCCGGCAAGGTAAACAATAAACCGGGGTACTACAAACAGGACTGGAACAACTTTGCGCCATCGGTCGCGATCGCCTGGCAACCAGCTTTCAAGCATGGAATTTTTGGTGCGCTCTTTGGCGATCAAAAAAGCACTATTCGCGGCGGACTGCGCAAGAGCTTTGACCACCTCGGTGGCGCTTTAGCCGTGGGCTTCGATCTGAATTCCACACTTGGCTTCCGCCTGTCACCCAGCATTGCGGCGAACACATTCAACGTTAGCGATAGGCTTGGCCCGCTTTTCACCGGCCTGGGACAGGGTGTGCGCGGCCTACCTGGCTTGCCGATTACGCCGACGCTCAAGTTTCCCCTGTTAACACCGGCGGACGAAGACCAGCGAATCGAAAGCTCGCTGGATAGTTCGATTACGACTCCTTCCAACTACAACTATAACGTTTCGTGGGGGCGCGATCTCGGCAAAGGTTATTCGATTGAGTTCAGCTATGTAGGACGGAGAGCGAAGAATCTTTTGGTGAGCCGCGACGTCATGCATTTGAATAATCTGCGCGATCCGAAATCCGGGGACACCTGGTATACGGCGATTCGCAAGCTAATCGCTCTTCGTTACGCCGCAGCCCCAATCACTTCAGTGGGTAAGATTCCCTACTTCGAGAACATAATCCCGGGATTGGCGGGAACTTATAACGTGCTCGGCACCCCCACCGCACTGACTGCCACCCAAGCTGCCTATCGCCGCGTGGCCTTGAGTTCAGTAGGAGGTCGTAACACCACTGACTATACGTTTGTTCAACTTCTTTGGGATGACGGCCTCGGTTTTGGCAACAACCTATTCTTCCATCCTCAATACGCGGCGTTCGTGGCGCTTTCCAGCCTCGGGGAGTCGGACTATCACTCGATGCAGGTAAGCTTTCGCAAGCGGTTGAGCAAGGATTTTGGCTTCGACGTCAACTATACTTATGGTCATTCGCTTGATACGGCGTCGGGCAATGAGACCACAGGTTCCGGTTATGGCGGCACTTTGATTCTGAACCCACTCGTTCTCAGAGAGAACCGTGGGAACTCCGACTTTGATATTCGCCACATCGTTAACGTTAACTACCTGTATGGCCTGCCCATCGGTAGGGGCAAGAGGTTCCTTGGCAATTCGGGACGGGTTGCGAATGGCATCCTCGGAGGCTGGCAGCTAACCGGGATCTTTCGCTACAACACGGGACTACCTTCCGGTCAGCCTTATGACGACGCGCGCTGGGCCACAAACTGGAATGTCCAATCGAATACTGTAGCGCTCACGGGACTGCAAACCTCGCCAACTCGCACTGGTGAACCCAACTTGTTCGGCAACCCGGTCGCAGCTTATCGCGCTTACCGTAATGCCTATCCCGGAGAAGCTGGCAATCGCAACATTCTCCGCGATCAGAGTTACATCGTGATGGATGCCGGCCTTTATAAAGGGTTTAATCTGGGCGAGGACAAGAAGATCATTTTCCGCTGGGAAGTCTTCAATGTGACTAACACCCAACGCCTTACCGGAGTAGATGGCGATGGTTTTGGTTTGCCCAGAGATCCATTCCTATACAATCCGGCGACCGGCGCCGGGAACGCGCCACCAACCACGTTCGGTAATTTAACTGCGATTCAGGGTACGCCGCGCATTATGCAGTTCGCTCTGCGCTTCGAGTTTTAGACGAGGCAATGTCGCTAGCGTTTTCGCGCGGGCCGGAGTTGTTTTTCGGCCCGCGTTTTCTATGTTGGACTTGACACCAGCTACGCATCGAAAGGAGATTTGAATGTCCGGCTCTCGACAGTTATTTCGCAGGGTATCGTTTGCCTTGACCTTCGCCGGGTGCATCCTATGTCTAACCATTTCTCTTGCCTCTGGTCAACAGGGTAGTGGCCACACGGTCTTCGGAGATTTCAAGGTTGATGAGAGCCAGGCAAACGGAACAGGTGCGCGAACCTATCAGGTGATTCTATACAACGCGGTCGGCAATCTGATCGATCGCCAGTCGGTAACCAACCAGGGCCGGTTTCGATTCTTTGATGTCCCTAATGGAGAATACGCAATCGCAGTCGAATTCGAAGGCGGGGAGGTAACACGGATCCCCTTGCGCTTCAGTTATCCGCAACGAACTGACGTGCGCCAGGACATTTCCCTCGAATGGAAGTCAGACGCCACCAAAGGGCGAGTGATGCGACCAGGAACCATCGTGCCCTTCCCGACTTACACTCGATCCTCAACGAATCAGGAAGTCTTCAACAAGGCAGAGCAGGCTGCCGGTGCAAAGCAGCACGCCGAGGCGGTTGTGTTGTTTACCCAAATCGTTGCCGCCGACCCACGAGACTATGAGGCCCTCATAGAACTGGGAAATGCTTACTTCAATTTGGGAAAGCTAAAAGATGCCGAGAAGGTCTATCTACAGGCTATAGATGAAAAGCCATCGTTAATATTGCCATTCCTAAACCTGGGAAAGATTCGCATGGCGGACAAAAACTACGAGGGCAGCGTCGATCCACTCAATCAGGCCTTAAGGCTTCAACCGACGAGCGCCGAGGCGAATTATCTTCTCGGCGAAGCTTATCTGCAGATGAAGAAGGGCTCAAAGGCGGTTGGGTATTTGTACGAGGCCTTAAAGCTTGAACCAATCAAGATGGCAGACGCGCACTTGCGCCTCGCAGCCCTTTACAACGGTGCGGGCCTCAAAGACAAAGCCGCCGCCGAATACGAAGAGTTTTTGAAGAAGAAACCAGCCTACGCAGAGCGAAAAAAGCTGGAACAATACATAACCGAAAATAGGAAGCCCTGAGTCCTTCTACGTTCGCTGGCCATCCAATCTCCCGCTGCGTTGCCAAAAGTAGTGCACCACAGTCAGACAAAGCGACAGCCAGGCCAACCCTTCCGCCATTGCCCCCAGCACATCACTCAAGTAATGCGCGCCGAGGTAGATCCGGCTTAACGCCACGAGCAGAACCAGAAACCCGGCACCGACTACAATCAGCGCGCGACGCCACCGGTCTTGGATGGTAGTGAAAAGGTAGGCGGCGATCGTTCCATATAAAACGGTCGCCGCCATCGTGTGACCACTGGGAAAGCTGTAGCTGGACAGCGTCAGCAACGGATCGGTGAAAAACGGGCGCGAGCGATGGAAAAAATACTTCAGCACACGGTTGAGCAGTATTCCGCCAAACACCGACAACATCAGGGCGGCCACCCAGTATCGGCGCCGCTGCGAAAGTAGAAAAAGACCAAAAGCAATTGCCAAACAACTCACCGTGATGGTCGAACCGAAGAACGTCGCCAAAAACATCGCTTTCGTAAGCAGCGGTGAAGTGTGGGCGTGCAGCCAATTGCTGAGTTGCGTGTCCGCAACTGTTATTGGCTCGTGATTCATGATGTCTTCGGATATCTCACCTAGCGTCAGAGTCATGGTGGCAAAGACGAGGAGACCGGCCACGAGGGGCCAGGTTATGAAGCGCTTGGGTTGAATCTTTCTATTCATAAGAATCTGCCGGAATGTCGTATGTCACCGCAATGCCCCGGGTTTATGTTCGGACCCACCCTTCCGACGAATGATGAAAGCGTTCGCTGCTCGCAAGCGCGAACCCTTCAGATCCCGGCTGCCACTCGAAGCGTTCAACAGCGATATTAGGTCTATCGATGCGCACTACGTTGAAAGAGTTCTCTTCGCCGCGGCCGCGAGCGGAAGCCGCCGTCCCGGCCTGCACCACGAGCGCCGAGTGTCCTTTGATCTTGTAGCGCGTGGCGCTGTGGGTCGTGTGACTCACGTGAAGGTGTCCGGCAAGAAAGAGGTCGGCGCCGTGGCGCGCCAGAGTCTCCATGGCCATACGCGCGCGTCCCACTAATTGACGCTCGTCATGTCCCTCCGGCAAATCGAATGGGTGATGCGTCACTATTACCTTCACAGCCGCAGGGTTCGCCGCTGCCAGTCGTTCCCGCATCCATTCAACCTGCTCTTCGTTGATGCGCCCGCCCTTAAACGTTAATGAGCGCGCTGTGTTCACGCCAAGCACCGCGATCTGTTCGTCATGATAAAAGGGACGCAGATCTTCGGTGATGTAACGCTGATACTTGCTCAGTGGCTGCGCGAAGCGCGCAAAGACATTGTGTAACGGGACATCATGATTGCCGGGCACTACAATTTGCGGCTGCGGTAGCTGGGCCAGAAAGTCACGTGCTTCGACAAACTGACGAGCCCGAGCGCGCTGAGTCAAGTCTCCCGACACCGCTACCAGATCGGGATTGATCCTCGTGATGGTCTCAATCAACGACGGAATCACCGGAGCGTTGACGCGTCCAAAATGAATATCGGAGAGATGTACTATCGAGCGCATAAGTCAGAATTCAGATATCAGATGTTTTTTCTGGAGTCAGCACGCGTAACGCTCCGGTTCGCACGCGGTAGTGGAGCGGTGCCGCCATTCTGGTCACTTCGCCATCCAGAGCTACCCGCACATGTTTGTGTCTTGTCTCGATTGATATTTCTTTGGTGCGAAAGGCAACGAAATCCTTTTCCTGATGGAGTCCGCCGAATAACGCTCGCAGGGCCAGGCGAACTAAGCCCAGCCGTCCGGTGCGGTTCGTCATGTAGAGGCTCAATTCGCCTTTGTCGAGATGAGCGCGGGTGCCGATATTAAACGTCTCCATTTCGTATTCGTTATTGCCGATGAAAACAAAAGGCGTGCGACTCTTTAACTCTTTGTCGTCAACGCTGACGCTGACATTGAGAAACGGATAACGTCGCAGGATAGCAAGGGCGGCCCAGATGTAGGCCGGGCCCTTGCTCCATCCGAGTTGTTGTTTCTTTTCACGCTTGTGAACGATGCTCGGGTAAAGACCCAAACTCGAATTGTTGATGAAGATGTGGCCATTAACCTCGCCAACATCTACCTTGCTTTCATGACCGGACGATTGTTTTGACCGCGCCTTCGACCTCGAGCGGAATGCCCAAATCCTTGGCGAAATGATTCATAGTGCCAAACGGCAGTAGTCCCATCACTTTGTTTGAGCCGATAACCGCTGAGGCCACCGAATTGATTGTGCCGTCGCCGCCCCCCGCGACAATTATTTCCGCGTCGCTGCTGGCCGCTCTTTCTGCCAGAGTCAGCAATTCAGGACCCGACTGGGCCAATGATATGCGCGCTTCCGCGCCCGCCGACTTGAAAGCCTCCGCAAGTCGATCCTTGACCCCTGCTTCGTGGCCCGGGCCGGAACTGGCATTGATAATTACTTCAATCTTCACAGGCCGCATAGTAGTGCATACTTGTTTCAAATCCGTAGCGTGTCGGTCGGCTTTTAGGTGGATAGTAACGGGCAACGCGTTTACTGGGACCGCGGACGTCCCGCCCGCTATCTATTTCTCGCGCGCAGCGCGTCGAGTCGAAGCGCTGAAGGCGCGCAATAGAGTAGCCAGGGGCAACGCCCCTGGATCCGTCAACCTTTCTCCGCTCTGATAAATGTGAGTGACAAACGCCGATTCATCGAGGGTCGGCGAAGGGTTGGGTGGTTACCTTAATCCCAGGGCGTTGCCCTGGGCTATTA
>JANLYH010000203.1:0-4590 GCA_031365545.1 Pyrinomonadaceae bacterium | reverse complement strand
CGCACCGGCCGCAAAAAATTCGGATTCGATGCTTGATATGATTGAGAGATAGTCGTACGCTACAAACCCGGCGAGTTTCTTAAGATAGTTTTTGAAGAATTGCCAACTCTCTCCCCAGGACCTCAGTTCTATTCCAAGATTTCATCATGCGGCAGCACACCTATAAGTATATTTTTTCCACGCTCGTTCTGTTAACCATATTGACCCCAACCTGCCTGGCCCAACCTGCCGCCGGCGCCGGGGTGAGGATCGAGCTTCCCAGTGGTGGTCGGCTCCAAATCGAAAACGAATATGGCAGCGTCACGGCAGTCAGTGGAGATCAAAGATATGTGTCTGTCGCTGCTGACGGAGCTTCCGCAGCCAGCCTCTCATCGGTGGTAATTGAAAACCGCAATCAGACTTTGGTAATTCGTGTAGTGCCCCCCGGATCTTCGCCAGGTCCAATCAACCTCAAAATAAAATTCCCGCAAACCGCGCAGGTCACTATCGAAACGAAGAACGGCCAGATTTCGCTGCAAGGTGTGCCATCGTCCGCTACGATCAAGTCGGTTGGCGGTGACATCGCAGTCGAGCTTCCGGGAGTGGTCAATCTGGATGTTCTAGCCAGAACCAGGCGCGGACAAATCACATCGCAATTGCAGCGGCCGCTAAGTGAAAACAGTCATGTGCTGCAAGCGCAAATTGGCACCGGCGCACAGACGCTGAGAATTAATGCCGAGAATGGCAACATCAGTTTCACGCTTGCAGATCGCTCTCAAGCTGCAGGTCAGCGCGCATCAGCCGATCCCCGATTGCGCGATCCGGCAACGCTCGAGCCCCCGACAAAAGGAGCTGGCACTCCCGCGCCTTCATCAGACAGTGAAGAGATAAGCGAGGGAGACGTTATTCGCGTAGACTCTCAGCTTGTAACCCTCAACCTGAGCGTAATCGATAGACAAACGAATCGTGGTTTAGTGGGACTGGCGCAGTCTGATTTCCGACTCTTTGAAAACGGCGCGGAACAGAGGATTTTGCAGTTTGACTCGTCATCCGCGCCATTCGATCTGCTGCTCGTAATCGATCTTTCCGGTTCTACTCGGGATGTGCTCAAGCTGATTCGCGCCGCCGCGCTCAGATTCGTCGCCGCGGCTCGTCCCTCAGATCGGATTGGGGTGATCACTTTTGCCGGCCAGGCAACCGTCGTCTCCCCGCTGACTTTGGACCGGCAAAGTCTCCACGAGCGGATTACCTCCATGGACACGGCCGCCGGGGATACCAAACTTTACGACGCGATCGATTTTGCCGTCGGTCAGTCGCAGAAGGACGCGAAAAATCCGCGTCGCACAGCCATCATCCTGATGAGTGACGGCCTGGACGGAAGTATTCCGGGTGTTCAAGGCGATGGGTCGCAGCTTCCCTACAAGGACCTACTCAGCCGCGTTGGAGAATTTGATGGTGTGGTTTATACGCTTTGGCTCAATACCGTATACGAAGCGCTCAGCCCGCTGGATACGCAGCCTGAAGCCTTTGACGCAGGTTACGACCGCATGAAGGAGATGGCTGACAAAGGCGGCGGAGTGTTTTACGAAGTCGAACGCCTTGAAGATTTGGCGGGAGCATATGAACGCGTAGTTGCCGATTTGGGTACTGTCTACAGCCTTGCTTACCGCCCTTCAGATAAGATTCGCGACGGCAAATGGCGAGCGATAAAAGTAAACGTTGCTCGTCCTGCAGCCATTGCCCGTGGCAAACATGGGTACTACGCGAACTAAAAGTGTAGCTTCGGTCACATGTTGGAACTCCCTAAAGCTATAATTCTGTGTGTCGTTGTCGCGCTGCTTGTCCCCGCGGTCTGCAGCGGGCAATCAGGCCAGCCGGTTGAAACGATACGCGTCGAATCCGATCTGGTCGATCTAAAAGTTAGCGTCTTGGGTTTGAATGCCCAGAAGGCTTCGGCTGATTTGCAGCAGAAAGACTTCCTGGTTATCGAGGACGGCAAGCCGCAGGACATCTCGTTCTTTGCGGCCGCAGACACACCCTTCGATCTCGTTCTACTACTAGATCTGTCAGGATCGACCAACGACAAGCTCAAGCTAATTCGAAAATCAGCGCGGCGATTTGTCGAGGCGACGCGGCTAATGGATCGCGTTTCCGTAGTCACGTTTACCGATAGGCCCCAGGTTGTTTGCCCCTTGACCACGGATCGCAACCTGCTTAATCACTCGATCGAAAAAATTGAAAAGCCTGAGGGCGGGACAAATTTTTGGGACTCCCTGCGTTATGTGCTCACCATCCTGGATGCTTCCAGAAACTCGCTGCGGCGAAGTGCGGTTGTAGTTATGACGGACGGCGTTGACAATGCCTTGCCCGATGTTTTTGGAGTAGGCTCTCGCACCAGCTTTGATCAACTGCTACAGATAGTTCGGTCTTCAGACACAATAGTCTTTCCCATTTACCTCGACACAGAAGCCGAACAACTCCGGCAGCATCGTACGCCGGGCAGCGCATATTCGTTGGCCCGCCAGCAGTTGGGCGAGCTCGTGTCAGCATCAGGGAGTCGTCTCTATCGGGCGGGAAAGTTAAAGGATCTAGACAATGTCTACAAGCAGGTGATTGGCGATCTGGGTCGAATCTACAGCATAGGATATCGTCCCTCAAACACTTTAAGAGATGGGACTTGGCGCTCAGTGAATGTGCAAATCCACGATCGCCCGGAAGTCATGGCGCGCACCAAACAAGGCTATTATTCGAAAAGTTTGCCGAATTGATCACTCCCGCGGCCTGATTGCCTGATAGCCTGGAGAAAAGCTTGTAAATGCCAACGATAGGACTATAATTACGCCCTCCCCAGGCATGGTTAGCATTAACCGGTTCTGTTCAAAGGAAAACTCCATGAGAAAAGTAAGACTTACTCTTGTGCCGGCACTGTTTGTTACCGCGTTGGTGCTGGTCCTTCCTCTGACCGACGAGGCACAGAACCGTGAAAAGTTCGTTATTACTGCAAAGGCCGGTGGGGTTAATGCCGTAACCGGTCGCGCTTCCATGCGTTCCCATGGAAATTCCGAGTGGCAGCAACTCACCATTAAGGAAGACCTGGAAGCTGGTGATGTGGTGAAGACCGGCAGCGACGGTCGCGTGGAAATGCTGCTCAATCCGGGATCGTACCTGCGCGTTGGCGAGAATTCCGAGTTCGAACTGGCGGATAACTCTCTGGAAAATCTCGAAGTACGACTGAGCAGGGGAACGGCGATCGTGGAAGTTACTGGAGCTGACGATGAGGATCTGCTGATTGGCATCACGACCCCGCACACTCGCATGTCGATCGTTCGCCGCGGTCTTTATCGGGTTAGTGTGGTGCCGGGCGACAATACCGAGCTCATCGTGAGGAAGGGACGCGTAATGCTCGAGGGCTCACACACAAAGGTCAAGGGTGGAGACAAGGTGGTCTTCAGCAATACGTCATTCTCCGTGGCCAAGCTGAGTGATACCGACGTGAAAGGCGCTGCAGATCTGGAAAGTTGGAGTAAGGACCGGGCGCAGACGCTCGCGAAAGAGAACAGCAGAATTACTGAAAACATGATGATGGCGCTGGCGGCAAGATTCACTGACGACGGGTTTTCCAACGACTTCTTTCATCCGGGCGGTGCTGGTTTCTGGCTGCGATCGAGAAACACGTACTACACGTTCGTTCCCTATGATCGGCGTCGCCCCTGTCGCTCTCCCTATGGCGCAGAATACTCCCGATCCATTTTTGGCGCCGCCGCGGAACCAGGTGGTAGCCCGGCATTTGACGCTCGCGGGCGCACCGGTTACGACCGTCCAATAGAAAGCACTAGGGAATCCGGCGCCGGTAGGGCACCTGGCTCTATCTACAATCCACCCACTTCAGCGGGGCAAACCGGCAGTGCCGCTCCCAGGGTGAACCCGGTAAATGCTGATCGTGAGCGCCCGCCAGGGTCTCCGACCACAAAAACGGCACGAGCAGAATAGTTCTCGAACCCCGCTTTCGCGCCGCTATTGCTCGCCGTCCTTGAATAGCCGGCCTAATTCCGTCTCTACCAGCATTCTAACTTCCGACAATTTTAAACCGGCCAGAGCCAGGTGAGTGAGGGCCGTTCCCAGTTGGCTGCGGAGTTGTTCCTCGGTCGACTCGCGCAACAAACGCGAAGTTACCACCGCACCGGCTCCGTGGCGCACTGTGACCAGCCCCTGCTTTTGTAGTTGCCGGTACGCATAGGCGATTGTATTGAGATTAACGCCGAGGTCGGCCGCCACTTGGCGCACGGGCGGCAGAGAGGATCCTTCAGGCAGTTCTCCGGCAGCTATAAGGGTCTTGATTTCGTCTACTACTTGCTGATAGAGCGGTCGCTTGTCTTGTTCATCGATGGTAATATACAGATTGTCTGTTGCATGTATACACTAGACAATCAGCCCTGTCTAGGGCTTTTTAATGGTAATCTCCGATTTTATTGGCCAGTGAGTCTGTTGACAAGCAGCATCGCTGAACTGGTAAGGCCCTCGATGGCTCCGGCGCACACGGTATCGCTGACGATGAACAGGTTGGGCAGGGTGGTCGCGTAGCTGGGCCCCTCGAGCCAAAAGCTTTCGGCT
>JANLYH010000202.1:0-3044 GCA_031365545.1 Pyrinomonadaceae bacterium | reverse complement strand
CTGGGTGCATTGCTTGTGATGCGGGCCGCGGAGCTAAATCCATAGGCCCCATTGGCGTTTGGAAGGAACGGCAGAATCTCGGTCAACTTCTTGTATTCGCCGCCGAATATCCAGGAATGCCGTCCCGCTGAATAGCTCACGTTGACTGGAAACTGATATACCTTGCCAACGCGCCCTTGCGGCAGGTTTGTAGCCGGTCCGATGGTGCCGAGGGCGTTAGATTTGGTAAGACCCAGCGCGCCGCTGAAAGAAATGTTGGCAAGGTTAACAGCTAGATCGAGCGGATCCGAGATGCAACCTGGATCTCCCGTCGAGCAACCTCCACCAAACTTAACACCAATCGCCTGATAGTTCGGACGGAATTCGGTAACCAGATTGCTGCCGAAGGTGTGCGTCCAATCGGCGCCGTAGTGCTTGCTCGTGGCCGGCACGTCGCCCAACCAACCCCCGGAAGTGCTGCCGGTACCTGCGACGCTCTGCTGCACCTGTTTCAAATAGCGAAAAGTGAGAGAGTCCTTGCTGGTCGCTTTGAAGTCGAACCTAAGGTTCGAATAGTTTTCAACGTACGGAGTTGAAACCGTGCGCTCATACTGCGCAGCCTGAAAAAGTATTGGAGCGGCGAGCGTCCCAAGGTTAATTGTGTCATACGGCCCACCCGTCAAAAATGCTTGGCCCGTGGCCGGATTAATGAACGGAGCATAGGGCACAGCCGCACAGGCAGTCGGAGGCGCACCGCCAATCGGGATCGCCCTGGTGCTGCAACCGGTCGGCAAAGCTCCAAAGAAGAATGCCGAAGGGACACCGGTACCTGAAACAAAGGTATTCGGTTTGGCGCGGCCGCGGAGGGTGATGGCAAACGGGCTGTACCGCGTGTACGTGCTAATCAAGTTGTTCGTGGGAAAGGTTGCCGTCAGCCGCGGAAACTCTGAATCCAGGACGGCGAGCGAAGTTGTGCTGCCTGTAAAGGTCGACGGGTTGCGCACTCCCTGGTAGCCGAAGAAAAAGAACGCGCGGTTCGTGCCTTTCCAAATACTCTTTCCGCCTTCACCGAAGCGCGGTAGATAGAGCGGGCCACCGAAGGTGCCACCGAACACGTTGAGCAAGCTTCGGTTCGGCTTAAGCTGACCGCTGCGCTTCTCAGTATTATTCAAGCTGTTTAGGTTGCGAGCATCCTGGTGAAAATCGAACGCCGTGCCGTGAAAGGTATTCGTGCCGCCTTTGGTTACGATGTTAACAATCGCGCCCTGATTGCGGCCATACTGTGCCGAGAAGTTGTTGGTAATGACCTGGTACTCCTGTACCTGATCCTGAAAGTCCACGAATAAGGCTGGGCCGGTGACGGTCAAGTCGTTATTATCCGCGCCATCGATCTGAAAGTTATTTGAACGGCCGCGGTTTCCGTTTACGGACAGACCGGTTCCGTTTGTGTTTGCGCCTGTGCTGCGCTGGTTGATGACGCCGGGGGCTAGCAACGCCAGTGTGTCAAGACCTGACCCGGCGCCGTTTGAAGGTAAGTCTTGGACCTGCCGCGTACTGACTGTTGTTGAAATCTGCGACTGATCGCGCTGCACAATAGTTTCGCTGTCAGCGGTGACCGTGACTGTTTCCGCCACGCTACCCGCTTCGAGTACCACTGCAACTGGATTGACAATACCGATCTTGACGGCCACTCCAGTACTAACTGACCGCTTAAAGCCGGACGCTTCGACAGTTACGGTGTAATTACCGGGCTGCAGGGCGGAAACATCAAACGTGCCTTCGCCGCCCGTCTTGATTGCGGGCGAGGTGCTGCCAGTAGCCTCATTTTTCACCGTCACCGTCGCTCCAGCGAGGACTCCGCCATTCGCGTCAGTCACGGTGCCTCTTAGCGAGCCGGTGGTCGCCTGGGCCATAACAGCAACAGCTGAGAGGACCAGAACGCATGTCAACGAAAACATTCTAGTAAATATCGCTAATTCGTTTGTCGTCGGAGAACTTCTCATTTCACTTATTTCCCTCCTAAGATGGGCTTTAGGGTTTATGTAACGAAGCTGACAAAACTAGTACCGTTCTGCAGCCATTTTTTAGAGTTTGCGCAGCTTGCCGAGCAGTTCTTCAATCTGAGCGGCGTTAGCTGCATTTGGTGACTCGCGCAAATAAGATTCAAACGCTTGAATAGCCATCTCGCGCTTGCCCTCTTTCAAGTAGAGCTGGCCGAGATGGAGTAGGGCAATTGCAAAGCTACTTCCGCCGAGATCGTGAGCGGCCTTTAACTCGTTCTCGCCTCTGGTTGCATCGTTCAGCTTTACTGAAGCTATTCCCGCATACAAGTGAGCGACTGGAGAAACCGGATCAAGCGAAAGTCCTTTGTCCAGCGTGGCCAGCGCTTCGGCGAAACTCTTCTGCCGTTCAAGAACGATTCCGAGGTTGATCTGCGGGTTGGCGGCCTTAGGATCGATCTTAACAGCCGCCCGCAACTCGATCGCTGCGTCATCCAGTTTTCCCTGCTCCAAAAGCTGTGCGCCAAGGTCGTTATGGGCCATCAGATAATTCGGATAGATGGCAATGGCACGCCTGAGCGCCGCAATGGATTCGGTGGTGTTACCTTCAGCGTTCAATCGGCTGGCCGTTTCAAATTCCTTCTTCGCGGCTGAGGGCACTTTCTGGTTCAGCATCGCGACGGAAACGCTCTGGTCGCGACTGGTTCGCGCCTCGCTCTTCTTTTCTTTCAGATAGACGGTGACCAAAGAAGCAGCGCCACGCCGCACCTGAACTCTTTCGCTGCCGACATCGTAACGCGGCTCGCGGTCAAAATCGGCTTCGATGATGTATTCGCCTGGCGTCACGTTGGAAAGATCAAAACGACCGGCTTGATCCGTGTACGCGATCATGGAATCGCCGCGTATAACTTTCAATGTGACTCTTACAGCTCCGTCTATCGGAGCGCCATCAGGCGTCAATACATTCCCGTGAATGCTTCCTGTACCCGACGCTTGGCCGTAAACAAGTCCGGCGAAAAGTAGCGGCAGAGCCAAAAGAACTTTCGGCTTAAAACTCATTCTAAA
>JANLYH010000128.1:0-13313 GCA_031365545.1 Pyrinomonadaceae bacterium | reverse complement strand
GGCGATCCGTCGCTCAAGATTCGTTAGCAGGAGATCAGACCGGCCTTACCTGCCAGTCGCATAATTAAACCGTCGGTAATTTCAATGGTCACAGTAGTGGTCATAACAGTGGAGGAGTCTATGAAAAAGCTTGGCTTCGTTTTGGCAGCAGCGTTTTGTTTGGCTTTGGCCGGTTCAAGCGTATCTGCGCAAACTACCTATACGTGGAATCAGACCGGCTCGGCGGCATGGACCACCTCAACAAACTGGACGCCAACGCGAACCACGCCAGCCGCTGACGATGTTCTGGTTTTCAATAACGGCGCGACTACGACCGCCACAGCCATACCCAGTCAGACGCTTGGACAGTTATCAGTTTCTGGTAATACGACAGTGAACCTGCAAGCGGCGGCGGCCAGTACGCTATTGACGATTGCAGGTGGAACTGGCACCGACTTATCTGTTGCCGCCGGCTCGCAGCTGAACGTTAACGTCGCCACGAATACACTGGCCCTTACCGTTGGAACTGGGGCAACCGGAAGCATTAGTGGATCCATGACCTACACGCTCGCGGCTCATACGCTGATAGCTGCGGATGCGAGTGGGATCACCTTTAACTCGGGGGCAACGTTCACACAGGGCACCGGCACCACCGGAAATGTATTCGGATCAGGAACCGCAAACTCCGTAGTCTTCGCTTCTGGATCGACATTTATTCAACTGGCGGGTTCAAACCCTTTCCAGAAAACTCAGCCAGCTTCCGTGGTTGTCTTTCAAACAGGCAGCCTGTTTAGCTTGCAAGCAAATCTGACTCCATCATTCTCGGGTCGTACGTATGGTAATTTTGAGCTGAACAGTTCCGGGGCAACCCCTACAGTGACCGGTACTGCGGCCGTGTCGATCGACAACCTGACAATCACTCAGGGAACCCTTAATTTTAATATGACCGGAACACCCGGGCATTCAATCAAAGGAAACATCTCCGTCGCCGGCACGCTCAATTTCGCGCCAGCGAGCGCCGGGACGGTTAACTTGAACGGAGCCTCCGCTCAGACAATCAGCGGTGCGGGGACGATAACGCTCAACTCCGCCAATCAGACCGTCGTAATCAACAACGCGAACGGCATCACGCTCTCCCGGAGCCTGACGTTCACCCTCGGCACGCTCTCGTTCACTTCCGGTATCATCACCACCGGCGCAAACACGTTGGCTATCGGTTCCGGTGCTGCGCTATCGGGAGCCAGTCCAACTACTTACGTGAATGGCAACCTGAGGAAAACCTACGCCGCCACGGGCGTTAAGGGATTTGAGGTTGGTACGGCCAATGGCTATTCTCCGGTGTCAGTCAACATTACTGCGGGAACTTTCCCGACTGATTTTGACGTCAAGGCGGTGCAGGGACCGCAGCCGAATATCAAGACCCCCGGAGGAGCGCTGCAAAGATATTGGAAGCTCGCGGCAACCGGCGTGACGGCCAATCTGAACTTCAACTATCTCGATATCGACATACCTGCGCCGGCCTCAACCGAAAACACTTTCGTGATCTTCAAGTGGGACGGCTCGTTCAGCCAGCCTGGCGGATCAGTGGACACCGCCACCAACCAAGCGAGCATCTCGGGCGTTTCGGACGCCACCTTGCTCTCTGACTGGACGTTGGCGCAACCAAACGCGCCCACAGCCGCCAACGGATTAGTAAGCGGCCACGTTCTTGATAACGCGGGCAAACCCGTGGCGGGCGCGCTGGTATACCTGAGCGGTACGCAGAATCGCAAGTTCATCACCGACGCGAACGGCAATTATCGCTTCGACAAAGTAGAGACCAACGGGTTTTACACCGTCACGCCAATGCGCGCGAATTACGTCTTCAGTCCCGGCGCACGTTCCTTCAGTCAGCTTGGCAACAACACTGAGGCTACCTTTACTGCCACTTTGGCGAACGGGTACGTCAATCCTTTAAACATGCCGGAATACTTCGTGCGCCAACACTATCTTGATTTCCTGGGCCGCGAACCGGACGAAGCCGGCTTCAACTTCTGGAGCGATCAGATACTCGAGTGTGGCAACGACGCTGCCTGCATCGACCGCCGCACAGTTAACGTCAGCGCGGCTTATTTCCTTTCCGTTGAGTTTCAGCAAACGGGCGGATTGGTCGATCGGCTCTACCAGGCCAGCTATGGCCGCAGCCCACGCTATGCCGAGTTCATGCCTGACACTGCGGGGATCGCGCGCGAGGTGGTCGTTGGTAGAACCGGTTGGGAAGGGCAGTTGGCAGCCAACAAAGAAGCGTTTCTCGCTAGCTGGATGGAACGGCCTGCTTTCCACTCGGTCTACGACACTTTGTCGAACGATGCTTACGTCGATACGCTTTTCCGAAACACCGGTGCAAGCTATTCGCCAAGTGAGCGGGGTTCACTCGTGAGCGGCCTCGACGCCGGAACGCTTTCGCGCGTCGATGTGCTTGAGCAGATCGCCAACAACCCAGGTTTTGCAAAGGCAAGATTCAACGAAGCGTTTGTGCTAATGGAATACTTCGGTTATTTGCGGCGCGATCCGGACGATGCTGGATTCCATTTCTGGCTGGACAAGCTGAACCAGTTTGACGGTAACTTCGAACGCGCTGATATGGTCAAGGCGTTCATCAGTTCTGGTGAGTATCGCGCGCGCTTCGGGAGATAAGTTAATAACGACGCAGCCACAGACCGTGGCAGTAGCCCGACTGTGAGGGGGAGCGCCAAGTGACGCCCTCCCTTTCGCGCGGGCTACCGCCCCGATCCAAGTTCTCAGTTTATTAGTCCACTGCCCTTCGGGAAAGTCTCAATTCCATGTCCCTAAAGAATCGACTTGCTTCAGTTCGCGCCAAGGCGGCGATCACGGCCGCGTTAATGGTCGTCGCGTCGCTGTTGCTGCCCTCCACCAGTTTTGTAAATCGCATGCTGGTGCGGACGGTGTTCGCCGATACCACCCCTCAAACGCTGCCGTTTAGTCAAAACTGGACTAATACAGGATTGATCACAACTGACGATAACTGGAGCGGCGCTCCCGGAATCATTGGCTATCGCGGCGATGCGTTAACCGGTGGGACCGGAGTAGATCCGCAAACGGTGGTGGCCGACGGCTCAGCAACGCCGGTTGACGTAAACGCAAACCGTAACGATCCGAATACATTCACTACAGGCGGCGTGACAGAGTTTGACGGCATAGCAAACCCGGTGGTCGCTCTCCAGGGATCAAGCACAGCGCGGGCACCGCATCTGGTAATCACGTTGAATACGACAGGACAGTCCAGTATCCAAGTCGCTTACAACCTCCGCGACATAGATGGCTCAGCCGACAATGCGATACAACCGGTTGCCTTGCAATATAGGGTTGGGGCGGCAGGGAACTATACAAATCTTCCCGCCGGCTTCGTGGCGGATGCTTCAAGCGGACCCAGTCTGGCGACACTTGTTACCCCGGTCAGCGTGACATTGCCGGCGACGTGCGACAATCAACCAGTCGTGCAGGTGCGCATGATTACGGCTGACGCGGTGGGAAGTGATGAGTGGATCGGCGTCGACGACATCAATGTCACGGCAGGCGGTGGGGGCGGGACGACCCTTTCCATTAATGATGTGACACAAGCGGAAGGCAATGCCGGAACTACTAACTTTGCTTTCACGGTCAGCTTGAGTAGCCCCGCCGGAGCGGGCGGCGTAACTTTCAATGCCTCCACAGCTGATGGGACAACCAACCCCGCGAACGCCGGTAGCGATTACGTTGCCATCACCAATTCGCCGTTTACGATCACATCGGGTAACTCATCGACGACGGTAACGGTCCAGGTCAATGGCGATACTACGCCCGAGCCGAACGAAACCTTCTTTGTCAATATCACGAACATCACCGGCGCTACCGCTAGTGACAGTCAGGGCCTCGGCACTATTACGAACGACGACGTTTCGTTGACACCTATTCACACGATTCAAGGCAGTGGTACTTCATCGCCTTTGAATACCGCCCCAGTTACCACCAGCGGGACTGTCACCGGCGTTAAGAGCAACGGCTTCTTTCTGCAGGAACCTGACGCCGGCGCTGACGCTGATCCCAATACTTCCGAAGGCATCTTTGTCTTCACCGCGAGCGCGCCTCCTGCGGCTGCGGTGCTCGGCAACAATGTCCAGGTTAGCGGGACTGTGACCGAGTTCATCCCTGCGTCCGATCCCGGCACGCCATCGACAACTGAGCTTACCTCTCCAACCGTATCGATCAACTCGACGGGCAACGGCCTGCCGACTCCCATCACGATCACGGCCGCAGACACCCTGGTTAACAACATCAACAACCTCGAGAAGTTTGAAGGGATGCGCGTGCATGTTGATTCGCTAACGGCTGGCGCGCCGACCGGAGGCAGCATTGATGAGGTCAACGCAACTTCCGCGAGCTTTGGAGATTTCTATGGCGTGATCACCGGCGTGGCTCGTCCGTTCCGCGAGCCTGGCATAGAGGTTCCCTATCCCGTGCCAACGCCTTTTTCCGGGGGAGCGGCCCCGGCGAGTGCGCCAAGCTTTGATGCCAATCCCGAGCGCATCCGCGTCAACAGTCTTGGTTTGACCGGGTCAGTGAACCTTCAGGTTGCGTCGAATGCAGTGGTCACAGGAATCACTGGCCCACTCGATTATGGCTTCCGCACCTACACGATTGATACAGACCCTCCGGGGATAACGGCTACGCCGCTGGTGACCGGGGGCATAACGCTTACTGCTGTTCCCGTTCCGAACTCAAGGGAATTGACCATCGGCAGTTTCAATATGCAGCGGTTCTTCGATACGACGGATGATCCAGCGGTTAGCGACGTGGTCCTGACAACCACGGCTTTCAACAATCGCTTGAACAAGGCTTCGCTCACGATTCGCAACGTTATGAATTCGCCGGACGTGATCGGCATTGAAGAGATGGAGAATCTGACGACGCTGCAGGCGGTCGCGACTAAGATCAATACCGACGCGGGCGCCGGCACGACCTACACGCCTTTTCTGGTTGAAGGAAATGACGTCGGTGGCATTGACGTAGGCTTCCTGGTTAAGACTCAGGCCAATTCTGTGACCCGCATCACCGTCAATAGCGTGACGCAGTACAACAAGACCGAGACCTTTACGAGTCCCTCCGGCGGTGCCGGATCAATACTCAATGATCGTCCGCCATTGGTTCTGCGCGCTAGCATTGTGCAACCCAGCGGCGCCACCTTGTCCTTCAGTGTCGTCGTCAATCACCTGCGCTCTCTTGGCAGCATTACCCTCAACGATAACAACGGCGCTCACACGCGTGTTAAGCGCAATTTGGAAGCGGCGTCGCTGGCCCGTCTTATTAACGAAATGCAAAACGGTGGACCCAACGGCATTCAGATGCTTCCGTTCGATCAGAACATCGTCTCCGTCGGCGACTACAATTCTTTCCAGTTCAATGACGGTTATGACGATGTGATCGGAGTCGTCAAGGGAACACCCGCGCCGGCTAGTCAGGTAGTCGAATCAAGCGCCGATCTCAACAATCCCGATCTGACGGATTTGATCGACACGCTTACGGCAGCGCAGAAGTATTCGTACACCTTCGGCGGTAATGCGCAGGCTTTGGACCACACAGTAGTCAACCCCAACATGATGGGCCGGTTCAGCCGCTTTGCCTACGCGCGCATGGATGCCGATTTCCCGGATTCATTGCGCAACGATCCGAGTCGGCCCGAGCGCATTTCGGATCACGATCCGGAAGTTGCCTACTTCTCTATGGCGATCGTGCCGACCGCCGCGAACGGTTTCGTCAGCGGACGAATCACTGATCCGAACGGCAATCCTATTGCTGGTGCGGTTGTGAATCTGAGCGGCACGCAAAACCGGAAATTCATTACGGATGCAAACGGCAACTACCGTTTCGACAATGTCGAGACTAATGGTTTCTACACCGTCAGACCAACACGCGCGAATTACTCCTTCAGTCCGGCCGAGCGTTCGTTTAGCCAGATTGGCAATGAAACGGAAGCAGTGTTCACTGGTACTGCAGCAGGCGCGGTTGGTAATCCTTTGGACACGCCGGAGTATTTCGTCCGGCAACACTATCTCGACTTTCTCGGTCGTGAGCCGGATGAAGCGGGGTTTAACTTCTGGAGCGATCAGATTAGCGAATGTGGCGCCGCTGCCGCTTGTGCTGAACGCCGCGCGATCAATGTCTCGGCTGCTTACTTCCTGTCCATCGAATTTCAACAGACAGGTGGACTCGTAGACGGACTCTATCGCGCCAGTTACGGCCGAGCGCCGCACTACGCGGAGTTCATGCCTGACAGTGGTGCGGTCGCAGCCGGGGTGGTAGTTGGGAAGGCCGACTGGGCACAGAAGTTAGCTGCGAACAGGCAGGCGTTCATAGAGAGCTGGGTGGTGCGGTCAGATTTCCGTGCAGCTTACGACGGGCTGGAGAACGCTGCGTATGTCGACGCGCTGATTGCGCACGCTGGCGGATTCGATGGCGATCGCAACGCGCTCGTTAGGGCACTCAACGCGAACACGCTAAACCGGGTCGGCGCGCTGCAGCAGATCGTTGAGAACGAGGGTTTCGTGGGAGCGAAACAAAATGAGTCGTTTGTAATGATGGAATACTTTGGCTATCTCAGAAGAGACCCGGATGAGAGTGGCTATCAATTCTGGTTGAACAAGCTGAACCAGCACAACGACAACTTCGAACAAGCAGAGATGGTCAAGGCCTTCATCGTCTCTGGTGAGTATCGCGCGCGGCCGTCGCGCTAGTCGGACGGAAGATCTATCCACGGGGGCCGCTTTGTTAAATGTATGGCGGCCCTGGATAGTGTTCAGCTGCAAAAAAAATCAAAACATTGACTGTCGGAAGCCTATACTGTCACGCCCACAAACGATTTCTGGTAGTTGAACCGTTCGTCCGGCGTGCGAAAACAATCTCTACAGGGAGCGTGCGATGAAAATCCGTCCAACCATTTATTTTTTTGCGATATTCGCATTATTAATTATCTCTGCGCTGGCGTTTCCTGGCCGCTATTCGTCAAGCAAAAGTGGCGACGTTGCTGAGGCCAATCCCGCCCATCGGAGTGTGACCAGAGCGCGAACCATGTCTCGCAGTTCCCACGGGGGAAAGCCTTCCGTTCAAGACTCCAACATCGCCGTCCCGGATCAAATAGCTGAACTGAGACTACCGGGGAAGGACCAGAGGGCAAAAGGCGACGACCCCGGTTCTTCATTTGCGCTAAGTCGGACCATGCTCTTACCGGCCCAGGAACCGGCCACTGCTACGCCGCAGGTCATTCCCATCGTCGGCCCTGTCTCGTTGGATGGCGACTTAAGAAATCTTCCCGATATTCCGCAGTTTGAGGGTGATGAGGAGGAGCGTCTGACTCGGTATCCGCAGATCCAGGGTGCGGCTGGGATCGACGATCCCTTGCAGTCAATCCATATCCCCTCGCTGCCCACGGCAATGCCCACTCCGCTTCAGAGTTTCGCCGGTATCACCTCCGCGCAAAGCGCCTGCGGTTGTTTGCCGCCTGACACCGACGGCGACATAGGCGCCAATCACTACATTCAGGCCGTCAACTCACGCTTTAAGATCATCAACAAAACGGGCACTGAATTGCTGGCGCCGACGACTTACAATTCTCTGTTCTCCCCGATGGGACCAACCACGCCTTGTGGCAACAATCAGAACCAGGGCGATGCCGTCGTCTTCTATGACCACATGTCTGAGCGTTGGGTGATCAGCGACTTCGCGTTCCCAGCTTTTCCTGGAGTCCTGTTCTATCAATGCATCGCTGTTTCCAAGACGTCGGATCCGGTTGGCGGCGGCTGGTGGTTATACGCGTTGCAAGTCGATCCAGCGAACCCGAGCTTCCTCGGCGATTACCCAAAGTTTGGTGTCTGGCCTGACGCGTATTACATGTCAGTGAACATGTTTTCAAACAACACCACTTTCAACGGGGTGCGTGTTTACGCACTGCCTCGCAATGCCATGATCAATGGAACGGGCGCGCCAAATCCGGGTGCCATAGCCTTCACGATCACTCCCGCAAATCTGGGTGACACCTACAGCTTATTGCCGGCAACCTTCCGCAGCGGTCTTCGACCTGTTGCCGGAGGCGTATTTACTCCGGAATATTTTATGTCGATCAATAGCTCCGCGGTTGCGGGCACCGTTGAAACCCAGGTGTTCACTTGGCGTTTTCACACCGACTTCGCGACGCCTGCGAATTCGACTTTTGGCGTCGGCGCTGCGCACACACCAAATGGAACGATTACAGTTAACGGTTTTGTGGATGCGTTCACCAGCGGAGGTACGGCGATCGTGCCGCAGACTGGCACAGCGAGCCTGCTTGACACGCTTGGCGACAAGTTAATGTACCCGCTCGTGTACCAGAATCTCGCCGGCGTCGAATCGATCTATGCCGCCCACACTATTAATAACAATCAGGGTGGAACTGGCCCAACCGCAATTCGCTGGTATCAGTTCAACGTAACCGGTAGCACCATTCCTGCTACTCCAACGCAGCAGCAAACTTTCAACAACGCGAGCGACGGGTTATGGCGATTTATGCCGAGCTTGAACGTAGACGGTTCCGGCAACATGGCGATCGCCTATGCGGTCTCAAGCGCTGCTACGAACCCGGCTATTTCTTATGCGGGACGTCTAGCGAGCGATCCGGCAAGCACTTTGGCCCAGGGCGAAGCACTTTTGATTCAGGGTGCCGGACATCAAACCAGCTCCAGTAGCCGCTGGGGAGACTACAGTGCCACCTTTATTGATCCTGCCGACAACTGCACGTTCTGGCATACAAACGAATACTATTCGGCCACGAGCAGTGCTTCATGGAACACGCGTATTGGTACTTTTAGATTTCCTGGTTGCGTCTTAACTCCGACGGCGGCGCCAGCATTTATCAGCGGCCGGGTGACAACATCTGATGGTTTACCACTCGCGGGCGTAACGATGAATCTGAGCGGTGGGCGTAGTGGCAAAGTGATCACTGATGCGAACGGCAACTACAGCTTCACCGGCGTGAACACGGACAGCTTTTATGCCGTGACGCCGGAGATTATGAACTATCACTTCTCGCCCAGCGAACGCTCATTCTCGCTGTTGGCAAATAAGACTGATGCAGTCTTCACTGCCAGTCGGGATACCGCGATCGTTGGAAACGTCATCGATACGCCGGACTACTTCGTGCGGCAACACTATCTCGACTTTCTGGGACGCGAGCCCGATGAAGCGGGCTTCAACTTCTGGAGTGACCAGATACTTGCGTGCAGGGGCGATGCCGGATGTGTTGAGCGACGCGCGATCAATGTCTCGGCTGCCTACTTCCTGTCGATCGAGTTCCAACAGACAGGGGGATTGGTCGACGGACTCTATCGCGCCAGTTATGGCCGCGCGCCGCACTACGCGGAGTTTATGCCGGACGCGGCAGTGGTGGCCCGGAACGTAATAGTGGGACGGCCGGATTGGCTGCAAACGCTGGACGCGAACCAGGGAGCGTTTATCGAGACATGGGTGCAGCGAGCCGACTTCCGCTCCAGCTACGACGCTCTGTCAAATGAAAGTTACATCGACGCGTTGATTGCGCACGCTGGCGGATTCAATGGCGATCGCAACGCGCTCGTCAGCAGCCTCAACGCGAACACGCTAAACCGGGCCGGCGCGCTGCAGCAGATCGTTGAGAACGAGGGTTTCGTGGGAGCGAAACGGAATGACTCGTTTGTGATGATGGAATACTTTGGCTATCTCAGAAGAGACCCGGATGAGAGTGGCTATCAATTCTGGCTCAACAAGCTGAACCAACACAACGGGAACTTCGAACAGGCGGAGATGGTCAAGGCGTTCATCGTCTCTGGTGAATACCGCGCCCGTTTCATTAACTAGTCTAAAACGACATAACCATCTCCGGGCCGTCATGCTTGATTGCATGGCGGCTCGGGCCGTTAAGACAGCACAGCACACAACTACGCGCAAGCCAACTATGGGAGGAAATGAAAACTCCAGAGAAAGTTCGACTGACAGTTGGCGGATCCACAGATTAAGCGCTCTACTTTCTTGACAGCCGCCTCACTCAGTACTACATTCGGTGCGGCTTCGCATCTAACTTGGAACTCGGGACACATCGTGTTGGTTTCCCGCTTATCAGAACCCATATCAAACTAAGTCAATCTCGAGTAGATTTGCCTGGAGTTCCGGAGACTGCATAGCGCTGTTTTCTGTCGTACGCTCGCGTCCCTTAATCACCACTGCACTTGGAGAATAAAGTCATGAAAAGAACGGCTGTATTTGTCGCTATTGTTGCTCTCATTGCGTTTTTGCTCACTTGGAATTTTCCATCAAGAGTCGGCGCGCACAAGGATAAGCGTCGCAGCGATGAGACCGAGGCAAAAAAACGCGACGGGCAAGCTGACGCGTCGGAGAGTCGTAAGGCCCGCGTGCCCACCCTGTCTCGCTCAGGCAAGGGGACTGCAACGATTCCTGGCCTTGATGGCGATGAACTGGCCGCATTAAGCGGGAAGAAGGCTTCAGAATCTGACGATGAGATGAACGATCCGGACCTCCCCCCATTCCTTCATGGCAGAATGGACGAGGCGGAATATATAAGACTCAGGGATGAATATGTTGCCACCTTAAGAGGCGTGGAGCCTGGTAGGCCTTTCGACGCCACTGCACGCAGCCGGGCCATCACTCACATGGAAGCTCAACTGGCAGAATTGACCAGGGCGGCTGAGAAATCAAAGGGAACTTTGCAGCCGCAGGTTTTTCCAAACTGGGTAGAGCTTGGTCCCGCGCCGATTCCGAATGGGCAGACAGAGACCACCGTTACCGCGGTTAGCGGCCGGTTGACGACGATGGTGGTTGATCCCACCAACTCGAACACCTTGTACGTCGGTACGGCGCAAGGCGGCGTCTGGCGTTCGCTCGATGGCGGCACAACCTTCACGGCAATCTTCGATAGCGCGCAATCTCTGGCTATTGGCGCGCTGACGATCGACCCGAACAATACCACGCGTCTTTGGGTCGGCACCGGCGAGCCGAATGGATCGGCCGACAGTTTTGCAGGCGTTGGTCTTTACCGGGTGGACAGCGCGAACACCACGCCAGTGCTGAACGGGCCGATTAATCCAGTGCGGTCGTATCTTGATGCCAGCAGCAACCCGCAGAACGTAGCAGTTTTCACGGGTCGTAGTATCAGCAAGATTCTTGTCAACCCGCTCGATTCGAATATCCTGTTCGTCAGCACTGCTGGCGGCGTGATGGGCAGCGGCGGTGATGCGCCGGGAGGCGGAGCCATTCCCCCGCTTGGCTTGCGCGGCTTGTATCGACTAAGCGCCGCAACAGGAGCAATTGGGTCAATCGGAGTAACCCGCATCGGCGTCCGTTCCGGTACGGGCATTGAAGGCTGTTTCGACACGCCTTGCACCGGAAACCGTAACGTTAACGACATGGTGTTAGATACCGCCGATGCGACCTTCAACACGCTAATCCTGTGGTTGAATGGCACGAACGCAGCAAATGACGGCGGCGTCTGGCGCACCACCAATGCGCTGGCGGCAACGCCCACCTTTACGCGAACGCTGGCCACCACCTCCACTTCCACTTCGAACGGGCGCGGCCAATTAACAATCTACAAACCTGCGGCCGCTCCGTCAGTGCTGTATGTAGCAAGCGGCGAGACAACTTCGGGCGCCATTAAGCGCTCGGTCGATGGCGGCGTTACCTGGTCCGCAGCGCTGGCCCCAGGCAATGGGTTCTGCGACGGTCAATGTTTCTATAACATCGGTTTAGCCGTGGTCGGCGGCGCGACGACTGCCACCGATCGTATTCACCTCGGCGGCAACGTGACGGGCGCGAGCACGCGCTTGCACGGACGCTCGCTCGATGGCGGTGTGACCTTTACCAATCTCGCCACCGGACTCCATGCCGACACGCATTTCATCTATGTCGATCCGATAACCAACACGACTGTCTATCACCTGAACGACGGGGGTATTTGGAAATCCATTGACTCCGGCACCACTTGGACGAGCCTGAACAGCAACGGCATCAAGGCCACACAGTTCTCTGGCATCTCGACGCACCCGACCGACCTGAATTTCACCATCGGGGGCACGCAGGATAACGGCACTAACAACCTGCTTACCAGCGGCACATCGTGGAATCGGATTGATTTCGGCGATGGTGGATTTACGGGGATAGATCAGAATGCTGTAAATCTCACGAACGTAGTGATGTACCACACCTATTTCAACCAGACTAACAATCTGATCGGCTTTGCCCGTACGCTGACAACCGCTTGCGCAACGGAGGGGCAGTGGGCCTTCAAAGGCATTTATGGAGGCGCGGTCGATCCAACTGTCTGGTGCGATGGCTCAACCGATACGTTCAATGGAATCACCATCTCTGACAGCGTGCTCTTTTACGCGCCGCTGACTTTGGGCCCTGGCAATCCAAACACCGTCTACTTCGGCACTACAAAACTCTACCGGTCAGCCAATATGGGCGATACGATGCCGGCAGTCAGCCAGACGCTTACTTCCCCCATCAGCGCCATCGGCGTTTCGCCACAGGATGATAACTATCGCCTGGTCGGTCAGAGCAATGGAGGGCTGTTTTTTACCACTACTGGCACGAATCCTCTGACGAATCTGGATGCGGGGGCCGCAATCCCCGACAGATACGTGGGCCGCGTGGCTTTTGATCCGAACAACAAGAATACCGCGTATATCGCGCTCGGCGGGTTCATGAACGGCACAACCGCAGCCCTTTCGCACGTTTGGAAGATCACCAGTCTAAACACTACGCCAGTGCTGACCGGCATTAACGGCTCCGGTATTACTGGACTACCAGATGTTCCGGTCAACGCCTTTGTGGTTGATCCCCAGAAGTCGACTCGTCTTTTTGCCGGCACAGACATCGGTGTTTATGTCTCTGAAGATGCCGGGTCGACCTGGTCACCATACGGCACGGGCTTGCCGCGCGTGGCTGTTTTTGGAATGGAGATTCAAAACGTCAAGCGGGTGTTGCGCATAGCAACACACGGTCGCGGCATGTGGGAGATTCCACTGTTTGCACCCACCGCATCACCGGCAAATATCAGCGGACGGGTAACCACGCCAGACGGCGCTCCGTTGGCAGGGGTGACGATGAACCTGAGCGGCGGACGCAGCGGCAGGGTGATCACTGATGCAAACGGTAACTACAGCTTCACCGGCGTGAACACGGACAGCTTCTATACGGTGACGCCGGCGATAATGAACTACCACTTCTCGCCCAGCGAGCGCTCATTCTCGCTGTTGGCAAATAAGACTGATGCA
>JANLYH010000178.1:0-7286 GCA_031365545.1 Pyrinomonadaceae bacterium | reverse complement strand
CTTAGCAGCTCGTCTTCAGTTTTCTAAAATAACTGACTACGGACA
Organism: Pyrinomonadaceae bacterium; assembly: GCA_031365545.1. Lineage (GTDB taxonomy): Bacteria > Acidobacteriota > Blastocatellia > Pyrinomonadales > Pyrinomonadaceae > PSRF01. The sequence continues at coordinate 7,241 of JANLYH010000178.1, read as the reverse complement.
ACTGACGACTGACTTATTTATAGTTAACAATCTCCGCAAAGCTCTCGGCATTCAAACTCGCCCCGCCAACCAGCGCGCCGTCGATGTCTCGCTGCGACATCAAACCGGCTATATTGTCAGGCTTAACTGACCCGCCGTACAAGATCCTCATCGCCGCCGCAGTTTGATCCGAGTACCTATCCGCGAAAACGCGCCGGATAAACGCGTGCATTTCCTGCGCTTGCTCCGGCGTCGCTGTACGTCCCGTACCGATGGCCCAAACAGGCTCGTAGGCCACGATGATACGGTCGAGATCAGAGGCTGTCAACCCAGTGAGTCCGCCGCTAAGCTGCTCGCTGACAACGCGTTCGGCCGTTCCCTGTTCTCTTTGTTCGAGGCGCTCGCCCACGCAAAGGATAGCTGTCAGATTCGCCGCCAGCGCGGCCTGGCACTTCTTGTTCGCCATAGCGTCGGTCTCAGAGTAGATTTGCCGCCGCTCTGAATGACCGACGATCACATATTTCGCGCCAACATCACGGAGCATCGACGCTGTGACTTCTCCCGTGTGGGCGCCTTCAGCAGTCTCCGTCGAACAATTCTGGGCGGCCACTCCGATGTTTGAGCCCTCCAACCGATCAGCGACAGTCTTTAGCGCGGTAAAGACGGGCGCTATCACAACTTCGCAATGGTTGGCGTTGGCAACCAGCGGCTTGAGGGCCAGGGCGGTATCAACTGCTTCGCCAAGCAATTTATACATCTTCCAGTTTCCGGCAATGACAGGTTTTCTCATGATTGGTCTGTTGTCAGTTGTAGGTGGTCCATTGTAAGTGTTCGGTGATAGCGTCCAGCTGCTCAGAGAAACGCAACTGACCACAGACAACGAACTACTGACAAGGTCGAGCTAGCCAGGTTATTTATCACTGAGCGCCGTAACGCCGGGCAATTCTTTACCCGCCAGAAACTCAAGCGTTGCGCCGCCGCCGGTTGAGATGTGCGTTATGCGATCCGCAACGCCGGCTTGCGTAACCGCTGCTACCGAATCCCCGCCGCCGACAATCACTATCGCACCACGATCGGCAGCCTCTGCTACAGCACGAGCAATGCCAATCGTCCCCTCGTCAAACGGCGGTTCTTCAAAAACGCCCATTGGGCCGTTCCAAATGATCGTGCACGCATCGTCCAGCGCGTTCGCAAAGTGCGAGACTGTTTCGACTCCAATGTCCATGCCCGCATGGCCGGCATTTGTAAACTCGATAGGAATTGTCTTGGCAACAATCTTGTCGCCTTTGATTGGCTCGTAGCTGTCCACAACCTGATGATCAGTGGGCAACAGTAACTCCACGTTTTCGGCAGCGGCGCGCTCTTTGATCTGCAACGCCGTTGGCATCATGTCGTTTTCGACCAGCGACTTGCCCACTGTAAAACCCTCCGCCTTGAAAAACGTGTAAGCCATCGCGCCGCCAATCAGCAGCTTGTCGACTTTGCGATCAATAAGCGCGTTGATTACCGGAATCTTGTCAGAAACCTTTGCGCCTCCCAGGATCGCCACGAACGGATGCTCCGGATGACTGATTACGCGCCCAAGATAATTTAACTCCTTCTCCATTAAAAGACCGGCCGCCGCCTTCGCCACATGTTTGGTAATGCCGGCTGTTGAAGCATGCGCACGATGCGCAGCGCCAAACGCATCGTTGACATAAACGTCGCACAGACTTGCCAACTGTTGGGCAAACGCGTCGTCGTTTTTCTCTTCCTCTTCATGAAAACGGAGATTCTCGAGCAGGAGTACTTCGCCCTCCTTCAGGGCTGCGACTCTTGCTTCAACGTTGTCACCTACGCAGTCCTCAACAAACTCCACTTCCTTAGCAAGCAAGCCCGAAAGATGTTCCGCAACGGGTCTCAGGCTATATTTTTCAACGCGCTCGCCCTTAGGACGTCCCAGGTGTGAAGCAAGGATGACGCGCGCGCCTTGCGCGACCGCGTATTGAATCGTCGGCAAGGCGGCACGGATGCGTGTGTCATCGTCGACCTTGCTTTCCTTGATGGGAACGTTGAAGTCAACGCGAATGAAGACGCGTTTACTTTTCAGATCGAGATCTTTGATGGAGAGCTTCGGCATAGTGGGCAGTGGGCAGTGGGGGTAAAGCAGGAAAACTGCTCACTACCCACTGCTCACAGTTATTACAGACCCTTAGCGGCAATGAACTTGATCAAATCGCGCACTCGGCAGGAGTAGCCCCACTCGTTGTCGTACCATGACAGCACTTTGATCATGCGGCCGTTGATCACCTTCGTGTACTCAGCATCGACGATGGACGAATGCGGGTTTCGCTTGAAGTCGCTCGAAACCAGCGGCTCCTCTGAAAAAGCGAGAATGCCTTTCAGGTCTCCGTTCGCGGCGCTCTTGAGGGCGGCGTTCACTCCTTCAGTAGTGGTTTCCTTCTCAACGTCAATTACCACGTCAACCAGCGAAACATTCGGCGTGGGCACGCGCACTGAAATCCCGTCAAACTTACCTTTCAGTTCTGGCAGCACCAGGGCTACGGCTTTCGCAGCTCCGGTTGAAGTCGGAATCATCGAGAGCGCGGCGGCGCGCGCTCGTCGCAGGTCCTTGTGCGGCAAGTCGAGCAATTGCTGGTCGTTGGTGTAGGAGTGAATCGTGGTCATCTGCGCGGAGATGATGCCAAAGGTTTCATGGACAACTTTGGCAACCGGCGCCAGGCAGTTGGTCGTACACGACGCGTTTGAGATTATGTGATGTTGCGCGGGGTCGTACTTATTTTCGTTGACGCCTAGCACGATGGTGATGTCTTCGTTCTTGGCAGGAGCGGAAATGATGACTTTCTTGACGCTGCCGTGCAGGTGCTTCTTGGCGTCTTCAGCTTTGGTGAAGATGCCGGTTGACTCAATCACTATCTCGGCGCCCACCGACTCCCAATCGATCGCGGCCGGGTCGCGCTGCGAAAACACGCGAAACTCCTCGCCTTCCACCTTAATCCCATTTTCAGTCGAGGTAATCTCGTGATCAAGATTGCCGAGCACTGAGTCATACTTCAACAGGTGTGCGAGTGTCTTTGTGTCCGTAAGATCATTGACGGCGACGAAATCGATGTCCGGATCCCCAAGTGAGGTGCGGAAGATGTTACGTCCAATACGCCCAAAACCATTGATGCCAACTTTCACCGCCATTGCGACCTACCTCCTGCTGAATGTTCCAGCTCGCGTTCGAGATCTCTAAGTAGCGGCAAGACACACAATCCTCCGCCGCTGCCAAACCAGAATCGAAGCTTGCTGGGAGTAAAGAAGCCCAAGATTATGCGGCGTGCTCAGGAGTGTCAAGCCAGCGTCCCACTTGAGATGCGGGAACTTTTTGAAACTGACTAGGCGCAGATTGCGTAGTAAAGACTTGATCGAATAGGACTTGTTTGTTAACTCTTGGTGTGACTTTTCCAAAAATCGAGATACTGTAAGGAGCTTTTGGCGTGATGCTTATACCTCAGCCCCGTGAGCTGTTTAAGATACTGTTGCTGTCGGCCTTTCTGCTCGTTGGCGGCCACGCAGCCCGTGCTCAGACGCCCCGGCCGTCGCCCACGCCAAACCCAGCTACGCTGCCTCCCGGAACAGCTACCTCTGATCCAAATGCGCCGCCGCAAGGCCAACAGACTTCGCCAACTGCCCCGCCCGCGACTCAGGTCCCAGGACAGGCACCTCCGCAGAACCCCAGCCCAACAACAACCACGGGCACGGGCGCTGAACTGATTATCCAGGAGCCGCGAGACCCAAACTTCCCGAGGGTCGAAAAGCGGCCGCTGCCGCCGGTTCCAAACATGACGCGCCTTGGTGTCACGAGTGACAACACTTTGCCGCTAAGCCTCGAAGATGCTATCAAGCGGGCTCTGGCAAACAATAACGATATCGAGGTCGCGCGAGATGACGTGCGCTACGCCGAAACGCAACTGCGATCGCTTCAGGGAATTTATCAACCGCTCTTCAGTGTTACTCCCCAGCTCGACAAGAGAATAACGCCGCAACAGAGCTCCCTGGGCGGTTCCGGCCGATCCGGGACGACAACGAGCACGACTTACACGTTGAGCCCTTCAGTCAACAAACAGTTCGAGCTCGGCGGGGGAAACTACACTCTCAGTTTCGCCAATTCCCACACCAACACGAGTTCCAGCTTCAGTATTATTAATCCCTATTTCTCTTCCAACCTTTCGCTGCAATTTACACAGCCGCTTTGGCGCAATCGTTCGATTGATAACACTCGCCGCCAGATTAGAATCCAGAAAAAGCGTTTGGAACAATCAGACGCTGATTTTCGCCTGCGCACGATCGATGTGATCACACAAGTGCAACGCGCATACTGGGACCTGGTCTTTGCTCTGCGAGATCAGCAAAACCAGCTCGACAATCTAAATCTGACGCGGGAAAACCTGCGTACGGTTGAAGCGCAAATTACAGTCGGAACAAAAGCGCCATTGGAGAGAGCGGAAGTACAGACAGAACTGGCCAATCGCGAATCGTCGTTACTGCTAGCTGTTCAAAGTGTTTCCACCGCCGAGAACAACTTGAAGCAACTGATTATCAGAGACTCTACCGGCAGTGAGTGGTCTGCGCAGATTACTCCTACCGACACTCCGAAGTTTGATGCCGCGCCCGTCAGCCTGAATGACGCGTTGAAAGAAGCCCGTGACAACCGGCCGGAGCTTCGCCGGTTACGCTTGCAAAACGACATCAACAAAATCGACATCCAATATTTTAAGAACCAAACTCGCCCGCAGGTCGATCTTGTGTCGACTCTGGCAACGACCGGACTGGCCGGAACTGACGCCTCGGGCGCTCCTGCTGCCGGGACACTTCTGCCGATAATTTCCGGCGACCCGAACACTGTCGCGAATGCCTTCCTGCTGGCGCAAATTCGAGATATTCAAGCCAGGGCCGGATTTCCTCTGGCTGTCGTACCCCTGGTGCCTTCGTTGGGTGGCCCGTCATCGAGTTTGATCGGTGGCTACGGAAAAGACCTCAGCAACCTTTTTGGCTTCAAGACCCGCAACGTCACTATCGGAGTTGCAATACAGTTGCCGTTCAAGAACCAGACTGCTGAAGCCGACCTGGCAGGCGCAGAAATCCAGAAGGAACAGCTTGAGGCCTCAACTCGTTCGCAGGACCAGGTAATTGAAGTAGACGTTCGCAACGCTGCTCAGAACGTGGAGACTTCGCGCCGCAGGGTACTGGCCGCGCGCGACGCCCAGGCAAACGCTGAGATGCAACTCGAAGGTGAACAGCGACTTTACCAGGTGGGCCGTTCCACTACGTTCCTGCTGTTTCAGCGGCAGAACGCGCTCACCAATGCACGCAACGCCGAGTTACGCGCAGAGACTGACTACAACAAGGCGCTCGCCGATCTGCAGCGCGCGACCTCCACAACCCTGCGGGCCAACAACGTGATGGTCGATACCCCGACGCCATAACGCACCTTTTAGATAGCGCGCCGTCGTAGGACAGGTATTTATCCCTGTCCTTTTTCATTTCCGGCTTGAATTGCCACGCAAGACAGACAAGAATGTCTGTCTTGCAAAGCCGATGAAAATCTCCGCCACCATAATCACCAGCAACGAAGCGGCAAACATTCGCGAAGCCTGCGAATCAGTTGCATGGGCCGATGAGATTCTAGTCGTCGACTCCGAATCCGCGGATGAAACGCGCGCAATTGCGCAAAGCTGCGGAGCGCGGGTGCTGAGCCGGGATTGGCCAGGCTTCGCCGCGCAGAAACAGTTTGCCACTGAGGAAGCTGCGAACGATTGGGTCTTCAGTCTTGATGCCGACGAACGCGTGTCCGACGAACTCAAAGCCTCGATCGCGAAACTACGCGAGCAGCCTGAAGGCAGTCTTGCCGACGGCTATCGAATAGCGCGTCGATCTTTTTACCAGGGCCGTTGGATCAAAGGAGGCGGTTGGTATCCTGATTGGCAATTGCGACTCTTTAGAAAATCGCGCGGCGGCTGGGCGCCCCGACATATCCATGAATCTGTGAAGCTGAATATCGGTGCGCGAGTCGAAACACTGTCCGGCGATATCTTGCACTACAGCGTAAGCGACGCCGCCCAACATCACCGCATGATTGGTGAGCGGTATGCCCCACTCGCCGCCCAGCAAATGTTGGACGAGGGTCGTCACACCTCAGCGCTAAAAATTGCTGCAGCGGCGCCGTCTGCCTTTGTTCGCAGTTATTTCCTCAAAGGTGGATTTCGCGACGGTCTCGCCGGCATAACGATAGCCAGCTTCGCCGCACACCACGCCTTTCTGAAGCACGTCCTGCTGTGGGAAAAGCAAAAAGGCAGTGGGCGGTAGGCAGTGGGCAGTGGGCAGTGGGCAGTGGGCAGTGGGCAGACGTACAGCACCCTGAAGGGGTGCCAGGTTCGTTTATATTCGAGGACGGGTTAGGTTTTTTCCACACCCTTTCAGGATGCAATTTTCTTGCGACGCCACACCGGTGGTCTGCGCTTCGACCACCGGCTATTAACTCGCGGCCCTTCAGGCTGCTCACGTTGAAAATAAGCTACAATGCGCGCCGATGCTTCTTTCCCTAACGCCAACACTCTCTAACCTAAACCTAATCCCGCAGCCAGCCATTTATTTGGTGGTGGGCATCTTTGGCGCAATCATCGGTAGCTTTCTTAACGTTGTCATCCACCGCGTGCCACTTGAAGAGTCGATTGTGCGGCCAGGGTCCCGTTGTCCTGCCTGCGGAGTAGAAATCGCTTTTTACGACAACGTCCCAATCCTGAGTTATCTAATGCTGGGTGGGCGTTGCCGCTCGTGCAAGGTACACATTTCAGCGCGCTATCCGGCCGTTGAAGCTCTGACCGCAATCCTCTGGCTTGCAGTTTTGTGGCACGACGGAGTGACTGTTGCGTTGCCCTTTGATCTCGTCTTTGTGACCGCGATCATGGCCCTCGTTTTCATCGATGCTGAGCACATGATTCTGCCAAACGTCATTACCTATCCGGGTCTTGTGTTTGCCTTGATCGCGCGCGTCGCAGTCCCCCTCCTGATGGATGACCCCCACTTCGACGATCTTCCCATGCTTCTAAGCGGCCCACTTAGCGACCTGCCAGTCTGGGCTGCTTCGCTGGCGGGAGCTGCGATTGGATCGGTCGTGGGCGGCGGCTCTTTGTGGTTGACAGGTTGGGCCTGGGAAAAACTTCGCGGCGTCGAGGCCATGGGATTGGGCGATGTGAAGATGATGTTCATGGTTGGGG
>JANLYH010000156.1:0-45401 GCA_031365545.1 Pyrinomonadaceae bacterium | reverse complement strand
GGCCTTTATTGGCAGGCGCCTTTCTCTCACCTTCCGAGTGCTTGTCGATAGGTAGCGATGGCACAGTCCAGAACTCGATCTTCAACCCTGGTCACTAACCCTAGCCGCAGTGCCTCTAGGCTGGTGATTCTCCGAGCAGTGGTGAACATCTCCAGCGCCCGCGTCCGGCCTATGATTCGAGGCAGCCGCTGCGTGCCACCCCAACCGGTAATAATTCCCAGCTTCGCGCCGGGATGCGCAAAGAGCGCGCTACTTGAAGCCACGCGAATGTCGCAAGCGAGCGCCAGGTCGAGTGCGCCGCCCATGCAGTAGCCGTTAATTGCGGCGATTGTTACCTGGGAGGCGTCCGCGATCGTTTGCATCACTCGCTGGCCTAGTTTTGAGAATTGGAGGGCCGAAACGGGATCCAACTGCCCGAGCTCTCGAATGTTTGCGCCAGAAGCGAAGACGTCTGCAGAGCCGGTGAAGATCAAGGCCCTGACCTCCTTAGCAACGGTCAGTTTAGACAAGACCTTTTCCAGATCATGAAGCGTGGAGATAGAAAGGGGATTGCGTTGGGTGGGTTGGTTGAAACGGATGATTGCAATCTGATCGTCCTGCGTCGTGATTATCGCCGGTGAGTCTTCCACGATTGCCTAATCACGAGGCTTAACGTTGTCACGGAGAAACTTGACGATGTCTCCAGTGGACGTGCCCGGCAAGAAAACCTCAGCAACGCCGTTGGACTTGAGTTTGGCAATATCATCCTGCGGGACAATTCCGCCCAACAAGACAAGACAATCATCCATGCCCTGGTCACGAAGCAGTTGCACAATGCGCGGGCAAAGAGTGTTGTGCGCACCGCTGAGGATTGACACCCCCACCGCGTCCACGTCTTCCTGTAGCGCAGCCGCTGCTATCATCTCGGGCGTTTGGCGCAAGCCGGTGTAGATCACTTCAATGCCGGCGTCGCGCAAGGCTCGGGCGATTACTTTGGCGCCGCGGTCGTGGCCGTCAAGTCCCGGCTTCGCCACCAGAACGCGGATTTTTCTATCGCTCATAGTCGCATTGTAGCCTTACTGCTTGAATTGCCCCAGCGGCCCGTCGCGTTTGATGTAAGGTTTCAGTTCTGCGTAGCTAAAGAAATAGGTCCCGTTTGGCTGGAATGCACGGATTACGTGTGGATAGCCGGCGTCGTACAGGAAAGTAACTCCCTTGGCGCTGACAGAGAAGTCGTCGAGATTCTCAGTCTTAAACTCCAAAGGCTCCTGCGCCTCCCGGGCGATTCGTCTGTCCTCGGGATCACTCTTTGAGTCTCTCAAGCTTTCGAGGATTTGTTTGAGTTCAACTTTTAGTTTCCGATCCACCATGAGGCTGAGTGATCCCAGCTTATCCGCAACGAAGACATCAGACGCCTTAACGACGCTTCCGTTTCTCAGGTTGATAAGGAAATGTTTCTCTTGATCGTCTGGATAGGCGCCGGAGCCACTCTGCGAGAAAGTGATGTCCAGCAAATAATTCCCATTGTGATTAACCCTGTAACTGAACTCGTCCAGCCAGGCGTCTTCACGATACTCATTGAGTGAATAATCAAAGATGTTTTTAAAGTCGAGAACTGAGCGTACGCGAAGTAATACCGGGGCCCTCAGCCCGCTAATCACCGGATAGACTACGACCGCGCGCTTCTTGTTGGGAAACTCCCTGGCGAGCTTCAAGCTGCGGAGCAGAAGAACACGACGGCGTTGGATGACCGCTCGATCTTCAGTCGGAACTCGGGCGGCGCTGGCTTGACTTGCATGCACGCTGGCGTTTGTCAGGCTCAGAAGTGAGACGACGATGAGAACCAGTTTCTGCATGAGGGTTTCCGGAGTAAACAGAATGCTCTTGGCCAGTTGAGAATTTAGAAGGCTGGCTCCTCGTAGACACCGTAAACGTCCCGCAGCGCTGAACAAATCTCACCAAGCGTCGCATAAGCCCGAACCGCTTCAATGGTGGCTGGCATGGTGTTCTCTTTGTTTCCAGCAGCGCTTTTGAGCTTCGCAAGGGCATTCGCCACGGCGCCACCGTCTCGTTTAGAGCGAGCTTGATCGAGTCGTTCGATTTGATGGGCGCGGACCGATTCGTCTATCGCCAGAATTGGGATTCTTGACTGCTCCTCCATTTGATACTTGTTCACGCCAACGATCACCTGCGCGCCGCGCTCGACGGCTTTCTGATACTGATAGGCCGAGTCTTGTATCTCACGCTGGGGAAATCCGTTTTCAATGGCGCTGACCATTCCACCCATCGAGTCAATCTTGCGGAAATAGTCCAGGGCGCCTTGCTCCATTTTTTCAGTGAGAGCTTCGACAAAATAAGAGCCGCCGAGTGGATCGACCGTGTTTGCGACACCTGTTTCCTCAGCAATGATTTGCTGGGTGCGTAGCGCAATGACGGCAGCCTGATCGGTGGGTAATGCCAGAGCTTCATCGTAGGCATCCGTGTGCAAACTCTGGGTACCACCGAAGACGCCTGCAAGTGCCTGGATGGCGACGCGAACGATATTGTTCAATGGTTGCTGGACCGTGAGCGAAACTCCGGCAGTTTGGGTGTGGAAGCGAAGTTTGAGGGTGCGCTCGTTTGTCGAACCGAAGCGGTCGCGCATCTCTCGCGCCCATATCCGACGCGCGGCCCGATACTTGGCCACCTCTTCGAAGAAGTCGTTATGAGCGTTGAAGAAAAAAGAGATTCGGGGAACGAACTGGTCTATATCAAGGCCGGCTTTTTGCCCCCATTCTACGTACTCGAGGCCATCGCGCAGGGTAAATGCGAGTTCTTGAACGGCCGTCGCACCCGCCTCGCGGATGTGATACCCACTAACTGAGATGGGATTGTAGCGCGGCACATGTTTCGTGCAGAACTCAAAAGTATCGACCACCAACTTCATCGCTGGTTGGATCGGATAGATCCATTCTTTTTGGGCAATGTACTCTTTAAGGATATCGTTCTGCAGTGTTCCGGAAATCTTCTTCCAATCGGTGCCCTGCTTCTCCGCGACTACCAAATACATCGCCAACAAAACAGAAGCTGGCGCATTGATTGTCTGGGAGACTGTGACGTGTTCAAGCGGAATCTTGTCGAACAAGACTTCCATGTCCGCAAGCGATGAAACCGCCACCCCACATTTGCCCACTTCACCTTCAGAAAGCGGCGAGTCAGCGTCGTAGCCCATCAATGTGGGCAAGTCGTAGGCCACCGAAAGACCAGTTTGACCTTGCTCAAGCAGGTAGTGAAATCGCGAATTAGTTTCTTCCGGGGTACTGAACCCTGCAAACTGGCGCATGGTCCACATCTTGCCGCGGTATCCCGTCGGATGAATTCCGCGGGTATAGGGAAACTCACCCGGAAATGAAATGTCGCGAGAAAAGTCTACCTGGGCGACATCTGCGGGCGTGTAAAGTCGGTCGACTGCTTCTAACGAAACGGTTTCGAAGCGATCCTTAGTTTCAGGGTGCTGCTTAAGGGTGGGCGCAAGAGTTTCGGTTTCCCAGCGCTCAAGTTCCTCTTCAATTGACGTGCTGAGCTCTTTGGTATCCGGCATAAGACTCGCGATTCACTTTTCGCAGTTTGGGAGAAATCGATATTAGTTTAGCCACAATTCGACTGTCAACACAGCTAAACAGCGTGGTGATGTCTTCCACGAAAGCAAGACGGCATCAAACTGGCACTTTTTGTTTTTCAGAGGAAGGGAGCGCGGCTGTGATGGCAGTCACAACCGCGCAGCTCGGCAGGCACTCGCGATGCGTGGCTTTCAAGCAGGGGAACTAGCGGGCGACCGGCAGGGAATACGAATTCGTTGCCGAACGAGCGTCCCCATTTGCTCATTCAACGGGTACAACAATCTCATTAGCTCTAACCATACCCAGACGGCTTCGAGCGGCAGCTTCGATAGCGCGCGGATCATTACTCAGTTGCTCAATCTCTGATCGCAAAGATTGGTTTGCGTTGCGAAGCTCTTCGACATCAGTCTGCATGCGGACATATTGCTGGGAGGCCAGGTTCATCCTGGTTCTCGTCCGCATGGTTACCGCGACGCATATCGCAAATGTACCGAGAATAACCATTCCAAAAATCACCCATGCCGGTATTATCCCACCGCGCCTGCGTACTTCAGCAGGCGTTCCAATGATGTCCATTGAAATCTCTCGCACGGATGAAAACGGGGAACTGCCCCTCGGAGCGACCCGCTGCGCCCGAATTCTCTCGTCAACCCAGTAAGAATTTATGACCCTGCTCAAGAAGCACCTCCACTTACGTTGCCGATTCTGATTCTGCTAAATGCGAACTATCTTGTCGGGACCCCGGCTTGCTGACGCATCGTTGGTGTAGTCCGTCAGCCTCGCGCCGTACGCCGCAACTGCCTCCGCTGCGAACAAATGCGCAAAGACGCCATTTTCCGCCTGGTCGTGACCTTTGATGGGCAGGCTCGCCGACTTTTGACCGTTGATGATAATCGTGCCTTCATTATTCATTCTCCGATGTGCTCAAATCGTGAAAACGAAAACCGCTTGGCAACTACCGAATCCCAAGTCAATCTATTTTTAAGAGTCTGCTTAAGCCATTCTGTCGATTCAACCACAAGATGACGGGTCGTTTGGGAGGTAGAACCCCAATGGAATGTGCTTCCGTCATCGCCAATCCGTTGCCAATCAACAGGTTACGGCAAGGTTGGCGGAATGTAGCACCAGCGCTTAAGGGTGTAAAGTAATATCTTTGCAATGGTTTCGCGACGTAACTTCAACGTTTACATGAGGTAACAGCGCTTAATGGCCCAAGAAGGCGAACGCATGGCGAACACAAAAAGCATGGCGTTTCTGGAAAGTGGGGTCTTTTTTGAGGGGATTGACAGGTGATTCGGGTGGGGCTAGACTCCAAGCCGACACCGACTGAGAGTCGACTCGGCTAATTTGACTCTCAACCTGCGAAAGACACAAGCCGCAGCCCCATCTTGCCTCTCATTTCACAGTATTTCCCAACTCGTCGCTGAGCAGCAACGGGTGATTATTCTTCATTCGCTGTCAGAAACCGGAGAGGCTCAATGCAAGAATTGACTACCCCCTGCATAGAAGGTGAAGCGTTTCTAAACACCACCCCGCTGCCAATAGGTTCGATCGTGCGGGCACTCTGCCAGGCCGCAAACGCCGGACCCGATCTGCTTTATGAGGTGATGCTAAAACTGAGTCTCCTGGTTGAAGCTACCGCCCCGATGTATGGGCTTTCAATGTGGCGTGTCGATGAGGGACAAGGGCCGAGATTAAACTGGGCCGAAGGGTTGGACGAGTCAGAGTTAGCGGCGGGGCAGAAAATTGTCATTGCGGCGCTGGCGCCCGATGCTGCTCGGCCGGACATCAGGGAGGGCGATTCCGCCGTTTGTTTCATATTGGCCTCCTCCAAGCCCGGACGATCAGGTGCTGCTCTTTACGGTCGTTGTGTTCGTGCGTTAACAGCGCATCAGGCGCGGGACCTTAGCGCGATAATGGATGTGACGCGCCTCGCTCACTCTCATGTTGCCAATTCGCGGCCTATCATTACCGTGGAGGAGAAGCCTGAAAGGACAGCCAGTACGCTTCCTCGAATGATATTTGCGAGCCGCTCAATGTATGAAGTCGCTCGTACCGTAGATCGAATCAAAGACTCCGGCTCAACGGTTCTCATCACCGGTGAATCAGGGACAGGCAAAGAGCTGGTTGCTCATGCCATTCATCGCCTTAGCAAGCGTTGCGATGAACACTTTGTGCCTTTTAATTGCTCAGCGGTACCTGCTGAACTGATCGAGAGCATGCTGTTTGGGCATCGGCGGGGGAGTTTTACTGGAGCACTTCAGGACAATGAGGGACTCATACGAGCAGCGGAGGGTGGCACGTTATTCCTTGATGAGATTGGCGACCTACCGGTAAACCTCCAACCGAAGCTGCTGCGCTTCTTGCAGGAGGGCGAGATTCATCCGTTGGGCGAACGAGCGCCGCGCCGCGTAAACGTCCGTGTGATTGCCGCGACCCACAAGGACCTCGAGCAGCTAGTCAAAGAAAAGCTATTCAGAGAAGACCTTTACTACCGAATCGCGACGCTAACGGTCAGAATCCCACCGTTGCGGGAGCGCCCCGAGGATATTTCGGTACTGATCTCCCACTACCTCTCTCATTACGCCAGACGCAATGACAGAAACGTGGCTGGAATTACCTGGGAAGCGATCCGGGCCCTCGAAAACTATCCCTGGCCCGGCAATGTGCGCGAACTAGCGGGCGAAATGGAGCGGCTCATCCTGTATGCGGAAGAGAATGGTCACATTACTCCGCAACACATCAGCCAGCATATCTGTGCGGTGAGCCTGGATCAGTTGCCAGTCGGCAATCGATCTGGAGAAAATCTGGAGTTGTTGTTGGAGAACTACGAACGGCGAGTGATCACCGAGACTCTGAAGCGCAACGATTGCAACGTGGCAAAGACGAGTGCTGCGTTAGGTTTGGGTTCGCGGCAGACCCTCTATAAGAAGATCAAGCGTTTGGCCATCGACATCACGGACTTTCTACAGGAAGACACCGAGCCGGGTTTACAGTTTCGGTCCGAGCGTAACTAGACTCCCACACACGAAGTCTCCCAAAAGCATTCGAGAGCATGGTCTCGAGTGCTTTTTCCTTTTTGTGCGGACAAATTGTCGCCGCGTTGGTTACAGCGCCCCACTTTAGGCGACAACCGCAGGCGACAGCGCCCTTAGCCTGCAAACGCGGCCTGCCCGCGCCTCATCGATTACTCGCGGCCTCTCTTTGTCGTTCCACCGCGTCAACTCCGGGCGACATCCAAACTGCTCCAGATGTCCAGACAGGCAATGTTTGCAGAGTCTCGTGCGATGGCACGTCTCTTGATAAGCAGTGGTTCATTCGCGACGCCACGGACTCGTCGCCGAACAGCAGTGGACACAACGTTAGAGAGAGAAAAAAGTCTCATGAAGCCTGTAACCAAGAAAGAGTTTGTATCGCTGGCATTGATCGCGATCACCGCCCCTGTGCTTGCGCTGGGTCTTGTCCTGGCCATTCGCACAGTGTCGACTGGAAACGAGTTTCTGCTACTGGCACTGACTCTGTGTGGTGCTGTTGTGAGTGGGATTAATGGCTTTGGCCGCCGCACGGTCACGGCTGAATCCCAGTCGCACAGCACCCGCGGAGGGCCACACGCAAGCGTGGCCCTTACATCATGAGACGTTAGCAACCTCGCGAGCTTTCTTTCGACTTGGAAGAAGGCAAACGAACTATCCAAGCAATCACCAAACTAAAGGAGCACAAAAATGATTAGCAAATTCTTTCGCGATGAAACGGGTCTTGAACTGTCGGAGTACGCAGTTGCCGCAGCTTTGGTGGCGATCGCGGTCGTCGGCGCATTTTCAGCGCTGGGCGGAACGATCAGCGCGAAGATCAACGAACTCGGCACCCACATCAGCACCGGCAAATAGGCCGCGCACCGGCTCAGGCGCGTTCGCGTGACGTTTTGCTGCGCGAGCGCGTCTGGCCCAAACACCTGTCCTGACAACAAGCCTTTCGCCATCGCTATTCGGAGGAATAACCCAAATGCTCAAAACTTTTATAAAGGATGAAACTGGTCTGGAGCTTTCCGAATACGCACTTGCAGCGGCGTTGATTGCGATAGCGGTCGCGGGCGTGTTTACAACACTCGGCGACACGATTAGCACGAGAATCACCGAACTTGGCGGTCACATCGCTTCGGGCAAATAAACTTTTAACGGCGGAATTTTAAAACGGTGTCACTCTTCATGGTCAGCATAATTTTACTAGTCCCTTTGGCGGCCATCATTGGCTACTACGATGTTCGCTACCGCCGAATTCCCAACGCGTTCGTGCTCGCAACCCTGGCGGGCGGCGTGGCCATTAATGGGATCTTCGGAGGACTAGCCGGCATTGGCGCAAGTTTCCTGGGTTGCCTTGTAGGGTTCGCGTTGATGTTCCTACTTCACATCTTTGGGGCGATGGGAGCGGGAGACGTCAAGCTGTTCGCAGGAATCGGAGCGGTGACCGGCGCCGGACTGGTCGTACCCACTTTCATAGTCGTCATTCTTACCGGAGGGTTGCTGGCTATTGTTTCTATGATTCGCACGGGCGCAGTGAAGACTACGATGAATCGCGTGTTGCAGATATTTGTGGGGATGTTGCCGGGCTGGCAGATGCCGAAATTCGCGGTGCCCAGCGACCGCACTCACACGATTCCGTACGGAGTCGCAATCACGATCGGAAGCATCATCTCCCTGGCCATTTTTCGGCCATAAGGCACGCGCCGCACGGACTGTTGTTGGTCAAGTTAACTGAAAACACGGAGAGAAAAACTATGCGCAACAAACGCTTTTTCATTGTCCTGGCCGGGGCACTAGTCTTCGGACTGCTTGCTGCCGTTTCTGTAACTCGATATTTGTCGAGCGCCCAGGCCTATACCAAGAGTCTCAACCGTGTTGCAGTCGCCAAGGTCGCGATTCCGCTCGGAACCAAGATTATTCCCGAGCAACTCATGGTGGTCCAATTCCCTCAGGAGTCAACACCTGACGGTGCTTTTGAATCGGTCGAGAAGTTAACCGGGCGGGTGGCGGTAGTTAACATCGCGCCGCGAGAGCCGATCACCGAAGCGAGGCTGGCGCCCGAGGGAACAGCCGGCGGATTGTCTGCGGTAATTCCTGAGGGATATCGCGCCATGACCGTCAAGGTTGACGATGTGGTTGGTATCTCAGGGTTCATTATGCCAGGGACATTGGTCGACATAGTCGTCGTTATCGACCCTGCTGAGAAAGCTGGAATGCAGGACCCGATTTCCAAAATTGTATTGCAAAACATTAAGGTCCTCGCGAACGGTCAGAACATCGATAAGCCTCAGGATCAGCGCGAAGCTAACAGCGTCAAGGCTGTGACCCTACTGGTCACCCCGGAACAGGCAGAAAAACTTGCGCTGGCTGCAAGCGAAGGAAAGTTGCAGCTCGTGATGCGCAACTCAATCGATCAAGGCGACGAGCAAACCGCCGGAATTAACAAACGCGGACTGCTTGGCGGCGAACGGGCCCAGCCAGTGCCCGAGCCCGGGTCATTAAAGAGCGAACAAGCACAACCGAATTCGAGGCCCGTAACGCGAGTGTCTCGCCCGGAACCTAAACCGGCAGCAACGACGCCGTCACCCGCGCCTCCGCGCGCTTCGGTTGAAATGATCGAAGGCGCAAAGAAACGCAATGTAGATTTCCCGTGATGAGTGTCGCTCAGTGTTACGGGTGTTGCACGTAGTTCACCGTTTACCAAAAGGAGTTCATGATCATGCGCAGTCGTTTCCCTCTTCTCAGCCGCCGGACCAATTTGCTGCTGGCGTCAATGACGCTCGTTCTAGTTAGCACCATCTGTCACGCTCAGGCGACCTCGTACAAAGCATCCTTCAAGGAAAGTAAGGAGGCAATTGCGATCAACGTGCTGGTGGGGCAATCGCGGGTCATCAATTTCGATAAGCCGGTTGGTCGTTTCGCAGTTTCCAATCCGGAGATTGCCGAAGCCGTTCTGGTAACACCAGATCAGGTGCTGGTGAACGGCAAGGGCTTTGGGCAGGTTAACTTCATTGCCTGGGAGCAGTCGGGCGGAGAATATCTTGTCTTCGATGTTTTCGTGCGGACAAATCTCTCGCTGATCGATTCGCAGATTCGTGCTCTGTTTCCCAAAGACGACATTCGTTTGAGCCAGGCAAATGGTTCCGTTGTTATCTCGGGGAGCGTGACCGATCCAAAAACCTCGGGCCAGGTCGATAGCGTGGTCCAGGCAGCGGGCTTCAAAACCGTCAACATGCTGACTTCGCCGACAATGAACATGGCCCAGGTGCAACTTCAGGTTCGCGTTGCCGAAGTGAGCAGAAACAGAGTTCGCGACCTCGGAACCTCGTATTCGTATCAGGGCGGTAGCTCGGGTGTTTACGCAAATACCGGAGCAGGGCCGAGCTCGTTGAGCAATGTGGCAAACGGCATTCTTTCAGGTTCACTGTCGAGCGCCCTGAATCTATTCGTGATGGGCGGAAACACGCTTAGCATGATCCGCGCGCTGCAAACCCAGGGAGTTTTGCGGGAACTGGCAGAACCAAATTTAATCGCCATGGATGGCCAGCAGGCGAGTTTTCTTGCCGGCGGCGAATTTCCGATTCCTATCGTCCAGGGTGGTTCCGACAGAAATACAGTGTCTGTAGTTTTCAAGGAATACGGCGTTCGGTTGAACTTCAAGCCGACGATTATTGATGAAGACCACATTCGACTGGAACTGGAACCAGAAGTCTCGACTATCGATTTCTCAAACGGAGTAAAGTTTGACGGGTTCCTAATCCCCGCCTTGCGTACCCGCCGCGCGAAAACAGGCGTTGAGTTACGCGACGGTCAATCGTTCGCACTGGCCGGACTGCTCGACAACAGTGAAACTAAATCCCTTTCGAAGGTGCCGGTACTGGGTGATGTGCCAGTGCTGGGTTCATTGTTTCGCTCCAAGTCTTTTCAGAAAAACGAAACCGAGTTGATTTTCATCGTCACCGCGCAGTTGGTGAAACCGATGAACCGCGACGACTTGCCGCAGATGCACGGCGTGGACGGATTAAAGGGTGGATCGCCGTTGGGCCTCGAACCCAAGGGAGAAGAGATCCAGGGCCGGACCGGCTTCTCAGTAACGGGCCAGAATGTTGAAGGCACGCCGGCTGGCGCGCCGAAAGCCGCAGAGCCTGCCAAGACGGTGGCGCCGGTTGAGAGCCCCAAAGCCAAAACCGGAACTGAGAGCGGCGCTGGTTCGTCGACCACATCTTCGAAAACTACTCGCATCAACGCCGCGCTTCCCGTCGCGCACGTTATTCCTGTCGACTTTAGCCCCGAACCTCTCAGACCGCGGTAGTAGTTTCAGCAAAAGACAGTGCTCGAGAAGGAGGCGCAAAAATGAGTAGACAGGCCGCAGGAAAAAATAGAGAACGCGAGCGGGGCTCAATCCTCGCGATGTCCGCACTGGGAATGCTCACAATGCTCTTGGCAGTCGGGTTAGGCGTGGATATTAGTCGCTTCTACCTGGCGAAGACTGAATTGCAAAACGCCGCCGACGCTGCGGCGCTGGCAGCCGTCTCCGGCTTGAACGCCTCCAGCCCCGGAATAACGGAAGCAACTAATCGCGCCGTGCAGGCGATGAACAACTACGACTTCAATCAGCAGGCGGTGGCGTTTCCACGCGCGAACGTCTTATTCGCAAAAAACCTTGATGGACCATACATCAGCGAAGCATCGGCACAAGCAGATCCGAAGAACATTCGGTTCGTTCAGGTGACCACACCCTCCTCACCCGTCGGCGTTTCGTTTGCCGTTACTGTTCTTGGCAGTAGCAAGAATCTTACGGCGACCGCGACGGCCGGCTACTCAGTGCCCATCAACGTGTTCTGCAATTGGCTGCCCGTGTCAGTAATTGACTACGACGTGCCGATGGTGCCGGGGCAGACTTATACGATTCGCGCAGGCTCCGGAAACATGGCCTCTCCCGGTAATTATCAGATTCTTGCGGTGGCGGGATCGGGTGGCAAGGACGTTCGCGTTGGTCTTGCCAGCGGCGTGGACATGTGCGCGGAAGCTGGCGCAGTTTACGCCGTGGATACTAAAACCGGTGTTACCGCGGGAGCGGTGAGACAGGGAGTCAATACTCGGTTTGACGAGTACCAGACTTCTCAGGTGAATCCCGTAGACATGCCGCCGGATTCAAATATTAAAGACAGCATTACCTACACGCAGTATCGCAATGGCAGTCCTTCTCAGTCTCCAACGCATACGGCCGTGCCCGGTCGCCGAGTAGTGATCATTCCCATAGTCAAGCTCGCCGAGTATGACCAGGGGAGAAATCAGGTGAAATTTAATCGCTTCGGCCAGTTCTTCCTGCAAACGAAAGTAGGGACTGGCAGCGGTGGTGATATTCAGGCGGAGTACATCGACGACATCGTGGTCGCAGGCAAGGGCGGTTACGACCCCAACGGTGGTCCAGCAAACAACCTGATGGCCACGCCGGTTCTTTATAAGTAGATCGCACCATGCACTTACGACTGAGAAAAATTAGGAGTTCGCGACGCGGTTGGCGGTTCACCAAGCTAAGCCGACTTCGTAAGGACGAGCGCGGCGTTCAATTGGTTGAACTGGCGATAGTCTTGCCTATCTTCGTCATCTTGTTTGCAGCGACAGCAGAGTTTGGGCGGTACTTCTACGAGTATACGACGTTGGCGAAGGCGTCCCGCGCCGGCGCTCGCTACCTTGCAACTTCGGCGGTTAACTCTACGCAGGACGCAACCGCCAGGAACATCGTTGTTTATGGTAATCCTGCGGGCACTGGTTCGCCGATATTCTATGGATTGACCACCGCCAATGTGGTGATCACTCGTCAGGGAGGCGTGCCGGTTCTGCCGCAGACAGTGAAAGTCGGAATAACCGGAATGAAACACCAGCCCCTTTTCAACCTGGGAACGCTGACCAACATTCAGTCACTCTCGATGAACATCGACGTCAAGCCGAGCGTGACCATGCGTTATCTGTTGACGCAGCCCCCGATCTAGATCTGAGTTTGAAACCATCGGTAAGCAGTTTGGGTCAACACGATGAGACGAAACCGAAACTCCAAAGAGCGCCAGCGCGGTTCCACATTAGTCGAGTTTGCTATCGGCGCCACCGTATTTTTGACGGTGATGTTTGCAGTAATTGAGTTTGGCCGCGCTCTCTGGATCCACAACGCACTATCTGACGCAGCTCGCCGAGGCGCACGGTACGCGGTTGTTCATCCTTCCAGTGATTACGCGGCTGTCAAAAACGTGGTGGTCTACGGAGACCCCACCGGCGGATCTAAGCCACTGGTGGACAATCTGACGCCTGCCAACGTGAACGTCAGCTATTCAGGATTTGGCTTGAATGGTGGAACGGCCACGGTAAGCATCAGTAACTATTCGTTTCAGTTTGTCTTTCCGGTCGCCAGCATGTCGATTCAAATGCCCAGCTACGCGTCTACACTGACAGCCGAAAGCGCCGGACTAATTCCGGCGAACCTCTAAAACTCGAAAAGAGCCCCGGGGAAAGAGATGACACAGCCGCTTACAATCGTAGTGCTAAGTACGGGCCTTGATAACTTCAAGGAAATACGGACCGCGTTATCAACCGATAACCGCGTTCAATTGCTGGCGGGTGGAAACGACTCTGAGCAACTGCGCGAAGAGATTATTCGCCTCAAGCCTGCGGCGGCGATCATTACTCTTGGCGCCAATTCTGATCAGGCAATCAAGCTCATTCAGCGACTGGCAACCGAGTGCCCAAAAACGGCGCTCATCTCCGCAGCTAATAACGCTGCTCCCGATCTGCTGCTGCAGAGTTTGCGCGCCGGGGCGCGAGAGTTTCTGCAGCTTCCGATCAGCGCCGAAGAACTAAAGACAGTAATGGATCGGGTGGCCGAATTTTGCGCGGGCCAGGTTGAGGTGCCTAAGAAAAAGGGCCGCATGGTTGCCGTCTTCTCGAGCAAGGGCGGTTGCGGCACCTCCTTTATAGCCACGAATCTGGCAGCGGCGGCTAATGCCCGCACTGTTCTCGTTGACCTCAACCTTCAGGCAGGAGACTTGCCGCTCTTCCTTGGCGTTGATCCCAAGTACTCCTTTGCAGACATGGCGGAGAATCGCAACCGGCTTGACGATGCTTTGATCAAGAGCTTTGTCACGCCATATTCCTCAAATCTTTCGCTGCTGGCCGCGCCCAGAGAGGCCGACTCCGCGGATGAAATCGAACCAGAACACGTCTTTGAAGTGTTACAGCGACTGCGGGAATCGTATGAATACGTCGTGCTCGATCCGCAACATACGTTTGACTCGATAACCCTGGCGGCGCTGGACCAGGCTGACGAGATCGTCCTGGTCCTGACTCTTGACATCCCGGCGATCCGTAGCACGCAGCGTGCTCTCGAGATTTTCGATCGGCTCGGCTATCCGCGGAAGAAAATTCGCATCGTCGTAAATCGCTGGAGTAAACAAATTGATCTTGATCTCCGGCAGGTTGAAAAATTTCTTGGCGAGTCGGTTGTAGGATTTCTGCCGAGTGATTACCAAACCGCAGTCACTTCTATCAACCTCGGGCAGCCCTTGGTGCAGTCAGAACCAAACTCGAAAATCGCCCAGGAGATCCGGCGAGTAGCGAGAACGCTTGCGACAGGCGCGGTGAGTGTATCGAGTGAACCGGAACCACGACGAAACCTCTGGAACTCCTTCTTCAAACGTGAGCGGTCACAGAACCAGTTTGAACTTCAGGTGAGTGGCACAGACCTCGGTCTGTAGTTTGAAATTTCAACTTAATCATCGAGTCAGCGCAAAGAGACAGAATATGGCCCTACGAGAACGACTAATTAGAGAGACGGTTGGCGGCGCCAGCCCGGCAAATGGCAACGGGCAGGATGGCAGCGCTCAGTCTTTTCAGGAGATGAAGTCGCGCTTGCACCGGGCTCTCATCAATCGCATGGATCTGACCAAGCTGGGAACGCTGGCACCGGATCAGGTTCACGCTGAAGTTTCACGGCTGGCGGAAACCGTCCTGGCGCAGGAAGCCATGCCGCTTTCGGTCTCGGAACGCGACCGGCTGGTTAACGACGTACAGCACGAACTCTTCGGGCTTGGACCGCTGGAACCTCTGCTTGGGGATCCAACCATCTCCGACATTCTTGTCAACTCGCATGCAACAATTTATGTGGAGCGGCGCGGCAAACTTGAAGCTACCAATGTAGCCTTCAAGGACGATGAGCACCTCATGCGTGTTATCGAGCGCATCGTGTCCTCTGTGGGGCGGCGGATCGACGAGTCGTCGCCAATGGTCGACGCCCGTTTGCGTGACGGCTCGCGCGTGAACGCAATCATTCCACCGCTCGCAATCGACGGCCCGGTACTTTCGATCCGCCGCTTTGGCGCCGAACCGCTGCGGATGAATTCACTAATTGAGAATAAGGCCCTAACCAAAGACATCGCCGACATGCTCGAGATGTGCGTTAACGCTCGACTCAATGTGTTGATTTCCGGAGGAACTGGAGCAGGGAAGACTACGCTCCTCAACGCCCTTTCGGCATACATCCCCGCAGACGAACGAATCGTTACCATTGAAGACTCAGCTGAACTTCAGTTGCAACAACCACACGTGGTCCGT
This sequence comes from Pyrinomonadaceae bacterium, assembly GCA_031365545.1. Classification (GTDB taxonomy): domain Bacteria; phylum Acidobacteriota; class Blastocatellia; order Pyrinomonadales; family Pyrinomonadaceae; genus PSRF01. The sequence goes on along the minus strand of JANLYH010000156.1, from coordinate 30,199 downwards.
CTCGAGACCAGGCCTCCGAATATCGAAGGCAAGGGTGAAGTAACGCAGCGCGATCTGGTTCGGAATGCGTTGCGCATGCGCCCCGACCGCATTGTGATCGGCGAGGTTCGCGGCGGCGAGGCAATTGACATGTTGCAGGCGATGAATACCGGCCACGACGGCAGCTTGACGACTATTCACGCAAACACCCCACGCGATGCCCTCGCTCGTTTGGAGACGATGATTCAAATGACGGGCATGCGACTTTCCGATCGGGCCATGCGCCAGCAGGTTGCTGCGGCGATCAACCTGGTGGTCCAGGTTGCGCGTCTTTCTGATGGGACGAGACGTGTAACTGCGATTTCGGAAATTACCGGGATGGAAGGCGAAACGATCACGATGCAGGAGATTTTCCAATACGAACGTACGGGCGTCGATTCGCAGGGACAGGTAATTGGTCGCTTTCGTCCGACCGGTATTCGTCCTCGTTTTGCGGAACGACTCAAAGCCTCTGGACTACAGCTGCCCCGGGTTATGTTTGAGGAGATGTAAACGATGCTGCTCTCCTTCATGGTTTTCTTATTCGCGCTTTTTCTGGTGCTCGGCGCCTATTTGCTGGCCACCCATGGAACCGACGCGAAGCGGGCGCGCCTGCAAAAGCGTCTTGCCGAAGCATTGTTGCATTCAGCCCATACGGAAGACATCGACGTTGTCCTGGCGCGCAATGAACTTATGAGCGAGATTCCCTGGCTGAATCGTTCGCTCGTTCGTGTGCAGGCAGCTTTGCAGTTGAAGCGAATACTTGACCAGGCCGATCTGCACATCACGCCATCGCGTCTGATCATGTTCTCAGTGATGGCGGGAATGTTGGCAGCGTTGGCAGCGTCAGTCATAAGCATCTCCTTCCTCCTCATGTTTGCCGCGGGAGTTTCGGCAGCGACATTTCCGTTCGCACACGTTTGGTGGAAGCGCAAGAAACGCTTTGATGCATTTCTGGAACATCTTCCCGATGCCCTCGATTTGATGAGCCGCGCGCTCAGTGCCGGTCATGCCTTCTCAGAAGCTCTGCATATGGTTTCGGCGGAGATGCCGGAACCGATAGCGACTGAGTTTCGCAAAACGTATGAAGAGCAAAACCTTGGTTTATCGCTCAAGCTCGCTTTGGAAAATCTGACGCAGCGAATTCCGCTTTTGGATTTGCGCATGTGCGTCACCGCTGTGCTGATTCAACGGGAGACGGGCGGCAACCTCGCAGAAGTCCTTGAGAAAGTGGCTTACACAATTCGCGAGCGCTTTCGCATCATGGGCGACTTGAAAACGTTGACCACGAGTTCGCGTATGTCGGCATGGCTGCTGTGCGGGTTACCGATTTTTGTGACGATCGTCATTACGGTGATGAATCCTGATTACATGGCTGTGTTGTGGAAAGACCAGCGCGGTCATTACCTGATAGCAACTGCACTATTTCTCCAGACCACCGGGATGCTGATTGTGCGCAAGATTCTGAGGATAAAAATTTGAGATTGGTTAGTAGTCAGTGGTCAGTAGTTCGTTGCAGCTACCACCTGTGACAACCCCGCGGACAACTTCCAATATCCCCTAAAACACCAGCCAGAACCAGACGGACTACTGACCACTGACAACCGACCACTAACGCCATGCTTTTACTGATAACAATTTCAACTTTCATTTGCATCTCGCTTGGCATGATGGGGATCTACTGGCTTCTTTATCGCCCGCAGAGCGCCGCAACGGAACGTCTGAAAAAACTTAGCGGGAGAACGGCGAACGCGGGAGCCGCGGTTTCGCTCGATGAGAATCGACCAGCGACGGACCTCGCGGAGCGAATCGCTTCGCCACTTAGCCGGCTGGTACCGCCGTCCGCTGCGGAAGCGCAGAAGTTACAGAAGCAATTGATGCAGGCCGGATTTCGCTCGCCGGGGGCGCCAGGTGTTTACCGAGGAGTTCAGTTGCTAACGATGGCCGCCTTTCCGGGAATCGTGGCGCTGGTTTGCGCAGTCCTGGCGCGGCCTCTTGCCGGCGCGATCTTCTGGATTCTCGCGGCTTTTGTTATTGGCTTCTTTCTGCCGCGCTACGCCCTGCGGCGAATGATTCGTTCACGACAACAACTCGTGCGTTGGGGACTCGCGGACGCACTCGACTTGATGGTCATTTCGATTGAGGCCGGGCTTGGACTAAACGCGGCGATGATGAGAGTCAGCAGCGAACTAAAGGAAGTGCACCCAGAAATCAGTGAAGAGTTTGAGCTGGCCAACCTGGAAATAAGAGTGGGACGAGAGCGTGACGAGGCGTTGCGCAATCTCGCCGATCGCACCGGAGTCGACGATCTGCGGAGTCTCGTCGCAATGCTGATTCAAACAGACAAGTTTGGCACTTCAATCGCCAAGGCCATTCGTGCCTTTTCCGATTCGCTCAGAACCAAACGCCGGCAGCGGGCTGAGCAGGCGGCGCAAAAGGCCGCGGTCAAGCTACTTTTTCCATTGGCATGTTTTCTGTTCCCCACTTTGTTCATCGCGATTTTGGGCCCAGCGGCACTGCAACTGATCGACACCCTTGGAAAGATGTAAAGGAGTGGAGTCATGAGTAAACGAAAAATATTGGCGGTGTTCATAGCCTTTGTAATCATGGTCGCCGCATCAGCGATGTGGAGCGCCACCACCACGGAACGCGACGGCGATCCAGACGCGAATGCGATTGAAGATTCGGGGTCGGAAGCCGGAACCGTGCCAGAGAAGAAAAGCGGAAACAAAGTAGCCCGGATATTTTCCGCGCCGTTCAAGGCCTTTGGAAAACTGTTTAGTCGCAAAGACAACGACCGACCCCAGCGTATGACCGAAAAGGATGCCGAGAAGTTTGCGAGTGTAGGCGTCGAGCGCCTGAATGACAGCCGCACGCCGCAGCCCGTCAAGCAGGCCGCGGCCAGTTCCGCCAGGGATCACCTCGCCAATGGCCGTTCGTATCTGATGAATGGCCAACTGAATGAAGCAATTAGTGAACTCTCGACCGCCGTCTCTCTCGATCCTAAGCTGACTGAGGCCCATAACCTACTCGGAGTCGCGTACGACAAAAAGGGGTTCGCAGATCATGCGAAGGATTCCTACGAGCGGGCCGTGAAAGTTGAACCAGAAGACGCGCAGGCATTGAACAACCTCGGTTTCTCCCTGTATCAAAGCGGGAACTATCGCGCGGCCGTTGACAAGCTGAAGCGGGCAGCGAAAATTGCGCCAACGGACGATCGGATCCTGAACAATCTCGGACTCGCTCTTTGCCGACTTGGGAAGTTTGCAGAAGCTTACAAACATTTCGCCCGCGCCTCCGGCCCGTATAACGGCAACTTGAACACAGCTCGCATGCTCGAGAGGTTCGGACGCGAAGAAGATGCGATCAAATACTACGAAGCGGCTCGCAGTATCGAGCCTTATTCAACCCTTGCTTTGAATCGCCTGGCAATTCTCTACAAATCAACTGGCCGGGCCCAACAGGCCCAGACGGTCAACGACACTATTGGCGTCTCGGTTTCGGCGGTGGCTGGAAGGTAGCTAGGACAGGCGTTCCTGCCTGTCTCTCATCAATCGAAAAGGAAGGACCGACAGAAGGATGTCTGTCCAACAATTGTGATGACGCAAACAACATTACTTTCGCGCGTGGAGTTGGAATCGATGGGACCGCCAGTCGCTGAGGAACTGGCGGAGCTTGGTATCGGTGAAGCGTTTCTGTGCGACCTTGCGCTGAAACACGTCGCGATGTTACCCGAGCCCACAACCGGAGCAGTTGCTGAACGACTTCATTTGCCGCGTTCGCTAACTGAAGAGATCCTGGAGAAACTTTACCGCGAAAAGCTTATTGAGGTCCGTCTGCAAACTGCCGTTGGTTCGACGCGTTACAGCATGCTGGATCGCGGCTGGGAGCGTCTGGTGCGTTTGCTTTCAGTTTGCGGCTACAGCGGCGCGGTACCGGTTTCTCTCAACGACTATGCGCACATGATGCGTTTGCAGTCGATACCTTCACATCCGGCTTCGATGGATACAGTTCGTTCCGCTTTTCACGATCTGATTTTGCCAGACTCACTCTTGCAAACTCTAGGCTGCGTCATCAACTCCCGGCGCTCACTCTTCCTGACTGGTTTACCCGGCACCGGGAAGACCGCGGTCGCCGAACGCATCAACAACGCTTTGCCGGGCGCGATTTGGATTCCCTACGCCGTCGAGATCGATGGGCAGATTATTCGCGTGTTCGATTCTCACTGTCACCGGATCGCCCCGCTCGATTCCACCCCGTTTGAATATGACCGGAGATGGGTGTTGATCAAGCGTCCCCTGGTGGTTGTCGGTGGGGAACTGACCCTTGAAAACGCCGACCTAACCTGGAGCGAGAGTGCGAAGTTTTACGAAGCACCGTTCCAGATGAAGTCGAATGGCGGCACGCTCGTGATCGACGACTTCGGACGTCAGCGGGTTGCGCCTCAGGATCTGCTCAACCGTTGGATCGTACCGCTTGAACGCAGGGTCGACTATTTGGCATTGCACACCGGCAAAAAGATCGAAGTGCCATTTGAACAACTCGTCGTCTTCTCAACCAACCTCGAGGAAAACGATCTGGCCGACCAGGCGTTCCTTCGCAGAATGGGTTATCGCGCGCGAGTGGAACCACCTACGGCCGGTGCGTACTCAGAGATTTTCAAGCGCCAGGCTAATGCGCGCGGGATGCGTTATCAGCAACCAGTGTTGGATCATTTGTTGAACAAGTACAAGGTTGAGCACCGGCAAATGAAAGGCTGCGAACCGCGTGATCTGCTGGATCGCTCCACAGACATTTGCTTATTTGCCGGACAGTCGCTGGAACTGACGCCCCAAATTCTGGATGTGGCATGGCGAAACTATTTTGGTTCAGCTCACAGCTTTGATGCCGATCACAAATTCAGGAGCGGCGCCGAGTCGTCTAGTGACGACGGGATGTTGGCCGATCCTTTGGAACTTTAGATTGCCCGTCGCAGGTAACGCATGAAAATCAGAAAAACAATTCAAACCCTGGCCGTGCTGGCAACGCTGTTGTTTGCGTCAGACACTGGAACTGCGCAGCGGAAACAGAAGCCGGAAAGCTCTCAACCGGATGCCGGGATCGAAATGAAGGGCGGGCACCTGCACCTGGTTAACGGCAGCACCATTGATGTCGATGAAGTGTGGCAGAGCGAACAGGGAATTTGGTATCGGCTCGGTGGTATGAGTCACTTGCTTCCGCGTGAAAGCGTCAAGCGCATTGAACGGAATTCGTCTCCGAGTGTTAAGGCCGATCCGCAGATCGCGAAAGTCGCGGAAGTCGCCCAGTCGGGTTCTGGTCCATCTGTCGAGTCGCTTAGCCAACCTGTGTGGATTTACCTTGTTGGGGGCGCGCGCGTCGAAGCCGACAGTATCACCGAATCCGCAGCGGGCGCGTGGTATCGCCGCGGTTCGCTTTCAGTCTTCATTGAAAAGGCGCGCATCGATCACATCGAGCGTGAAGAACTGGAAACCCTCGCCGAATCAGACTCTTCCTCCAGGAAAGCGCGTGGTTGGACTACGGGTAGCTCGCACATCGATTCCTTGATTAAGCAGAATGGGGCCAAGTATAGCGTCGATCCGTATTTGATCTTTTGTGTGATGGAACAGGAATCGCACTTCAACGCCCGTGCCTTGTCTCCGAGAGGAGCGCGAGGACTGATGCAGCTGATGCCAGGTACAAGCACCCGTTTTGGCGTCAGACACCCGTCTGATCCAGCACAGAACATCCTCGGCGGCACTCGGTATTTGAAGCAGTTACTCGACCAATTCAATGGGCGAATCGATCTTGTATTGGCGAGCTATAACGCGGGCGAGGGTGCGGTAATGAAATTTGGACGGCAGGTCCCGCCATATCGGGAAACGCGAGATTATGTGAGACGAATCAGCTACCGCTATCGTCGACCAGGGAACGCGATGCCCACGAAAACTGAGGTGGCGGTCGCGGGAACGAGCCTGTCAACCCGAATAGGTGGCAGATGAACTCGAGCCCAGTATTAATGAAAACCAGACTCTTAAAACTCGCGATTGCCGCAATCATGTGTTGTGGTGCTGCGCTGCACGTGCCGGCGCAGCAATCTGAAGCGGCGCTGACAAACGCCGCTGTTGTAAAACTTGTTCGCGCCGGCTTCAAGGAAAAAACTGTCATTGCGATCATTCATAACCGCCCCAATCGCTTCAACCTGGATCCCGACAAATTGATTGAGTTGAAGCGCAGCGGCGTCAGCGAAAACATTATTCTCGCGATGCTGTCGCTGAGTGAGCCCTTCCTTGCCAACGATGACTGGATGGACGACTCAGACTCCGGCTTGGGGGCGGGCAGGACTGGTGATGCTAAGTCGAACAGTCAGCGCGGCGGGAATGACATCTTTGGCAACAGTTCAGGCTCAAGCAGTAAGCGCAGCGGGCGGGGCCTAAGCGGTGGTGACGAAGGAGAAACAAATGCTACGGGCAGTGCAACCGTTCGCATCTTGCGTCCGCCTGCCGAATCCGGCGGTGCCCCCTTGAAATTGGAAAAGACTCCAACCCTCACCAACGACGCCGTGATCAAATTAGTCGAAGCCGGATTTTCCGAGGGCACGATTATTAACAGAATCGAAGACTCGCCAGCAGAATTCGATCTGTCCGTCGCGAAGTTGGAAGAAATGCGCCGGCGGCGAGTCACGGAGGCGATCATTCTCGCAATGACCACGGCTATGGGAGATGACTCAGGTTCAAAGCAGACTGGGCCAGGCAGGAACTCGCCCCGAAAGGGGAACTAGTCTTATGCGCTCCGGAAGGCCGAAGGCCAGGTCTAAATTTGTCCGGGCGGTTCTCATTTCGTTTTCGCTTCTCACACTCTCGCTGGCCGCACAGGGCCAAGCGAAAACAGCAACTCCAATTCCCACGCCGCCACCATTACCAGGCGAACAGGAAGTTGATCCGGGTGATGTGATCTCCGTAAACACCGCCGAGGTGTCGTTGCCAGTTACTGTTCGCGACAGCGCCGGGGTGCTCGTTAACAACCTAACCGCGAAAGAATTTCGCGTGTTCGAGGATGGCGTCGAGCAAAGACTCAGCGACCTTAGCCTACGCAAGGTTCCGGTTGATGTTGCTCTGATAGTGGACGCGTCATCATCAGTAGCGGGAAACCTCGATGACTTCCGCAATGCCGCCGAAGGATTTGCTGCGCATCTCGAAAAAGATGACCGGGTCAGTCTGATCCAGTTTGATGACCGGGTTGTGATGCTGCAGGACTGGACCGAAAGTCTGGTGCAGTTACGACGTGCTTTAAGGCGCATTGTGCCGGGAATGTTTACACGCTTCCATGACGCAGTGCTTCTCGCTTCCCGTGATCAGGCCCCACGCCCAAATGCCCGGCACGCGATTATCATTTTGAGCGACGGTATCGACAGCGGACGCGGCACGAGCTTCGACGCAGCACTCCGGGCCGCACTTCAAGGCCAAACCACGGTGTATGTAATCAGCAATACGAATATCGAGAGAGCGAAGAAGCAGGAGGAGTTGGCGACTCTATTGTCCGCCTCCGACTCCGCCGTGCGATTCAACAAACTTCGCATCGACGATTTGCGTCTGGGCCTGGCTGCGTTGACAGAGAGCGAACGCAATCTGGAACAGTTGACCGCGGCAACGGGTGGCCGCCTTTACAAGCCCACTAGGTTTAATGATCTCGAAAAGACCTACGCTGAAGTTGCCGACGAACTCCGGCACCAGTACACGCTCTACTACTCGCCACTAAATACAAAGCGAGACGGACAGTTCCGACGAGTTCGTGTTGGCACTACAAATCCTGCGTTTCAAGTCTCCACCAGAGTCGGTTATTTCGTTTCAACCCACTGAAAGCTCGCGTTCCGCCAGCAGCTGGCCAAAATGTCACGCTCTCGAAGCTCTGGGCGCCATTGTGCCGTGTTGACACGCGGAAGGAGATGTTGTACCTTGCCTCCGCTGACCAGTGACGCAAGCTAACTCCAACTATTTGTCCGGTTAGGGTTTAGTGAGGAGCGGCGGCATGGTCATTGCCATGGGAAGGTCAGTTTGCGAGGCTACGTGTGCATTCCCCTGCCTTGCGAATCGCAATTCTAAAACAATATAGGTATTCACAGGAGAGAGCATGCGACTAATCAAGCGCGCTGAAAAGGGCCTCACATTGGCGGCCGGCGGCCTACATAATGTTATTCAGTCAGTTAACAAGTACAAACCAAATCCGTCGTTTACTCCCAAGTGGTCAGACAAGCCGTTGCTGAAATCGTGGCAGAAGAGCAAGCCGACCCTCGGCTGGCCCCGAACTACGGATTCGCTTTGCCCAAACTGCGTAATTGAGGCTCGGGAGTCGATTATAAGTGGCAAGCAGGATGTCAGCGTTCTGATCAACGAGAAGGTCGGCGAGATCAAAGCGCAAATCATCGAGCGCGACGGCGAGGTCTGGATGGTCAAGGATTGTCCGATCCACGGGCACTTTGAAGATATGATGGCCATCGACGTCAAATTTCTCACCCATATCGAAAAGATGTTCCCAGGTCGAGATATTGATGCTCACAACGATGAAAAGCTCCATAACCACGGAACGAGCACCATCAAGTATGGTCGCGGCGCCGTCCTGACTGTTGACTTAACTAATCGCTGCAACATGATGTGCGATCCCTGCTTCATGGACGCCAACCAAGTTGGTTTCGTTCATGAGTTGAGCATGGATGAGATTCGCGAGATTCTTGATAACGCAATCTCAATCAAGCCGCGTCGTCAGATGTCGGTTCAGTTCTCAGGCGGTGAGCCATCAATCTCGCCGCACTTTATCGAGTCGATTAAGTATTCGCGTAAGGTCGGCTATAACAGTGTGCAGGCAGCCACCAATGGAATTGAGTTTGCCAAGAGCAAAGATTTCTGCCGCGAAGCTGCTGAGGCTGGTTTGCGCTACGTTTACCTCCAGTTTGATGGAGTTGGTAACGACGCCAACAGTCACCGTCAGGTTGGCAATTTGTTTGACGTCAAGATGCGAGCCATCAACAACCTGCACGAAGCTGGTGTCGAGATAGTGCTGGTAACGACCTTGGTTAATGGTATCAACAATGACCAGGTGGGTTCGATTATCAGGTTTGCGCTCGACAATCCGAAAAAGATTGCGTTCCTCTCGTTCCAGCCAGTTTCTTTTACAGGTCGCGATGAGGAGATTACGCCGCAACGCCGCCTGCAACAGCGTTACACGCTTTCACATCTCGCCCATGATGTTAAAGATCAGGTTGGTATCACTGAGCCGACGCGAGACTGGTTCCCGTTATCACTGATGGGCGCCTTTGCCGACTTCGCGGATCTCGTACATGGACCCGATGCTGACTGGGGTCAGGTCTCCTGCGGTTGCCATCCAAACTGTGGCGTTGGTACTGCGGTGATGGTCGACAAGGAAACTCGCGAGATGCGTCCGGTGCCGGAATTCTTGAACATCCCCGGCCTGGTAAAGGACATGCAGAAGATCACAGACGCGGCGCGCGGGAAGTGGATGTCGAATTTGATGATGGGTCTGGCGCTGCTCAAGCACTTCAACCCCTACAAATCGCCATCGCAATTTACGCTGTATGAGCTTTTCAAGAAGTTTGACAAGTCGTTTGGCTTGACCGGTAAAGACTACGGCAAGGTCACCGGCGATCGCTCTGCAGACGACATCGAGAAGCGCCGGTCTGATCGTTGGAACTTCCTTTTTATCGCCGGCATGTGGTTTCAGGATCTCTTCAACTACGACTTCCGTCGCACCGAAATGTGCATCATTCCTTACGGAACTCAAGAGGGTGAGATTTCATTCTGCGCTTACAACACGGGCATAGGATGGAGAAACATCATTGAAAACATGCACCAGAATGCAACCGTGGCAAAGTGGTACGAAGATCACGGCCGTCACGAAATCTTTGCTCGCGGCAAGGAAGTTGAGTTAACTGATAAAGCTCACGACATGGTCTTGAATCCGATTGACCTGACCCGACCTAACAAGCCGGAGATGGAAGGACCGAAGACGGCGCACGAAGAAGCCGTAGCTATGCGGAAACTTTATCAGGAGATCGTGCTCAAGAAGCAGATCGAAGTTAAGGACGCAGACAAGCCGGTTCAGATTAAGGGTCTCAGCCGCAAGAAGCAGGAAGCTGCCGAACCGGCAATGGTTTAGTGAAGTTGCTCCTAGTTCTTTAGGAACCCCGCGTACGGCTTAACGTCCGCGGGGTTCACTGTGTGATAGTGGATAGTAAGTGGCAAGTCGGAAGTGGACTATCGGGACGCCTTGTTAGAGTGACCAGGCCCGCAACTTGCTATTCATGATTGACCATTCACGTCCTACCAACTTGACCGTTGAGGTTTGCGGCGTGTTAAATAGCTGATATCAAACTTAAGGAAAGACGAGAAGCGAATGGCTATAGTTACCATTAATCAGGGTGAATCGATCGAAAGCGCGCTACGGCGTTTCAAACGTAAAGTGATGACCGAAGAGATCATCAAGGATGCGAAAAAGCACGCGTTCTTTATTCCTCCCGGCCAGAAGGCAAAACTCAAATCAGCCCTTGCGCGCAAGCGCAACAAGAAAAAAGGCCGCATGCGCACTACTCCCCGGGACTAAATCGGGTCAGTAGGCCAACCGTTGCATCCTGCACGGGGTGTTTTTCTCTCCAGTAGTCTCAGAATTCCTGGCTCAATCTGGACTTTTCAGTTGTTTTGAGGAGTGGATCGAGAAGCTGGCCCTGGCAAATCTGTTATGACGCGAATCTTGCTCACAAACGATGATGGAATCCAGTCCAACGGCCTGAGCAAGCTTGAAGAAGCCTTAAAAGAAGTCGGGGATGTTTACGTTGTAGCACCGGCTTCTGAAATGAGCGGCGCTGCTCATAGCCTTACGCTGGCGCGGCCCCTGCGCATTCGACAGATTGACGAAAGACATTGGACGGTTGACGGCACGCCCACCGATTGCGTCACCCTCGCCCTTAACAAAATTCTAACGGAAGACAACCGGCCTGACATTTGTGCGTCGGGAATTAATCATGGCGGCAATCTAGGCGATGATGCGACCTATTCAGGCACGGTGGCGGGAGCGCTTGAGGCTACTATTTTGGGAGTGCCAGGGCTGGCGTTCAGTTTGGTTGCGCGGGATGGTTTTGATTTTCGCGAGGCAGCTCAATTCGCCGTGGTCGCGGTGCGCAAGGTGTTGAAGGAAGGACTTCCCGAAGGCACGTTGCTGAATATCAACATTCCGAAAAAAGAGATCAAAGGAGTTCGCGTCACACGCCAGGGAATCAAGAATGCTCGTCCGGTGATCAGCGAACACATCGATCCCCGCGGTAAGCCTTACTTCTGGATCGGCGAGGAATACTTCAACAATAGCGCCGCTGACGGAACTGACTACCATGCGATCGATCAGGGATTCATCTCGGTGACGCCGTTGAAAAGTGATATGACCGACCATCGCGCTCTGACTGCGATTGAGAGCTGGGCTTATTTAAAGGATACTGAGCTGCTCAACAAGGCGTAAGTTCCTTAATTGCCACCTGCGAATATTACTGAAGTTTCGTGCAAACAACTGGTCAACAGCCCACGAATAGAAGTCAGGATTACTCCATCCCACGCGAGCGCATGTGTGAAAGGCTCCGCGACCACTACCAGATCCGCGACAATAGAGTTCTAGAAGCGATGCGTTCCGTACCGCGACATGCCTTTGTCCCCGAAGCATTGCAGGGCCGCGCTTATGGGGACCATGCGCTGCCGATTAGCGGCAGCCAGACGATTTCCCAACCTTATATCGTGGCGCGCATGACAGAATTGCTCGAAATCAATTCCGAGAGTCGCGTGCTTGAGATTGGAGCTGGCTCCGGATATCAGACCGCGATTCTCGCGAAGGTCGCCGGTCAAGTTTACTCAATCGAGCGGATTGCGAGTCTCGCCCGCGAAGGCCAGAGCCGTATCAGACAGCTCAACATTTACAATGCGACTGTGAAGTGTTTCGACGGTACGCTCGGCTGGGCAGCCAACGCACCCTACGACGCGATACTAGTGGCGGCTGGTGGTCCAACAATTCCTGAACCGCTGGTGGCCCAGTTAAAAGTGGGTGGCCGGCTGGTTGTACCGGTGGGTGAAACTCGCGAGGCACAGCGTCTCGTGCGCGTAATTAAGGCTGATGTTGGGTACAAACAGGAAGACCATGGCGCTTGCGCATTTGTTCCGTTGATTGGACAACATGGGTGGACGTCTTAAGATAGTTTCTAGTTTCGAGTTCCAAGTTTCGAGTTTGACCGTTGACGGGACCTGGAACTCCTTAGCGAAACTAAAAACGGTTTGTCCTCGACTCTTCGTGGCTCATGCGAGCCTTTTCTTTTTTGAACTTGAAACTTGGAACGCGGAACTTGAAACTTAGCACGCAATGATCGCACGCATACTAGAATTCTTATCCCTCATTATCGTAACCGTCATTTCGTGGGCGGGCTATCCGGGAATAGTCCTGTTGATGGCGATTGAATCCGCGTGCATACCGTTGCCCTCAGAGATCATCATGCCGTTTTCGGGCTACCTGGTTTTTACCGGGGAACTGAATCTTTGGTTGGTGGGTTTAGCCGGAGCAGTCGGTTGTGTGCTCGGTTCATTGGTAGCCTACTGGGTAGGCAGCAAGGGCGGACGTCCTTTAATTGAGAAGTACGGCCGCTATTTACTGGTTTCTCCTCATGACCTCGACATGGCCGATCGCTGGTTTGCGAGCCACGGAGAGATCATTGTCTTCGTCAGCCGTCTCCTACCGGCGATCCGGACCTTCATTGCTTTTCCCGCTGGTGTAGCGCGAATGAACTTGAAGCGTTTCATCATTTATACGTTTGCCGGTTCATTGCCCTGGTGTCTCGGGCTTGCCTACGCCGGTCAGAAACTCGGCCAGAAGTGGAACCAGGACGACACGCTCAAGACGTGGTTTCACCGTTTCGACTTTGTTATCGGGATTGTCGCGGTCCTGGTAATCAGCTGGTGGGTATGGCGTCACATAGGGCACCTGCGAAAGGCAAAAACTGAAGCATAGAATTTGGATTTGCCTTTGTTTTAGGCTTTTTGTGAGATCGAAACCCCTATTCAGAACGACTTGCTTTTGGGAACCATACGAATAGCCGGCCCAGAGTCGGGAACCATCGTTGATGGGCAGGAACTTGACCTAAATGATTGACGCATGTAGGGAGCGGGGCTATACTCCGTCCCTATTCTTTAGGCTATGTGCGGGTGGCGGGAGCGAAGCATAGAGAGATTTCTTCGTTGATCGGAGGTAAGATCATGAACTTCAGAAACCAAAAGGTCCTTACGGCATCCGCCCTGTTTGTTATTTTTGCCGTTAGTCAGGTCTACATCGGAGTAAGTTTTGCCAATCCAAATGGCGGAGCGGCTCCGGCGGTCGCACCACAACAACTGATGGGGATCCTGACTACGCGCGATAACCAAGCGATCCTCGTTAATGGTGTCAGTGCCGTTAGCGGAGCAACAATTCCAAGCGGGGCCACGATTGAGACTCCAGCCAACGTGGGAGCCACAATCAATATTGGCGCCCTTGGTAGTTTATGCATCGCGCCCAACACCAAGCTGATCGTGCAGTTCAATCAGAGCGGCAACGGTGGCGACATCAACACGAGTTTGGCGCAGGGCTGCGTAGTCTTGACCACCAATAAGAACATTAAGGGCGCGATTACTGCCCCTCAAATCAGTGGCGCCCAGATAAGTCCGACGACTGGTGGAACCGTTGATGTTTGCTTACAGCCAGGCGAGGTTGCGAAAGTTAACCAGGCTGCCGCCGCGGCCGCCGGCGCTGGAGCATCTGGCTTAGGATGCAATCCACCCGCAGGTGCTGCTGCGATTCCGCACGGATTGTTTGGTCTCGGCAGAACTGCTACCGCCGCAATTTTTGCGGGTGGTGGCGGCATCGTTGCATGCATAGTGTTTTGCAATCCGAGCCCGTCTACTCCGTAACTGTTAGGCGCAGGACAAAGAAGCATAAAAAGGCGAGTGCTCCGAAAGGGAGCTCGCCTTTCAGCTTTTTCGGGGCCTTCAAGAGACTGGAAGTGACTTCCCTTAAAACCTTTTTCGCTGGCTTTTAGTGCAAGGTGCAATCGTGACGCTCAGAATCAACAATAAGCGACCGTCTCGCCGCGTTAGGCGAAGCCTCGCGGCTGTTGGTTTGGTGATCGTTTTTCTGCTGTTGATATTGAATACCGGGCGAGCTGGATTTTCCAGCCTCCTCTCCGCTTATGCGGCGAAGAGTTATGAGATGGAAGCGGCAAACGCGTCCGTAAACCTGGATTCGATCAACCCAGACGCGCATTTTGTGCGCGGGACAGTTCTCGAAGCAAGGAAGGACCTAACAGGAGCCTCTGCCGAGTATTACGCGGCTGCTCTGGCTCGACCCGACGACTGCATTTTGTGGTTGAGCCTGGCTCAAGTACGTGAGCTGAGTGGAGATACTGTCGGCGCGGTGGCTGCAGGCAGGCAGGCAGTGCCGCTCGCCCCATACTATGCGCAGCCACATTGGCAACTGGGTAATATTCTCGTGAGGGCCGGACAGAAAGATGAAGGCTTTAAGGAGCTTCGGCTCGCTGCTAGTAGTAATCCTACTTTGATGCCGGGAGTTATTGACTTAGCTTGGCGTCTATCAAGCGGCAACGCTCAATTTGTCAAACAAGCTATTCAGCCAGAGTCTCCGGAAGCTTACCAGCTCCTGGGCAGATACCTGAGACATCTCGGAGATCTTAATTCTGCCCTTTACATCTACAATGCTTCCGGCGGTCTGGCGCCAGAGTCGGAACGTCACGACAACATAGCCGCGCTCATTGCGGCAAACCGCTTTAAGGAGGCTTACGATCTATGGGCGCCAGGGCGCCAGGGACCTACGGCCGGTGTAATGATCGATTCGGGATTCGAGGAAGAGTTGGATCTGCAGGAACCGGGATTTGGCTGGCGCACTCTCGAAACGGTTCAGGGATTTCAGCTCTCGCTGGATACTGCTAATCCCAAAGAAGGTAATGCCAGCCTCAAAGTAGACTTTGAAGGTAATTCCGATCCGGCGTCACCGGTAATATCGCAACTGGTTTTAATTGAGCCGCACACCCGTTACCAAATGCACTTTGCTGCACGTACGGAAAGTATCGTCAGCGGGGGGCTACCTCGGATCGTAATCAACGATGGCAGCGGTAACAACGTGCTGGGTCAATCCGTAGAGCTGCCACAGGCGGCCGGCAGTTGGCGCGACTATGTGTTTGATTTTGATTCTGGAGATTCGGCTGCTATCCGCGTCACCCTCCAACGTCAGCCATGTTCCGCACCTGCTTGTCCGATCTTCGGTAGACTTTGGTTAGACAACGTCTGGTTACAGAAGTTGTAAGGAGGGTTAGCCGAGCTCAAAACGCTTCGAACCGAAGGGGGTTAAATACGGAATCGCTTCAGTTAGGAAATCGTCCTCCGCAACCGTATTGAACCAGGGAATCATTATGGACTTGTTTTAAGGAATTTATTACGGGCAGCTATTCGGGACGTGAGAAAGGCTTAACAGTTGTCGAACTGATCGAGTGCCTGGCTGGCTTGGGAATAATTACAGGCGTGTCATCGCTTACTGGTTCTTCACCTTCATCATCTGCCGGCATTAATCTTTTGTCCCGGTTTGAGGCCCGCACAAGTAATTTCAATTCCTTGTAAACCTGCCTAACTTGAGCTACATCGCAGGACGTCGGCATCTCCATCTCGTTAGGAACGTTAACAGTCTCAAACTGGTTCATCACGGTGCTCTTCCGCTTGCAAGTATAACAATCGAGCAGTCCCAGGTTGTGGCCCAACTCGTGAACCAGCGCATTTAGAAGCGCCTTTGAATTCGTCAAGACCGGATCGACGAGAATGGTTGCCGAGGTAATAATCTTGTTGTCGTTGGCGCTATAGGCCCGAATCTCAGTCGCATGACGCTTGGTCTTGTCAAAGACTCGCCCCCGCAGAATAGTCATACAGTTTTCGCAGACGCGTTCCTGAGTACTGTTGCCCTTATATTCAAACTTCACTCCCGACCCCGTCTCTTCAGAAGCACTGTTCCAGTTGCGTAGAGCGGTTAGCAGATAGGGGAGTTGCTCCGAATCGAAATCGGCTGCTCGAACATAAACCTGGACACGAGCATCAGGAGCCCACGTCCAGAATCCTATCGCCGGCGCCTGCTGACCTATTCTGCACGGAGCGAGCGAATTCAGAATCTGGGCGTTAACACTTTTAGCTCCCAGTAAAACCATCAGCAATCCGAATGTTATCGAAAGACTTCGCCTCAATTTTGCTTTTCTCCTGATAGCTCAGAACTTGAAGAAGAGATCCCACCACAGTAAAGGCGAACCATCCGGGGGGCGTTGAATATCAAGGACAGGGGCTGAAGCTGCATTAGCCAAAGTGAGCGGTGGCAGAGCGAGGGGGCCGCCATTCTGCAACTTGTCGCGACTTCCGACGCCGTAGGACTTGGTTGCCGCAACTTCTCTTTCCTGCACATAAACGTTCTTAAGAGTTTCCAGGTCACATCTGGAGGGGGCGATTAGCCCGTTATCTCTGTTGATCCCGGGAAAACCATTCATGAGGGTCCGTTTCTTCTTGCACGTTTCGCAGTCCCAGAGTCCCATGCCATGACCAAGCTCGTGCGCGACGAAGCCCTCCAGCGCATGCGGATCAGTGGTTGCAAAATCAAGATCTATCCAGGCGGAGAGCAGGACGCGCCCTTCCTCGGAACTCAGTGGATTGAAGAAGGAATAATGACTCCCGTCATTCTTGAAAACGTCGCGCCTCGTAACGGTGAGACAGCTCCTGCAGTTAACCAGTCCCGCCGACTCGCCGGCGTATGTGAACTTGACTCCGGCGGCCGTCTCAGTGCTGGCAGTGGTCCAGGTTTTCAAGGCGTCAAGCACGGCCTCTCTCTGCTCTGAAGTGAACATATTGCGGACAAGGTAGACTTTCACCTCCGCATCGGCTGCCCAGTGGTAAGAACTCACTGGTGGTGCATTGCGGTTTGTGACACAAACTTCCTGGCCGCTTTTTGTTGGTGGATTAATGGGTAGTGGTTTTGTGGTGGGCGTTAAGGAAGCGGAAGGGGTTTCGTCAACGTCAGTGATGGTGACTTTGCTTCCAAAAAGTTTGTAGTCGTAGTATTTGACTTTGATCCTGTAATGAACGTTGCCCTCCCGAAAGTGCAGCACATCGTCTGCTTCGGTGCGAGTGGGGAAGGTAAATGCCCCATTGGGTTCGCGCCACGTCTCGAATACCGGAAAGCGCTGCTTGCCCTGTGGTTCTATCACCCCTTTGATTTTGACGATCTGGAAACTTGCGGGATCGATCCAAACCCTTCCCACAAAGAAGCGTTCCCGCATGCGCTTGGGATCCGGTTTGGTTGATGGAGCAACATCGATGGCGAAGAGCTGGCGGGATTCGACCAGCTCTGGCCCGACGTAGGTTAACTGATATTTGGTTGCTTCTACGATATCGATACCTAACAATTGGCCGCCCGCCAGGTCCTGAATGTCTTCCTTTGTGATCAGCATCTCGCGAATTTCGGAGGGTGGGTGAAAGATTACGCGCTCAATACGCCTTCCCTGGTCATCAAACAGAAATTGCGAGTTCCGAATATATTCTCCGGTAACCTCGCCCCTCTGGCCGATCGTTTGGAGTACGACATCACGTTTGAAGGTGTGCTGGTTCAGGGCCTCGCGTCCTCTGCTTTCAACTTCCGCGAAACGGGCAAGGATTGCGGCCGGATCGCCCGTAAGCCCTGACCACGTAGTATCGGCGCGCAGGTTAGCTAGCGGGTCGTGGGACGCAACAAAATTTTCCTGAGCCAATGCCAAACTGAAAGGCGTTATGAGCAGAAATAGCAATCCAAGCAGCTTGCCACGATTGATCGCCATATGAAATATGTTCTCCTCACTCGGGGCCGTGACCGTTTCTCATGGTCGGACCGCGAAGGGCGTGTACTAACGCGACAACAATTTTTAGAAACGCGAGATTGCGTGCAGTAGATCGGGCGAGGTAACTGACATTGAATATGCGAGCGTGCTTGTATCTACCGTGATCCAGATGGACGTAAAACTACTTTCGAGCCACGTTGAAATGTGAGTGGGAACTGGGGCGTTTTCTCTGGCCTGCCTGTATGGGAATAACAGAGTTGAACTCTGCAAAACAAACTGTAACATCCCGATCTGGGTGGGTCAAGAGGGAAAGAAATTAGGGGATGACCCAGTTGAGGGAGGAATGCGCCTGTTTTAAGGGAAATGCTAGTTAATTCCGTGTTTGAATAGTACTGTCACAGGAATGGAGGAATGGGGAAGCAGCAGGGGGCAAGATTGACCATGATGCAGGCACAAGTCTAGCTGGGAGATAAGATTGACAGCCACACTGGTATGATTTAGAGTCGCTGCCTCGCCCTCTGTGGGTAACATATTTGGGGTGCCGCCTAGGTCCGGTTGAGCGAGTTTTGATCAACCCGTTGAAGGAAGTGAGGCTCTCTGAGGATAGCCAGAGAACCTCGGACACCTAGACATCAAGTCCCTGCTAACCTTGTTGGGGCTTTCCAGCTTAGCCTTCGGGTTTAGATTCAAACACTTAGCATGTGATGTTGTTTATTCGACTTGGCGCAAGACGAAGTTTGCTCCACCTCTTTGCATCCGAGTCGGCGGAGCTGTCGAAGAGTTCTCTCGTTTTCACAGCGGTTGCCAGTCGACAACCTGTTCGATAAAGGGAGACAGACAAGCTTTAGGAAAAACGACTCAACAACGACAAGGTTAGCAGTACACCAGAGCGCACAATGCGAATCATGCTGGCCTTCCTGAATGCCGCCTCGCGAGAGAGGTTTCCCCTCGGGGTTCCGGGTGACTCTTACCGTTTTCGGTATAGTAGTGGCACTCCTGAAAAAAGTGTGCGAACCAAGCCTGGGATTACGCGGATTCTTAGCTCTAGAAAAGATGTTAGCCGTAAGGAAAGAAACGACAGTCCTCATCTTGAGTGCTCGATAGTAATTCCTGGTCAACGCCGAGGCTTTGGCGGACGCCTCGCAAAATAGATCCCCAGCAAGAATATTATCAGCTCATGATTAACTGAGAGGCTTTATGAGAGAAATTAAAACGTACTTTGTTAGGGTTGGTTGTGTCGGACTCCTCGTTGTGGTGTTTTCCGCTGTCTCACTAGCACAACAGCCGGGCACGACGGCAAATTCCTCTACACAGCCAAGCGTCACTCGAAACTCAGCCACTTCGACATTGGCGTTGTCTGCTAGTGAGTCTCCTTCCTCTGCCGGGACCGACGCACGTTACCGAATTGGACCTGGAGATGTGCTTGAAGTGCGCGTTCTACGAGCGCCGGAACTCTCGCGGGAAACCGTGCGCGTAGATCAAAGCGGCATGATTCGCATGCCGATGCTCGAGACTGACATCCAGGCCGCCTGCTTAACTGAAGCAGAACTAGCGGCGAACATTTCCAGGCTTTACCTAAAGTACAAGCGCGAACCCCACGTGGAGGTTTTCGTCAAAGAGTTTCAATCGCAACCAGTGGCTGTAATCGGAGCGGTGCGCGGTCCGGCGCAATTCAAGCTCCAGCGCCCTGTGAGATTGTCAGAATTACTGAGCTTTGCGGGAGGTCCCTCAGAGAATGCCGGCCAGACCGTACAAGTGGTGCATGCGGGTGGCACATCTTTATGTGACAAGCCCTCGAGCGAACACCCTGAAGACACGTTGGGCTTCGCCTCCTACAAGTTAGTCGATACGTTGCACGCTGTGCCTGATGCGGATCCATTCGTGAGACCTGGGGATCTGGTTCAAGTGCCGGTTGCGGATCAGGTTTACGTAATTGGAAATGTCCTGAGGCCGTTAGCAATCTCTCTCAAAGAGCCACTTACTGTCTCGAAGGCCATTGCTATTGCCGGCGGTACAGCCCCGAGCACCAAGAAGGACAAGGTAAAGATCATCCGGCAAGTTGGTAAAGACAAACAGGAAATCAACGTTGACCTGAAAGCCATCCAGAAGAACGAGGCGGAAGACGTAGCCTTATTGCCCAATGATATTGTGGACGTGCCGATTTCTGGAACCAAGAGCATTTTACGTAGTCTGGTTGGCGCCATCGTCCCATCCGTGGGACAACTCCCGGTCCGCGTTATCCCATAACATGCAACTAACGTAATTCAACCCCTAAGACTGAGATGCAGCCAAAAGAAGACAATCCCTTAGAAATCCCCAAGGCTTTGGAAGTGATTCGCCATAATTCTGGCGCGCTTCCGCTGGAAGCTTCGTCCGCGGAAAACGTCCGTTACCCCAGCTATGGTCCGTCCAATCGCCTGGACGAGGGCGTGCGACTGCGTGATGTTTGGATCGCGATCAGCAAGCGACGCTGGCTGATTGTATTTATCGTTTTGCTTATTACGGCAACTACGGCCGTGATGCTGGCACGCAAGCCGGACATCTACCTGGCTGAAAGCGAAGTACAGGTCGACACGGAAAGCCCGGCTTCGGGTTTAACTTCCGGAAAAGGAAATGCCATCATCGTCGACACTTTCACAGATCCTTCTTACTTCAATACCGAACTGCAAATCATCTCCAAACCCGGCCTGCTGCGCCGCGTGGTAAAGACCCTGGACTTGGAGAACAATCCGGATTTTCTGCGCACTCAAGCCGGCGATACCGCATGGCAGCGGCTCACGCGCACCTTCGGGCTAGGCAGCAAGTCGGTGCCCCAGTTACCGGGCCAGAAGGTCGACAACGGCAGACTGCTGGTAGTTAAAGATGTCGCTTTGCCAAGTTCCAGCAATGACCTGGCTGAGGCGACGCGACTGGAGCCCTATGTCAGCTCAATCCAGAGTGGCTTGAAGGTAGAGCCCGTTAAGGAAGAGCGATTGCAGTTTACCGGCACACGCCTGATCAGTATTAAGTTCAACCATGCTAGCCCAGTGGTTGCGGCCAAGGTTGCAAACGCGATCGCCGACACGTTTGTGCTATCAAATCTCGAACAAAAGACCAAGTTCACAAGTACAACGGGTGACTTCCTGCAACAGCGCATAGCCGAGCTGCAATCGCAGATTCGCAACGATGAAGAGCGGCTTATCAATTATGCCAAAGGTCACGAGATCCTTTCTCTTGACGCAGCTCAAAACACCGTCGTCGATCGGTTGGCGGGGTTGAACAAGCAACTCCTGGAAGCGGAAAACGAACGCAAAATGGCCGAGGCCGCATATCGGGTTAACAAGGAACCGGGCGCGGCTGATGTTTTGGCAGCGGGCGGCGCTAGAGAAGGCGGCGCCAAAGATTTGGAGACCCAACTTGCCCAGCTGAAGCAGAAACGGGAGCAGTTATTGACCGAGAACACCGAGGAGTGGCCCGAGGTGAAAGAGGTCGAGAAGCAGATTGCGTTAGTTGAGAAACAGGTTAAGGACGCGAATGCGAGAGTCGTTTCCACTGAGTCAAAAGCGATCGAGATGCGCTACCATCAGGCGCTCGGACGTGAGCAAGCCCTGCGCACCGCTTTCGACGAGCAGCGCGGCGCAACGCGGACTCAGAACGAAGCAGCGATCAATTACCACATCATTCAGCAGGAGATAGAAACAAACAAAGGCCTGCTTGACGGTCTGCTGCAACGGGCGAAAGAGAATGATGTAATACTCGCCGGTACGCCCAACAATTTACACGTCACAGACTATGCAATAGCCCCGCGCACGCCGATTGGACCCAATCGCCTGCAGGGGATTATGCTCGCCTTCATCTTCTCATTTGGCTTCGGCGTTGGTCTGGCCGTCATGCTTGAGTATCTCGACGACAGCGTGCGGTCGACTGAAGACGTGAGCAAAGTGCTACGCTTGCCAACGCTGGCAACGATCCCCGCGCTGAAAAGAAGCTCCGCGCCACGACGGCTGCGCTCGAGCCCCATGACATCGCTGTTGCAAACGCGCAACGGCAACGGCAATGGCAATGGTAATGGCAATGGCAACGGGCGGACCAACTCAGCGCTCTTGCTTGATCTTGATCAGCGTTCGCCACTAGCGGAAGCGTATCGCCGCTTGCGAACGTCCGTGTTGCTGTCATCTCCAGGACGCGCCCCGAAAACGCTGGTGATCACTTCCTGCGCGCCTTCTGAAGGAAAGAGCACGACGGCAATCAATCTGGCAGTTAGCCTGGCTCAAACCGGGGCCCGAGTTTTGGTTATTGATGGCGACATGCGGCGCCCAACCGTCCATTCGTCGTTCGGAATAGAGAACAGAGGCGGACTTAGCAACATCCTTTCAAACGAGATGTCTGATGTTGAAACACTTGCCCTGGTTCAGAAGGAAAGAATCAGTGGTCTTTACTTGCTGACCTCAGGACCGATACCGCCTAATCCGGCCGAACTGGTCGGTTCCGCACAAATGCGCAAGCTCCTGGTTGACCTTGGTTCGACGTTCGATCATATCGTGATTGACACTCCGCCGATTGCTTCGTTCACTGATGGCGTGTTGCTGTCGGCAATTGCGGATGGCGTCATTCTGGTCATCCATGCGAGTGAATGTTCGCGCAAGGTTATTCAACGATCCCAGCAGGCGCTGCAAGAGGTGCGAGCCAGAGTGTTAGGTGTAGTCTTGAACCGTGTCCACACACGGTCCGCGGACTACGACGATTATTACTACCACTCTTATTACAAGAGCGATAAGTCGGATTACTCATCCGGCGAGGGCGCGCAAGCTTCCTAGAGATCGCGGTTGCGAATTGCGAGACTGAACCGAAGCCGCATTGTTTGATTGGCTGTGGTCCGGAGATAGTCGCAGTTCGCAATTCTCTCCTCACCTTTCTTAACTTCCAAACTCCTAGTCGAGATTCCCCCTTTGCCTGCATCTGACTTCATCGTCTTTGGCGCACCCCGAATCGAACAGAGCGAGATCGATGAGGTGGTGCGCTGTCTGGAATCAGGGTGGATCGGCACTGGCCCACGCGTGGCCCAGTTTGAGCGCGAGTTTGCCGCGTACAAGGGCGTGGCCGCCGCCGCCGCCGTCAGTTCCTGCACCGCAGCCATGCATTTGAGCGTGTTGGCGGCTGGCCTCGGCGAGGGCGACGAAGTAATCACAACGCCGTTGACATTTTGCGCCACTGTCAACGCCATCATTCATGCGGGCGCAACACCGGTGTTGGCTGACATCGACCCACGCACCATGAATATCGATCCGGCCCAGGTCGAAGCGCGCATCACCCCGCGTACGAAAGCCTTGTTGCCGGTTCATTTCGCCGGCCGCCCCTGCAACATGGATGGGCTTGCTGAGGTCGCCGCGCGGCACGGTCTGATAATGATCGAAGACTGCGCCCATGCGATCGAAACAGAGTATCGTGGCCGCAAAGCCGGGACCTTTGGCGACTTCGGCTGCTTCAGCTTCTATGCCACTAAGAATGTCACCACCGGTGAAGGCGGCATGGTGCTTACGCGTAACGAAGAAGATCTTGCGCGGATCAGAATGCTGGCGCTTCACGGCATGAGCAAGGATGCGTGGAAGCGTTTCAGTGACGAAGGCTACAAACATTACTTTGTTGTCGACACCGGATTCAAATACAACATGATGGATTTGCAGGCCGCATTAGGCATCCATCAACTCCGCAGAGTCGAATCCAACTGGCAGAGACGAAAGCAGATTTGGGAGACTTACAACATGGCCCTTTCCGATCTAGCGCTTGAGCTGCCCGCCGAGCCGGAGCCGGATACGCGCCATGCTTATCATCTGTACACCATTCTGATTGACGAAGACCGTGTGGGGATTAGCCGCGACGCGTTTCTTGAGGCGATGACTGCCTGCGGTATCGGCGTCGGCGTCCACTATTTGAGCATCCCCGAGCATCCTGTCTATCAAGAGAAGTTTGGTTGGCAGCCGCAAGCTTACCCGAACGCCATGCGCACGGGTCGCCAGACTGTTAGTCTGCCACTCTCAGCGAAGTTGACCGACGCCGAAGTCGCTCGTGTTATTGAAGCTGTGCAAGCCGTTTGCCCTGCGTTCGTAAAATGAATTCTCAGTTGGCAATCCCGAGTTCTCGGCCGGCCGCTCCGACTACGTTGCACATCGCGCCGTCGAAGGGTTGGGTTTCGCTTAAGCTGCGCGAGCTTTGGGAATACCGCGAACTGCTTTACTTCCTCGTCTGGCGCGACATAAAGGTTCGCTATAAACAGACCGCGCTGGGGGCGTCCTGGGCCATCATTCAACCGGTTTTCACGATGCTGGTCTTCAGCCTGTTTTTTGGTCATCTCGGCAAAATTCCTTCGGATGGGATTCCCTATCCGATCTTTAGCTTTGCCGCGCTCGTGCCGTGGATATTTTTCGCCAACGGCCTGGGCCAGTCATCAAACAGTCTGGTCGGCAACGCCAACTTGATCACCAAGATTTATTTTCCGCGGCTGATCGTGCCGCTAGCTTCCGTCTTATCGGGCATCGTCGACTTCCTGCTTGCCTTCATCATTTTGCTTGGCATGATGGTTTATTACGGTCTGGTACCGACGCTCAATGCGCTTTGGCTGCCGCTGTTTGTCCTGCTGGCTTTGGTGACTTCTCTGGGTGTCGGCCTCTGGCTTTCAGCCCTCAACGTTGAGTATCGTGACGTGCGGTATCTGGTTCCGTTCATTACTCAGTTCTGGCTGTTCGCGACGCCTATCGCGTATCCGAGCAGTTTGCTCTCGGAACCCTGGCGCACAATCTATGGCCTGAATCCGATGGTCGGCGTAGTAGAAGGCTTTCGCTGGGCGCTGCTGGGAACTAACACGGCGCCCGGTCCGATCATTGCGGCATCATCGACAGCCGCGCTCGTAATTCTCGTTACCGGCGCCTTCTACTTTCGCCGCATGGAAAGAACGTTTGCTGACATCGTCTGAATCAGAGGCCAGAGAGCAGACGCCAGAGAACAGAGGTCAGCGGTCGGAAGTCAGAGAACAGGGGTCAGAGAACAGATCGACCGGGCTTCCCCAACGTCTCACTGCTGGCTTCTGACCGCTGGCTTCTGTCCTCTGACTTCTCTCCTCCGCCATCTAATGCTCAAAGTTCTCAGCATAATCGGCACGCGTCCGGAAGCGATTAAGCTTGCGCCTGTGATCCGAGAGTTGGATCGGCGTGGCGACTGTATTCGCTCTGTAGTTTGCGTGACCGCGCAGCATCGAGAAATGCTCGATCAGATTTTAAATATCTTCGCCATTCGTCCTGACTATGATTTGGATCTAATGCGAGCGGATCAAGATCTCGCTCTGTTAACGGCACGGCTCCTCGAAGGCTTGGCTCCGGTTGTGGACGAGGTAGAGCCTGATTGGATTTTGGCGCAAGGGGATACGACTACCGTGCTGGCGGCTGCGTTAATAGCCTTCTATCGAAAAATTCCTTTCGGACATGTTGAGGCCGGGCTGCGCACAGGCGATCTTGACCAGCCTTTTCCGGAGGAGTTTAACCGTCGCATTGCGGACAGTATGGCGAGCTTGCTGTTCGCCCCGACTGAGAACAATCGGCGAATTCTGCTGGACGAGGGTGTTCCGGACGAAAAGATCCTGGTCACAGGTAATACGGTTGTTGACGCTTTGATGGAGATCAGCGCGCACCCGCAGGACTCCAACTCGCCCCCGCTTCATGAGCTTCCCAAGGATCTGCCGCTGGTTTTGATTACGGCGCACCGACGTGAAAGCTTCGGCCCGCAGTTGCGGGAGATCTGTCTAGCCGTCAGGGAATTGGCCCTGCGATTTCAGGACGCCGGAATACATTTTGTCTACCCGGTTCATCCGAACCCCAATGTGCGCCAGCCAGTCTCAGAAATCTTGTCCGGAATATCGAACCTGAGCCTGATTGAGCCGGTCGATTACAAGATGATGGTTCAACTAATGAAGCGATCCATCCTGATTCTCACCGACTCCGGAGGGATTCAGGAAGAAGCGCCGAGCTTGCGCGTACCAGTCCTGGTCATGCGGCAAAGCACGGAGCGCCCGGAGGGAGTTGCAGCCGGAGTTGTACGATTGGTAGGCACAGAACGGGCGCCAATCGTTGCTGCTGCAAGTTATCTGCTTGAGAATCCCCAAGCGCGTGCAGAGATGGCCTCAGCAGTGAACCCATATGGTGATGGCAAGGCTGCCGGCCGGATCGTGGCTGCGCTCCTGGATCAAACGAGTAGGGAAAAACTAAACAAAACCTCCTTTATCACCCCGGAGACTTCATTAGTGGTTTCCTAAATGACCGAGATAGCGATCAAAGTAGAAGGGCTGAGTAAGCGGTATCGCATCGGCCGCCTGCAACAGCGCCACGACACCTTGCGCGACCGGATCGCCGACGCGCGCCTCTTAAGACTTTTTGGGCGCCGCAACGGAAGTTCTCATAATGGACAAGCGCCCGGCCAAAGTCTCAACGTTGAATCAGAGAATCTCTGGGCCTTGAAAGACATTTCTTTTGCGGTAAAACGCGGCGAAGTGGTCGGCATCATCGGGCGCAACGGGGCAGGAAAGAGCACGTTGCTCAAGATCCTATCACGCATCACCGAACCTACCGAAGGCTATGCAGACATAAACGGCCGCATCGGCTCGCTGCTCGAAGTCGGCACTGGCTTTCATCCCGAATTGACGGGTCGCGAAAATATCTATCTCAACGGCTCGATCCTCGGCATGAAACGCGCCGAGATTAGAAACAGATTTGACGAAATAGTGGCCTTTGCTGAAGTCGAGAAGTTTATCGATACTCCGGTCAAACACTATTCGAGCGGTATGTATGTCCGACTCGCTTTCGCTGTTGCCGCACACATGGAGACGGAAATTCTACTGGTAGACGAAGTACTTGCTGTTGGCGACGCCGTGTTTCAGAAGAAGTGTTTGGGCAAGATGGGCGATGTGGCGCGCGAAGGGCGAACGGTTTTGTTCGTGAGCCACAACATGGCAGCGATCCGGCGTCTTTGCCAAACAGGGATCTACCTTGAGGGGGGCAGAGTAGGTGCGAGCGGAGACATTCAGTCAGTTGTTAATCGATATCAAACCGCAAATCTCCAGCACTCTGGTTTGAGGACCAGAGATACTATCGCGGATGGCGAAGCAAAATTTATTGGCTGGGAGTTTGTCAGCTCTTCGACTGGTTCACCCCATAGTTGCTATTCGCAGGATCACTGTGTGTTCAGGCTGGCCTTGACGTGTAAGCGCGATGTCCGCAAGGCAAGACTGGGATTCGCCCTGAGGGACAGTAACGATCAAGTTATCGTCTCCGCACATAGTTTAGACAATGGCGGCGAAGAGATTGATCTGGCTGCGGGTGACTACAATATTATCTGGAAGCTTCGCTTGCCATTGTGGGACGGTTCATACCGGATTGTCGCTGGTTTGGGCGCGCAGGTGGAGGGTCAACTTGATTTATGGGAGGCCAATCCGTTTGTTACAGTTCTGCCCAAACAGGATCTACATGCGACTGGTGAATGGCGTGGCGTGGTGAATGAGGACGTTGCTTTCGAAATCCATCAGGCACACTCATAGCGGGCTCGTCAGAACAAACTCGATCGACAATCGGTCCTTATTAAAATGCTGCAGCGGGATATATTGGATGACATCCGACT
Source organism: Pyrinomonadaceae bacterium (assembly GCA_031365545.1). Taxonomy (GTDB): domain Bacteria; phylum Acidobacteriota; class Blastocatellia; order Pyrinomonadales; family Pyrinomonadaceae; genus PSRF01. The sequence continues at coordinate 2,622 of JANLYH010000156.1, read as the reverse complement.
GGGGAATGGCTTGAACAACGGCAGGCTAATACGGCCCCCTAAACACCTGGCCGATCGCGAGCTTTGGGGAATTCCAACCTCAGCTGCAGACCAACGTCGCATGGAGTGCGCCCGTGAAGAAGCACAGGAGCTGTTCAATCGTTCGCGTCGTATCGAGGAGCGAGAACTTGAGCTGCTGTTTCCGCGAATATCTGAATGCCGGGGCGTTATCCAGGCTGCGGTACCGCCTCTCAATGGCATTGGGAATGTCCAACCCTACGAGCTAATTCTTATTTCCACTATTTGTAACTATCTCAATCCTGGTTTGGTGTTTGAATTTGGCACGTTTAACGGGTTGACTACTCTTCACCTGGCAATGAATTCACCGGCAGCAGCACGCGTAGCGACAATCGACCTCGATCCTGACGATGGCCGGCGTCAGTTCATTAATGATGACACCTATTACATCAAGGACAATTCCGTCGGCGCGATGTTTCAAGATACGCCGGAGCGAGCAAAGATAGAGCAGATTTTTTGCGACACTACGACCTTTGACCAGACGAAGTATCAGGGAAAAGCCGATTTGATTTTTATCGATGCCGGCCACGAATACGAACTGGTTCGATCAGACACTGAGAAAGCCCTTAGTATGCTGGCCCCCAAGGGTGTAATCCTGTGGCACGATTACGTATTTTCTCACTATGGCGTGTATACCTGGTTAAATGAACTCAGTGACGCTGTTCCACTTTACGCAATTCCGAAAACCACACTGGTTTGCTATCGACGCTCCGATTCTCCAGAAGATATCCGCTCAATAATTGAGAATCTGGAAGCGCAAATGGTGAGACGGCCGACCGACTTGGCGCGAGTTCAAGAAACCGGAACCAGCAGGATAGCGACGCAAGTGCATCGCCTCCGGAAGCGCCTCCTGCCAGATGGTACTAGTCGCGAACGCATCTGGAGATTTCTCCGCAGGTAGCTCGCAAATGCGGTTTACAGTCCATGTCAAACCAAATTCCGGTATCAGTGGTTATCCCATGTTTCAATCACGGTCAGTTTATTCGCGAGGCAATTCGGAGCGTTGAAAAGTGTGACCAGCGTGCCTATGAGCTAATCATAGTGAATGATGGTTCGACTGACTCTCAAACTCAGCAAGTGATGAAAGAGTTAGCGGCCGAAGGCTACCAGGTAATCAATCAGACAAATCAGGGGTTAGCCGCGGCGCGGAATAACGGAATTCGCGCGGGCCGCGGCCGCTACGTTCTTCCGCTGGACGCAGACAATCTTATAAGACCAAATTACCTCAATGCCGGGATTGAAATACTCGATAGATTCCCCGAGGTGGCCGTGGTTTATGGCCGGCCTGCATACTTTGGGGAGGTGACAGATCGTCGATTCGATATTGGCGGCGAATTTGATCTCTTCCGCTTGCTGAAAGACAACTACATCGATGCGTGCGCCATTCTGCGCAAGTCAGTCTTCGAGGAGTGTGGTGGATTTGACAGCCAGATGCCGACTCAGGGCTACGAGGATTGGGACCTCTGGCTCACCTTAGCTTCCCGCGGCCACCACTTTTACTTTGTTGATGAAGTGCTTTTCGACTACCGAATCCGTAGTGACTCGATGATTCATAATGCAGTTGCAGACGGCAGGTTTTCTCAAGTGTTTGAATACTTCTGCGAGAAGCACCCACTTTTTGCGCTACAGGCCACAGTTTCAAAACTTGAACGCGAGCTGGCGCACCGAGATCGCTCGAAGATTGTGAAATTTGCGAAAGCCTACGGAACTTTTAGAGACGCGATCTTCGCCCGGTTTAAAGGCTAAGGCAGTTTCACCAGTTATGTCGGCTGAAATATCTCAACTGCCCAAAACGGAACCGGCGATTCCGACTTCGATGCGCGCCTTTGAGGATACCAAGCCACAGTCTCGTCGTGTAGCGATCGTGCTGGTCAATTGGAACAACGCAGACGATACGCTCGCGTGTATCGAGTCACTCGGCGAGCTGAATTACCAGGATTCACAAATAGTTGTAGTCGAAAACAACTCCAGTCCGGAAGAATATGGCATCCTTCGGTCCCGATGCGCCGACGAGATCATACTAAGACAAAAGCGCAACCTCGGGTTCGCGGGTGGTTGCAATGTTGGGATTCGTTGGGCGTTACAAAATGAGTTCGACTACGTCTGGCTCCTGAACAGCGATGCGGTAGTTGCTCCCGACTCGCTGCAAGCGTTGGTTGGCGCGATGGCAAGCGATCCACGCATCGGTGTGGTTGGCGGAGTGATGTACTACTGGAGCGATCCTGACCGCATTCAGACGGCTGGCGGTTTCATAGATCCTGAGACCTCACGCGGCGGGATGACCGGCCTGAATGAGTTGGACGTCGCGCAGTTTTGCGGCATTAGAGACGTGGATTATGTTTCAGGCGGAATGTTGCTGGTAAGAAGCGCGGCAATTACACAGGTAGGATTATTGGATGAGCGCTTTTTTATGTACTACGAAGATACTGACTGGGGAGTCCGGATGCGCAAGCTGGGCTGGCGTGTAGTGACTACATCGGCTGCGAAGTGCTGGCACAAGGACAAGACTTCAGCCGGCAGTAAGAAGCCTTATTTGATCCAGCACGGCTATTTCCTGTTTCTTTA
>JANLYH010000114.1:0-6974 GCA_031365545.1 Pyrinomonadaceae bacterium | reverse complement strand
ATCAACCAGGGCCTTGCCCTTGTCTGCGCTCTTCTGATCTTTGTAGGCCAAAATGTAGGTGTAACTCGAAATCGGATAAGCGTTATCCCCGGCTGCATTCGTGATCGAGACTCGCAGGTCGTCAGGAGTTTGCGCTGAGGCTGAGGCGGCGGCGGCAGTGACGGCGTCGATTGAAGGTTCAACAAACTTACCGCTCGCATTCTTAATCAGCGCGACGGGAAGTTTGTTTTGTACCGCATAAGCTAGCTCGACATAGCCAATCGTATTCGGCTGTTGTTTGATCTGGCCAGTCACTCCTTCGTTACCCTTGCCACCCTGGCCCACCGGCCACTTGGGCGACTTGTCAGTGCCCACATTCTGTTTCCATTCCGGACTTACTTTTGAAAGATAATCCGTGAACACGTAGCTCGTGCCGCTGCCATCAGCACGATGCACGACTGTGATATCAGCCGCCGGAAGATTTACGCCCGCGTTGTCCTGCTTGATTTTTTGATCGTCCCATTTCTTGATCTTGCCCAGGAAAATGTCAGCGATCACTTCCGCGGAAAGGTGCAGCGGCGAAGTGATCGATGGCACGTTGTAGGTAACTACCACAGCACCTAACACGGTTGGGATATGCAACAACTCGCCGGGCGCCGCTTTCAAATCCGCGTCGCTCATGGGAGCGTCCGAAGCGCCGAAGTCTACCGTCTGCGCCTGAATCTGTTTAATCCCACCACCCGAGCCAATCGACTGGTAGTCAATTTTTATGTTGGCGTTGGCCTTGCCGTATTCACTGACCCACTTTTGATAAAGCGGATTAGGGAACGTTGCGCCCGCGCCCTGCAGCGCGACCGTTCCGCCGCCGCCGCTCGTGCCCTTACAAGCAAGGGCCAGGAGAACAAACGAAGTGAGCAGGACAACGGCACTGATTCGCGGGGACTTCCAGAAAGATGGCATTAGGTTTCTCCAGGCAGAAGTTTGATTTTGAAGTAGGAATCTAATCGCGGGGTGTTACATTTATCTGAACTACATCTGAACTCTACGTAAACTCTCGATTTAACAAGGCCTGTCTATCAACTGGCTGGCGAGCCCTCCGGCAAGAGACGGTAGCCCACGTTGACCATCGTATCGATGCTGATCCTGCTGGCCGTAAGCTTATTGCGCAGCCGGTAAATGTAAACGTGGAGGCTTTCCATGTTTACCGGTTTGTCGTTTCCCCAGGCGTATTCCCAAAGTTCTTCGGCGGTGACGATTCTTTCCGGTGAACGCGCCAGGCGCGACAGGATCAGAAACTCCGTGCGCGGCAGCTTCATTGACTGACCAGCGCAAGCAACGTAGTAGTTCTTGTGCTCGACGCGGAGATAGCCGTCGTCGTAAACATCCTCTGCGACGGGCTTCATGCTCTCTTGTTGAGTGAGCGACATCTCGCTTGTTGACATAAGCTACCCTGAATCTGAAAACACTCGTGGCCCATGCTTCGCTTGATTTCCGGAACCAGCTACGCCGCCAAACCGCCGCGGGCCAAAAGCGGCAAAAGGTCACCGCACTCCAAAAAGCATTAGAAGTTTAGCCGCAGCGCAAGCTGAATCTGGCGACTGGTGCCGAGACCAACATCGCGCACCACGGTTTGACGAAGCAGCCCGAACGTTCCACCGGCGGCTGACTGCGTATAGGCCTGTCCGGGCTGCACAACATTGCTGGTGCTCACCGTATAGATGCCACCACTTTGACTAACCGACGGTAACGCCAGGTTCAACCGCGAGCCGGGCACATCGAAGTTCGTGTGATTGAAGACGTTGAAAATCTCCGTTCTGAACTCGAGGTTCGTGGACTCTGTAAATCTGATGCGCTTGTTCAAGACAATATCGAATTGTTTGAAGCTCGGTGCGCGCAAGAAGTTTCGTGGCACATCGCCAAACGTGCCAGGCGCCGGCGTTGTAAACGCAGCTGGGTTCAGAATCAACCGATCATTGGAGAGATAAGGACTGACGCCGGGAACCAGATCGGGCCGGCGCACGTTGCGCGAAGCTCCACCACTCGGCGTGTTCACGACCGCGATGAAGCCCGGCGGCAACGGATTCGCTCCGTTGATCGTGCCCGGCAGTTGGCCGACAAAACCGTTTGCAAATGTCGTAGTCGCACCGCCTGCACCAGTTGGCACTGTACAGCCCGCAGCATTGCGGCACTGGATAACCACGTCAGGACGGATGATGCCAATTTCCAAAGGCAAGCCGGAACGGCCATTAAGGATTGTGCCGATACCCCAATCACCCAGCAGAGCATTACCAATTCCACCAAGGTCGTGCTTCTTACCTTTTCCAAACGGCAGATCGTAAAGCGCGCTTAAGTTGAACGTGTGGCGCACGTCGAAATTGTTGTAGCCATTGTCGTAGTCAAATTCATTGAGTGCGCGCGCGTTGTTTGCAGCAGTGCGTGCTTCGTTTGAGCCCGAAGTGTTACCGAATGAACGCGAGAAGGTGTACTGCGAATTCAAGGTTAGCCCGGTACTCAGGCGCCGGCTTAAAGACATTTGCAAGGCGCGATAAGTGTCATGGCCCCCACTCGTCTTGTCGTCAATTTCTGCGAATGGATTTTGTACTGACGAGGTACCGGAGACGATCGAGAACTCGCGCACGGTGTTCACCGCGATTACCTGTCCAACTCCGTTCGTCCGATTGATAACGCCAACGCCTGATGGAAGCGTGGTGCCATCAGCAATCGTGGTCTGGCCCGGCAAGATGCGATTTGCGACGCTGCGCAAAAACAGATTGCGTCCCTGCGAGCCCACAAAGGCCGCGGTTAGAGTCATCTTGTAGGGCAACACCTGTTGGACCGAGACGCTGTATTGATAAACCTTTTCCGGAATCGTGTACTCCGGCGCGTAAGCGCGCGGTTGATATTGCCGGTTATTCGGATTACTCAGGAAGGCGGCGGCGATCACGTTCGGATCTTGCGGGAAGGTAACGTTGCTTAGTGTGGAACTGATGCGATTAGATTCAATCGGCTGAATCTGATCTTCAGTTTGACCAGGTCCGTAGTAGATGCCGAAGCCGCCGCGCAGCACCGTAGACTTTGTCGGTGACCAAGTTAGGCCCACGCGCGGTCCGAAGTTAGTCTTCGATGAATGCAGGGGATCCTGGCTCGAATCGCGCAACTGTCCGGTGATGATGTTGAAAAGTATCTGCCGATTGTCCTTCTCGCGCAGCGGCGTGTAGTAGTCGTAGCGCAGGCCATAGTTCAGCGTTAGGTTCGGCTTGATCTTCCACTCGTCTTGCGCGAAGCCAATGTAGTAAGTCTGCCTGGCCTGCGCCTGACCGGTCGAACCGTTGAAGAAAGGCGAAGGCGCTGACAGGTCGCCGAGATATTGCACCGACGAAGCGTTGTTCGCCAGAAAGTTGTTAATGCTGGCGAAGGTATAGGTGATGCCGCCCTGACGATCGGTGTAGAGGCGAATCTGGCGGAGTTCGCCGCCAAACTTGAAGCTATGATTGCCGCGCGTCCAGCTCAGGTTATCAACGAACGATAAAGAAAAAGGCGTATAAGGTTGGCCGCGGCCATTCTGAGCGCTGTTCGCGCGTATAAGACCCCCGGGTGTGGCCACGCCCGCGTTCGAGCCCTGGCCAGGCAAAGCAAATCCAGCAACGCTGCCAGAGATGTTGAATGAAAGATTTGATAAGTCGATGCCGTTTACTGTCGGCGCCACGCCAATGATGCGGGAGTAGGCGCCGTTATAGCCGAGCTTGAATTCGTTGAGCAGGGTTGGTTTCAAGATCGACTGGATCGCGAAGACACCGTTTTGCGGGACCTGGCGGATGGAAATTTGCCGGCCCGTAACGCCGTCTGGCTGAAGGTTCGAACCCTGATCACGGAAGAAGCGGAAATAGGCCGAATGCCTGGGGTTGAATCTATAGTCGATGCGCAGCGCCGCTGTATTCTCGTCAACGATATTGCTGGCTTGAAGCTGCATGGTATCGAAAAGATCAGGACCCGTGCGCAGAGTTACGGCTCTGGGCGATCGAAAGGCGGGAATGAGCGCGGCAGTCGCTGCATTGCAAGTTACAGTTCCAGTTCCTAAGGGAGCCGCGCAGATGCGCGACGCGAGGCCGGGTACGGCTTCGATCGAATTGATGCCGCCGCGCAGTCGATAGCCTTCATAGGAGAAGAAGAAGAACGCTTTGTCTTTCTTGATTGGGCCGCCAATCGAACCGCCAAACTGATTCAACCGCAGCTTGCTCTTCTGTCCAATGATGTTATCGAAGAAGTTGGCAGCATCAAGCTTGTCGTTTCTAAAATACTCGAAGAGCGAGCCGTGAAAATCTTTCCCGCCTGATTTGGTCAGCACGTTGATTTGCCCGCCGGTTCCAGTTCCGTATTCCGCCGGGTAGTTGTTTGAGTCCACGCGGAATTCCTGGATGTTCTCGAGTGAAGACTGGAGGCGAAATGGCGTCGGAATTTCGCCGTTGAGATTGCCGGGCGAGCTGTCGATGATTGCGGTGCCTTCGATGCCATCATAGCGAATAATGTTTTGCTCGACGGCGCGCCCCGAAAAGCGAATGTCGCCAAATGTGCCTGAGCCGCTGTTGACCGAGCCCGGCGCTTGCAAATAAAGCTGCGAGAGCTGGCGACCGTTGATCGGAAGTCCTTCAACCTCGCGCGGATTCACGTTTGCGCCCATAGCTGCCGAACTCGTTTCCAAAATGGCTTCGCCGCCAGCTGCGATATCAACCGTAGCCGCGACGCCCGTCGGTTGCACAATCATCGCGAGCGTAAACTCCTGGCCGACCAACAACTCAATGTTTGTTGTTTTCGCCGAGAGATTTTTGGCGCTGGCCGTTACGGAATACGTCGAGGGACGAAGCGAAGAAACGATGAAGTAGCCAACCTCGTTGGTCGTGCCTGTTCGCTCTTCGCCGGTTCGTTCATTCTTCACGATGATAGTGGCGCCGGGCACCAGGCCGCCCGCGGAGTCCGTGACCGTGCCGGCGATCCTACCCTGATCGGTCTGTGCATTCGCTACCAGTGGCAACGCGAATGATGTGGCAAGAGCGATCACGATGAGCAGGATGCGGCGCGGCAATTGGGGGACTCTTCTGTGCATAGTATTTCTCCTTGAATTTAAAATGATTGCGGACGTGTTCGTTGGTTTGCGAAGACAGACTTTAGGCGGGTGAGGTTAAGGTGCTGTGAATAGCGCCTTAAATGTTTGTTAATGCGGTGACGCCAACTGTTAGTTTGCAGATTGATGCCACGACAAGCTGACAACGCAGACTAGCAGGCATGCGTGGCGATAAAACCGGCTAGTTAACATCTTGTTAACATCACGGTAACAAAGCGAGAGTAGGATGTCGTCACTCTCAGTTAACGCTTCAACTGTTTCCGGAAGTTCATTCAAGGATCTAAGACAGGTTCTTCTAATAATCCACTCCACCCTCCAACGATTAACCGAGGCAGAGAGTTTGGCTCACTTGAGATCTCATCCAGTTGTTAAGAGGTTCGCTGCAAGCAGGTAAGGAAAAGCCGCACAATCGCACCTCAACGTGTTGGTTTACCGGACTTCCTTAGATTGTTTCGAAGAGAGAAATTCGCAGGCGAGACTATCCCAGGGCGGCGATCTGATTCTGTTCAAGGCCACCTACCACACGCGCGTCCCAGATAAGCCAATACCGTTTCTTCTTGTTATTCGCAGACGCTTGTTCTTCGAAGGCGAGTCGAACCAATCGCGTCATGAAGGAAGTGTCCGTGGCAAGCGGTGAAAGGGTAGAAAAGTAGTCAGCGCGCTCCGGCAGGTTACACTCGCGGCGCATTTGATTGATGTGCGCTTCGCAGGCGCCCGCTTCGCCGACAGACGTTGCATCGGCACTGTCATTAACGACGTGATCGAGTTCGTGAAGCAGTCCCCAACCAACATTGAAGGCTGCAAGCGCCCGCTCATCTCCAACTACGTGGTCGAAATCTGCGAAATCAATTTGGACGACGAACACCGGCGGCTTGCCGGCGGCTCTGTTTTTCCACCGGCCGGGAATCACGCGACAAAACGCCACTTCTGAACTGTTGCTTGCATCCTCAATCACTGCCGCATTGCGGCCAGTGCTCGCCTTCGCCAGAAGTTCCCTCGCGCTTTCCGATCCACCTGCAATCCTATTGCTCGCCGTGCGCAGGATTCCGTCGCCATCAAACTTCAGATCCGGCAGCCCGGTAATTTGTCGCAGTTTGGAAACCAAATGTTCGCGATGCGCCGATGAAAGTTCTTGACGACACACAACGTTGCCCCGATTTGGGTCCGCTAGTAGATGGGTGGGGAGAAGTAGAACAATACCGGCGAACAACGCTGCTCGCGTATTTGAAGAGAAAAATGTCCTGCGTGGTCTGGGTAGCATTCAACTTCCTCCCAGATTCGACCGGCGAACGTTTGTGGCGTCGGTTCAGATTATTCATGAGCGATTGTTTCGCTCGCTGCGCTGTTGGGGACGGCGCAATTGAGCCGATGTTACCAAAATGTTAACTGCGTGAATAGAGTTTTTCCACAGACCGCGCTTTGTCTGAACATTATCTGAACTCCACTTTAGCAAGCGGGTCGGTTTTCGCCCGTCGCACGCCCTCAATTTCTTAAATTCCATTTAATCCCGCGGTCACCTGGTCGTAACGTTGAAGCGAGAGTTTCGTTGAACAACAAGTTGGAGGGAAGAAGATATGGCTGGACAAACAACCGGGACCGATCCGTTCAAAGTGATCTGTATCTCATGCGGAGTGAAGATTCGCGACAACGCGAGCGATGATTCTTATGGAATGTGTTTGCGCTGCTTCTACGCAATGCTGGCTGCGAGGCTGCGCGCGCAGAAGCGGGTGGCGGCTGGCGAGTTTGTAAGCGAACGCTAATCGAGGCAATGGCAGAAGCCCGCATGGCAGAAGCCGGCTCGTCAGCAAGGGGAAGCGCTCATTCAAGATCCCTTCCCAACGGTCGGGCTGCTGCTGGTTCTGGCTTCACGATCCAG
>JANLYH010000100.1:0-12798 GCA_031365545.1 Pyrinomonadaceae bacterium | reverse complement strand
CCGCAGGAAGCTTTTGTGCTGTCGCGAATCAACGGCGACTGGGACGTGAAGTCAATCCTCTCTATCTGCCCTTTTCGCGAGGTTGATAGCTTACAAATGATAAGGACGCTGCTCGACCGCGGCATCATAACTTTTTCGTAGATTCGTCCCTTAATTAAGTCGGTCCACGGTTAGGCGACTTGCGTAGAATTCCGTATTCTTTCCGTCGATATGTTCGTCGACTCGCATGCCCACATTGACGGAGCGGAATTTGATACCGATCGCGAGGATGTAATTCAGCGTGCTCGCGATGCCGGCGTTTCCACGCTCCTGAACATCGGAACCGGTGATCCGCATGCTGGTGTGCTCGAGCGCGCGGTCGAGCTGGCTGAGAAGCACGCAGACGTTTATGTTGCTATCGGTGTCCACCCGCACGACGCACGCCTCTTTAACGACGAAGCTGAACAACGAATCACCAAACTCATAACTCAAAGCACCCGCGTCATCGCCTGGGGGGAAATTGGCCTGGACTTCCACTACGACAACTCACCTCGCGACGTTCAAGTGCAAGTGTTTCGCCGACAGTTGCAACTCGCCCGAGACTTGAGTCTACCGGTGATCATTCATACCCGCGAGGCGGAAGCGGAGACGATTGAAATACTGAAATCGGAATGGGGAAGTTCTGGCCTGCCCGGCATCATGCATTGTTTCAGCGGGAGTCAATGGCTGGCGCAGCAAGCACTGGAGTTGGGTTTCTGTGTCTCCTTTTCCGGCATCATCACTTTCAAGAAGGCGGAGGAGTTGCGAGACGTTGCGAAGCAGATACCGCTGGAGCGGCTGCTAATCGAAACCGACTGCCCCTACCTGGCACCGGTGCCGTTTCGCGGAAAACGCAATGAGCCTGCTTTTGTGGTTGAAGTAGCCCGCTGTCTGGCTGGCATTCATGAGAAACCTCTCGCTGAGGTTGCTCAGATCACCAGCGAAAACTTTGCCAAACTTTTCAAGCCGAACATCGGGTAGGCGAAGCCTCGATCGGGTTTGAGGCCTGTAGTTCAGAGTTCAGGTTTTGAGCTGCGGTTTAGTTGCCAACAAACGACGGACACCCACTGTGAGTACGGTTATGCGACAACTTTCACATGCTGCCAATTTGGTGTTATGCTCGCTATGAGAAAATACAAAATTGAACAGCCTCAAAAGATTCTAGAGCGTTATGGCCCAGCAGAATTCATTTGACATCGTCTCGGAAGTCGATCGCGCGGAAATCAATAACGCGATCAATCAAACCATCAAGGAAGTGCGCCAAAGATTCGACTTCAAAGGCAGCTCCGCGACTGTTGCGCTCGAAGCAAACGATCTAATCCTCACTGCCGAAGATGAAACCAAGCTGCGCAACATGAACGACATCTTTCAGCAGAAGCTGGTGCGCCGCGGTGTGCCCCTGAAGGCGCTTAGTTATGGCAGCGTCGACCCGGCTGCAGGCGGCACCGTCAGGCAAAAGGTGGAGATCCAGCAGGGCATTCCCCAGGAGAAGGCCAAGGAAGTCGTCAGGTTCATCAAAGATTCGAAGGCGAAAGTGCAGGCGTCCATTCAGGGCGATATTGTCCGCGTCTCCGGCAAGGACCGCGACACGCTTCAGGGAGTGATCGCGGACCTGAAAGGCAAAGACTTCGGGATTGACATGCAGTTTTCCAACTATCGAACGAACTGAGTGCGAGCGATTAGCAAGTAATATGCAAGCCACAGAACCAAGCGCCATTCTTGAAGATGTACAGATTACGGCGCAGCGCATCTTCAGCATAATCGGCCCGGAACTAGCGCAGGTGGAACTAGAGTTTGGGCACCAGGCGCGTTCAAACGTTCAGGTGATTGCTTACCTTGCAGATTATCTGCGCGAGTCGGGAGGCAAACGCGTTCGCCCGGCACTGACGATCCTCGCAGACTACGCCGTCGGTGGTGACGGTTCCCGTTACAACTCAATCCGCATGGCAACCGTGATGGAGTTTTTGCACACGGCCACGCTGGTCCACGACGACATCATTGATAGCGCTGACACGCGCCGCAATCGTCCTACGGTGAATGCACTCTACGGAAACGAAACCGCGGTGCTGATGGGCGACTGGCTGTACATGTCAGCATTTGAAACCAGCCTCGCCGAACGCTCGTTGCCGATTCTCGATATCCTCACCCGCGTCACGCGCAAGATGACTGAGGGCGAGCTACTACAGTTAACAACGCTAGGGAAGACTGACGTTTCCGAGGAGCAGTACCTCGACATCATCCAGCGTAAGACTGCGTTTCTCTTCAGCGCCTGCTGTGAAGTTGGGGCGATTCTCGGCGGGGCAACCGAAGCGAAACAAAAAGCGTTGGCCGACTACGGCATGAACCTCGGCATGGCTTTTCAGCTAACTGATGATCTGCTCGACTTTACTTCGAATCCGGATACGCTCGGGAAGGGAACTGGAGTCGATCTGCTGGGCGGCAAAGTTACTCTGCCTCTGATTTACCTGGTTGCCAGTGAACCTTCGACGCGAGAAATGGTTCAGACGGTGATGACCAACGCGAGTTATGCCGGCGACACTCGCAGCGAACTCCACCAGGCCGTCCTACGGGCTGGAGCCATCGAGAAAAGCCGACTGCGGGCCGATGAATATGCCACGGCCGCGCGGAACGCGATAGACGTCCTGACTGCGTCTGAATTCCGCGATGCCTTGAGCTCAATCCCTACCTACGTACTCGACCGCGACCGGTAACCTGGAAAACATAGGGTCAGGGAAAAGGGCGAGTGTAACAAACCCTTGGCTCCTCTCGCTTACCCCTTTCCCCTTGCCCTTTGCCCTTGTTTTGACCATCAGTATTGTGAAAAAGCCCGAATCCCTTTAAGATTGCCCCGATGACTGACCGACCCAGCGAAAATCTGCTTTCCCGGTTTGAGCAAAGCCTGCGACAGTCGCGCGCGGCGCGAATGCATCTCGCCGCTCGCCTGCGCGAGCTCGAGGTGGAGGCTGACGCGGTTCGCGCCGAATTGGCGGAGATGGATACGCTGGCTACGCAATCGGAAGCGGCTATCTACCGCCTGCTGACGTCGGTACTGGCCTCGGGCAATCTCTCCGGCAGTAATTTCTCAGGAACGCTACCTTCTGATGCCGAATTGGAAGCGGCGATGCGTCCCGCGCCAGCGCCACCGGCCCGACCGCAGTTCACAATTGATAGCCACCGCCAGGAAATTCCGGTGCTGCGCCCCAACACCGAGGCGATGAGCGATCGTTTTATGGATCGCACAATCCCGCAGGCCGTAACGCTGCTGTTGCGCGAAGAAGGTGGCGCGCTTCACGTAAATGAGATTTACAACCGTCTGCTTGAGGGTGGTTTTAAGTTCACCGGTCAGAATCCCACCATCAGTATTGCAGTTTCTCTCAATCGCAATACGCGCTTTCGGAAAACCGCACCCGGCACGTTTGACCTCATGATTCGTGACGCCTCAAAAGCGTCGTGATCGTTCTACGCAAACCAGTAATACTAGAACATTTCCCATTCCCCATTTCTCATTTCTCACTTGCCATTGGAAGAGTAGGTTTTGCGCTTAGTCAGCCTCACGAATAGAATCCCTGCATGCGCGCGATGATTCTTTCTGCCGGTTATGGCACACGTCTCTGGCCACTCACTGAAGACCGCACCAAGCCCGCCATTCCAATCCTGGGTAAGCCGCTGGTTGGTTACGTAGCCGAGTATCTGGCTCGCTACGGTTGCGACGAGATTGCCGTCAACCTTCATCACCGGCCGGAGTCAGTGAGGCAGGCACTCGGAGACGGCAGCCGCTTTGGGGTGAAGCTTCATTACGTTGAAGAACCCGAAATCCTTGGAACCAGCGGCGCAATCGACAACGCCCGGGCGCTCCTTGAAGGCGACACCTTCGTCGTGGTCAACGGAAAGATCATCACGGACATCGACTTGAACGCAGCGTTTGCAACGCACCGGCGATCGAACGCCATCGCGACACTGGTGTTGTTGCCTAACACAGATTGCGAACAGTTTTCCCTAGTCAATACCACCGGCGGATTCTTGCAGGGATTCGGCGGCATGCCCGATCCTAAACAACCTGCAAATGCGCAGCCGCCGCTGATGTTTACCGGTATTCAAATCCTTGAGCCGCGGATATTCGACTACATTCCCCACGGCGTCTTTTCCCATTCAACGACCGACGTTTATCCTCAGGCGATCGCCGCCGGCGAGCGGATGGCCGTCCATATCGCCAGCGGTCGCTGGTTCGAGTTGTCAACGATCCCACGATATCTGGCTATTAGTCTGCTACTGCTTTCGGAACGCGGTGAGAATTTAATCACCGGAACGGGGTGCCGAATTTCGCCAACCGCGCAGGTCGAGCAGTCAGTACTGTGGGATAACGTGGTGGTCAAAAGCGGAGCGCGCGTCAGACGGGCCGTCCTGGGTGATGGCGTCCAGATAAACGATGGCGAGACGGTTGAAAATGTGGTGATCGTTCGTGCAGACCTTATTCGGGGAAAGCGGCCGCCGCCAAAAGCACTTCAAGGGGAGCTGCGAGGCGACAATTTTGTCGTGCCTCTGGCTGAATGATACAATCCGGCGCACACAAATAGCCTTAATGGCGGAATTGATTTTGCAGGTCTGCCATCGTTAAGCATTGAACGCCCACTCTTCCCGAATGAGTTCAGCAAAACAGGTGACTACGAGCCCTTTTGACGTTTCTGCTGCGGAGCGGCTCCTGAAATTTCTGGAGGGCCACGGCATCAAGGACAAGCTGATTGTCCCGCTCACACCTGATGCTTCGACGCGAAACTACTTTCGCATCCCCTGGGAGAAGGGAAGGGCCGTCGCCGCCGTTTACCCCGAGCCGTTTGACCCCGACTTCCATCCCTATCTCGACGTGACGCGGCTCTTCCTGGAAAGTTCCATACCGGTCCCCGATATCTACGCGGTTGACGGTCAAAGCGGAGTGATCGTTCAGGAAGATCTGGGAGACCGGCAGTTGTTTCGCATTTACGACACGGCGCCCAAGGACGAGTGCGACGAATATAAAGAACGGGCAGTTAATCTAATAGCGCAAATTCAAAATGCCACCGAGGCCGCGTATGAGAAGCAATCGATTGCCAGCCGCCTCGCCTTCGACGAAGCAAAACTCTCCTGGGAGCTCGACTTCTTTGTCGATCATTATTTCGGCAGCCTGAGAGGTGAAGAACTTCGCCATGCGGAAGCGGCCGAACTTAAGGCTGAACTCAATGACGTTGCGGCCGAGTTAGCGGCGCGCCCACGCGTCTTGTGTCACCGCGATTTTCACGCGGCAAATTTAATGGTCGATGGACAAGACCAACTGCGGATTGTGGATCATCAGGATGCCCGGATGGGCCCGGTAACTTACGACCTGGTTTCATTCCTGCTTGATCGGCGACTGGAGCCGCCTTCGTTAGCTGAATTGCGAGCTTATAGGTTGTTCCTGCTCGAGGAACGTCGACTACTGGGTTTGGAAGCGTTGGATCCTGATGAGGTGGCGCGCGAGTTTCGCTTGATGACCATACAACGCGGTCTCAAAGCCACTGGTACCTTTTCCTATCAAACGGCTGTTTGCGGTCGCGGCAGCAGCTATGAACGTTTTATTCAGCCGACGCTCTGCATCGTGCTGCAAGCAGCCGACTGGCTGGACAGATTTCCGGCGTTGCGCCGCCTGTTGAGAGAGCGCACCAAAACCTAAACGTTGGAAGCACAACGGCAATCAAACAATGGCTACTGAATCACAATCTCTGAAAACAACCAGCCCACCACGGGCATACATCAATAAGCTATCCGAACATGTTGGTCAGGAAGTAACGATCAACGGCTGGCTCTACAACCTGCGTTCAAGCGGCAAGATTCTTTTTCCGCAACTCCGTGACGGCACCGGCGTGGTGCAATGCGTCGCGCTGAAGAATTCAGTGACGCCGGAAGTGTGGGACGCACTGAAAGGATTGGGCCAGGAATCCGCGCTTGCGATTCGTGGCACTGTCAGGGCCGACAGCCGCGCGCCTGGCGGCTATGAGATCGATCTCCTCGACGCCGAAGTGATTAATGAAGTCCATGACTATCCCATCACGCCTAAAGAGCACGGCACCGAGTTTCTGATGGATCACCGCCATCTTTGGTTAAGGTCGCGGCGGCAAACTGCCATCCTGAAAGTTCGTCATACCGTAGTGAAGTCAGTGCGCGATTTTCTGGATAACGACGGCTTCACGCTCGCCGACTCTCCCATCTTTACGCCCGCTGCCTGCGAAGGAACGACCACGCTTTTCGAGGTGAACTACTTTGATGATGAGAAGGCCTACCTGACGCAGTCTGGACAACTCTACAACGAAGCAACGGCGGCGGCTCTGGGAAAGGTCTATTGCTTCGGGCCAACCTTTCGCGCCGAGAAATCCAAGACGCGCCGGCACCTGACGGAGTTCTGGATGGTGGAGCCGGAGATGGCCTTCGCACATCTCGACGATGTGATGACTTTGGCCGAACGAATGCTTTCCTACATCGCGGCGCGCGTGCTCGAGACGCGGAGCGAGGAGTTGCAGATTTTGGAGCGCGACACCGCAAAGCTCGAAGCCATCGTGCCGCCGTTTCCGCGAATGCATTACGACGATGCCGTAAAGTTGCTACATGAGGGACACGACAAAGGGGCCCTCGAAACGCGTTTTGAGTGGGGCGGAGACTTCGGCGCGCCCGACGAGTCGTACCTATCCGCAAACTACGACAAGCCGCTAATGGTCCACCATTATCCAGCGGAAGTGAAGGCCTTCTACATGGCTCGCGATCCGGAGCGCAATGATTTGGCGCTCGGCGTTGACGTGCTGGCGCCGGAAGGCTATGGCGAAGTGATCGGTGGCGGCGAGCGCGCTACTTCGCTGGAGTTTTTGACCGAACAAATCGCGCTGCATCAACTACCCCAGGAAGCTTTCGAGTGGTATCTCGATCTGCGCCGCTACGGTAGCGTTCCGCACGCCGGCTTCGGCATGGGCATCGAACGTTGCACGGCCTGGATGTGCGGCATCGAGCATGTCCGCGAGACGATTCCATTCCCCCGCACGATGTATCGGTTGCGGCCGTAGCTTTGTTTGGAGTGCGCTGACCTGTCAGCGCTTTAAGTAGCCTGCGACCTGTCGCAGCCGGTGGCGGACTGGTATTCAACTTAGAGACTGCGGCGACAGGTCACCGCACTCCAAAGAGATGAAAGCTGTCGAACAGATGGACGAACGCTTGCGACTGGAGTTTAACGACTGGGCCAGAGCCGGGCGCGGCGAAGGGATGGAACGTGGCCATCGACCAGTTGGCGAGCAAGCTGTCGACTTGATGGCGATTCCACCCGACGCGCGATTGCTCGATGTGGGTTGCGGCTCCGGCTGGGCCGCGCGCCTGATGGCTGAGAAGGCAAGCGGTGGTCGAGTGGTCGGTATCGACATTGCCGACGAAATGATCACGCGGGCTCGCGAAGCGTCATCGTTGTTTGCCAACGTCGAGTTTCAGGTAGCGAGCGCGGAGAAGCTTCCCTTCAGCGATGCTGAATTTAGTCATGCGTTCTCGATGGAGTCGCTGTACTACTACGCCGACATGCTGACGGCGCTGCGGGAAATCAAACGCGTCCTCAAACCCGGGGGCCTCTTCGTTACCGTCATCGACCTCTACCGAGAGAACGCGGCCACGGGGCAATGGGTCCACGGGCTAAAGGTGCCGGTGCAATTCCTCAGCATCCCGGAATATCGCTCGCAGTTTGCGAACGCTGGCTTTGTGAACGTGGCGGACCGCCGACTTTATGATCCAGCACCAATCCCGGCCGACTATGACGGCGGCTCATTCAACACGCGCGCGGACTACATCAGCTACAGACAAGCGGGCTCCCTGATGCTGAGCGCCACGGTCTAATGAAACTTGCAGAGATCAAATAGATCATGACCAACGAAACTCCCGAACGCATCGTCACTATTTTTGGCGGCGCCAAATGCCGTGAACTTGATCCGGAGTATCAACAGGCCCGCCGCGTTGGCCAACTTCTCGCCGAGGCAGGTTTCACTATTTGCACCGGTGGCTATTTGGGCGTAATGGAAGCCGCCAGCCGCGGCGCGCACGAGCGAGGCGGACGCGTGCTCGGCATTGTGATGAATCAATTTAAGGCTGAGCCTAATCGCTACCTTACTGACAAAGTAGCCACGCCACACTTTTACGAACGACTGCAGCGGCTGATAACTCGTTCGGTTGGTTTCATCGCGGTGCGCGGTGGCATGGGTACCGTTACCGAGTTGTCGTTGGTTTGGAATAAGATTCAGACGAAGGTTATCGGGCCCAGGCCGCTGGTCCTGTTGGGCGATTGCTGGCCGCCAATCGTGCGCGAGTGGCAAAAGCACCTGGTCGTAAGCGACGAGGATGTCGCGGCGCTGGACTTCGCGCTGACGCCGGAAGAAGCTGTAACAATCATCAATCAAAAATCTCAAGGAGTGATTTTATGAACTGTCCCAAGTGTGGCGCCCAATTACTGCCCGGAGCTACTTTCTGCGGTGGCTGCGGCAACAAGTTGGGCGCCGCTCCTGCTCCGCCTGTCGCCGCAGCGCCACCTGCAGGCTTTCCACAAGCCCATGGCATTCACATCGACGAAGACTCACGCGGCCAGGGCGTTGGTTACAAATATGAAGTGATGCATCAACCGGCTTTCTCGCTTGCTGTAATTCAACTTCAAGCCGAGCAGTCGATCCAGGCAGAAGCCGGCGCGATGGTTTCGATGTCGGCAAACATCGAATTGCAATCGCAAATGAAGGGTGGATTGTTTGGGGCCATCAAGCGCGCAGCGGGTGGCGAGTCGGCCTTTGTTTCAACTTTCACAGCGCGTGGAGGGCCTGGCGAGGTCACCTTTGCACCAGGCGCGCCGGGCGATATCGCGGCCATTGAACTCAACAACCAGACTTTCTTTGTGCAATCAAGTTCTTACCTCGCCGGCGACGCGAGTTTGACGGTCGACACCAAGTGGGGCGGCGCAAAATCGTTCTTCGGCGGCGAAGGATTATTTGTCCTGATGGTCCAGGGCCGGGGACTCTTGCTCGTGTCTTCCTTTGGCGCGATTCACCGGAAGACCTTGCAGGCCGGTGAGCGCTACGTAGTTGATACCGGTCACCTCGTCGCTTGGGAAGGAACGACACAATACACCTTGCGCAAGGCAGCGGCCGGGTTTTTCCGCAGTATGGTGAGCGGTGAGGGAATCGTTGCCGAATTCAGCGGGCCAGGTGAGATCTTGATTCAAACGCGTAACCTCGCGGCGCTGGCTGGACTATTGAAACCTTTCTTCCCAACGCAGGGCGGCGGCGGCAGTGGCTTCAAGATCAATCTCGGCGGCTAAACGTGACTATTTCCACACTTAAAAAAGGCGTGTCCATTATTGGCGTGCCGCTGGCTTACGGCGCGAGCATGGCGGGAGTGGAACTCGGGCCCGCGGCACTCCGGGTTGCTAAACTTCGGCGGCGGATTGCGCAACTTGGGTATCAGGTTCGCGACCTTGGCGACGTGGAGGTTGACGAGGAGCAAACTGCGCCCGACCCCGGCGATAAACTGAAACACCTGCGAGAGATTCGAGCTGCGTGTGAAGAGCTGGCGCAGAGAGTTGAAGAAGTCTTGGATGCGGACGAGCTCCCCGTAATTCTTGGTGGCGATCATTCCATTGCGATCGGATCGATCTCCGGCTTCGCCTCATACAGCCGAAAGCGCGCAAAGCCGCCGGGACTAATCTGGTTTGACGCCCATGCCGATATGAACACGCCCGAAACCTCACCGTCAGGAAATATTCATGGGATGCCGCTGGCGGTACTTCTGGGTCACGGCGCCCCCGAACTGACCCGGATCGCGGACTTTGAGCCCAAGCTGGATCCGGCTCTATGCGTACATATCGGCGCCCGCGACATCGATCCCGACGAACGCGAGTTGGTCCGCAAACTCGGAATTCGTTTTGTAAGCATGCGCGAGATTGACGAACGCGGGATGAGCGCTTGTATGGACGAAGCAATTGAAATCGCGTCGCGAGCAAGTGGTGGGTATGCGGTCACCTTCGATGTCGATGCGCTAGATCCCGGCGATGCTCCCGGCTCAGGTACGCTAGTGCGCGGAGGCTTGACCTATCGTGAGGCCCACTTGGCGATGGAAAAAATTGCCGAGGCCGGCGGTATGCGTTCACTTGAAGTGGTTGAGATAAATACAGCGCTCGATATAAACAACAAGACGGCTGAACTCGGTGTGGAGTTAATTCTGTCAGCGCTTGGCAAGACAATTCTTTAGAGCCAGGTGGAGGAAATTATTTGGCGAAGAAACTGCGCCTCGGAGTAATTTTTGGAGGGAGATCGGGTGAGCACGAAGTCTCGATCCGTTCGGCGGCTTCTGTGATCGAAGCGATCGATCGGAAGAAGTATGAGATTGTTCCCATAGCTATTTCCCGCGAAGGGAAGTGGTTGTCACCAGCTTTAGCTTTTCAGCTGCTCCCAAATAACGCTCAATCGCTGTTGCCGGCGCGAATAGTTTCTGGTTCAAAAGGGACGGTCGCAATTCTTGGCGATCCATCTCGCCGGGGCCTGCTATCGTTTGACAGCGACGGTGCTGCCCTGGCCTCGCAAAAGCTTGATGTCGTTTTTCCCGTACTTCACGGACCATTCGGGGAAGACGGGACGCTGCAAGGGCTGCTCGAGATGGCAGACCTGCCCTACGTCGGCTGCGGTGTGCTTCCCTCCGCGTGTGGTATGGACAAAGTCGCAATGAAGTTGTTGTTTCGGCAGGCCGGATTGCCGATCTGTAAGTATGTTTGGTTCCTGCGCACGCAGTGGCAAGCTGATCCCAAGAAAATCATCAGGACTATTAAGCGCGACCTTGGCCTCCCGTGTTTTGTTAAGCCGGCAAATCTCGGGTCATCGGTCGGGGTGTCGCGGGCTGATGATAAGAAGTCACTCGAACGGGCGGTGGAGCTGGCCGCTCAATACGATCGCAAGATAGTTGTTGAAGAGGCGGTTGACGCCCGCGAAATCGAATGCGCAGTTATTGGTAATAATCACCCGAAGGCGAGTCTACCGGGTGAATATGTAATCTCCGACCAGTCGGCGGCATTTCTCGATTACACTGAGAAATACACAAAAACCGGCCACGTTGAGTTTGTCGTTCCGGCGTCAGTTTCAAAAGCGCTCGGCACAACAATTCAAAAGATGGCCATCCAGGCGTTTCAGTCAATCGATGGCGCCGGTCTCGCCCGCGTCGACTTCTTCCTGAAGCGCGACTCAAACGAACTGCTTGTTAACGAATTAAATACCATGCCCGGACTCACTGAAGTTTCCGGCTATCCGAAGATGTGGGCAGCATCGGGACTGAGTTATACCGGCATGCTTGACGTATTAGTTGAGCTGGCGCTGGAGAGGCATCGCGAGAAGTCGCTTAACAAAACTACGCGGTCCTGACAGTTGTTCCTCCAAAATCTTAACTCCGTTGCGCACGATACGCTTTACGAGACCTCACCAGCAGATCGCTGCGGGAGGTCTTTACGTCCAGTTTGTGCCACTTCCCATCACGTGCTTGATTCAGCGGACGAAACGCAATGGTGTATTGGTGGCCCAACTCATCGGCGATACTTGCAAATGCATCGCGTAGTGCTGGACCTCCGGGCGTAGCCACAAATCTCCCCCCGCTCTTCTCGGCAAACCCTCGCAAAACCGCGGCGCTCTGATTATTGCGCGAGCTGCTTCCATTCGAAGCAGACATGTCCACGGCGTAGATGCTCGCTCCGACTGCCAACGCGCTCTCGATTGCTTTGTCCGCTGAAGCCTTGCTAAACGTATCCATTCCATCTGACAACACAACGATTGCCTTCCGCTTCTCTGGCCGAGTGGCCAGGACCTTCGCCGCCTCAACTATTGCATCATTGAGTGTGGTCATACCGGTTGCCTTAACACCGTAGGCCAGCGGCGCCAGATCCTTTTCGCTCGAAAATTCCTGCACCTGTTCGACCTTCGAATCGAATTTGTAGACTGCGGCCACATCCTCTTCGCGCAATCTGTCCAGAAAACGAATTGCAGCAGAGCGCGCCAGTGAGAGCCGACTTTCCATACTGCCCGACGTGTCCAGCAGTACAACCGACGCGAAGGGAGATTCGTGTACGCTAAAACTCGAAATCCCTTCCGGCAACACTTGTTTCCCGTCCTCGAAAATTGTGAAGTCGGAGAGCTTCAAACCCGGTACGTATTGGCCCGCCTTGTCTGTGACAGTCACGTTCAGAACCACCAGATTGGTGTTAGTGCGAATCACGTCATCGTCCCCTTGGGAACGGAGCAGGGCAGGGCAAACAAGCACGGCAAGCACTAGCACGGCCAGCATCTTGAAGAACCGATAAGCCTGGTACTGGAAGTTGTGGGGCAAGAGTCACACCTAGGATGGCAATGTACGGACAAGGCGAACTACTTCAAGTAAAACATTAGCTTGATCAATCACCGCCGCCGAGACGACATGTTTAGGAGTTTTTTCAACCCTGGTTTTTAGGGATTGACCAAGGTCGCACAACATCTCTACGGCGGCTGGCAAATCGCTGGGCGGCTTGTCCATCTGAAAGTCATCGTCCGAACCGCCGGCAGCGTGGCGAATGCCTTTCGCTAGCTTTTCTATCTTCTCGAGCTTCTTTATTTCTTCCGTGTCGAGGCGCCTCTTCTCTTTATAGGCGGCAGCTATAGCGGTGCTAAGTGACGAAAGATCGCGAGCTCTATCCAGGTTTTGCTGGTATTCCTTGTCGGCAAATTTGATTGCGCGTTTTGCCTTGAGCTCCTC
>JANLYH010000095.1:0-23193 GCA_031365545.1 Pyrinomonadaceae bacterium | reverse complement strand
CTTGGGTGCTCGCCTAAGACTGTTTACAACGGCGGCGCCGGAACTGAACAGCTGACGCGGATTCAAAACGGCACTCGTCAGATTCGTTTCATTCTTGAAGAGGTGTTAGCCCTGGCCAACGATCAAGAGAAAGCCAGCAAGCCAAAACCCTCGTTGCCCGCGGCGCTTTCAAGTTCAGAGAAATGACTCGCAAGATTCAAGGAGTACCTGCACTAACAATTAGATCTGCCTGATGTTCTATTAAAGAAGTCCCGAAAATTGCCGCTCGAAACCTGCCTCCAAGAATTGCCTCTAAAAATCAACTCTGGAAATTACCTCTTGACTCAGCTAAACAATGCATGGTAATGTATTGAGGTATAAGGAGTTACGCCCGCTTGGCTCAGTGGTAGAGCACTCGCTTCACACGCGAGGGGTCAGAAGTTCGAATCTTCTAGCGGGCACCAATATTTTAATTAGACTGGCGGGCGACCTCCTACAAACGAGGTCGCCCGTTTTCGTTTTGCTCAACTTTTTCGCACACACTTTTCATTTCGAGAAAGGGCCCGGCCTTCCGTAACCGGCAACCTCATCAAGCAGGAGAAACTTGTTGACTTTGCTGCGCAAAGTCATTTACACTGCACTGAACTTTAAGGAAGTTGAAGGATCTAATACCGGGAGCCGTATAGGAGGCGGATGTGAACGCGAGATGGCCTTTGCGAAGTGTGAAGTTGATTCTGCCGGCCTTGACCGAGGCGACCAGTCCCTATTGGCGGCCGATCAAATACTCGCTCTTTCCACCCCTTGGTTTAGCAACTCTCGCAGCCTATCTCGATCCCGACATTGAGATCTCCCTGCAAGACGAGCACGTCGAGAAGCTTGATCTCAACGACCAACCCGACCTGGTCATCATTCAGGTTTACATCACCAACGCCTATCGCGCATATCAGATCGCTGACTACTATCGGGCTCGCGGATCCTACGTACTTCTTGGCGGCCTTCACGTCACCTCCCTTCCCGATGAGGCAGCGCCGCACGCAGACGCAATCTTTCTCGGACCCGGAGAGCACACCTTTCCGCAATTCCTGCAAGACTTGAAAGCAGGAACCCCACAGCGTCGTTACGAGTCGGCGGTCCGTACGCTCGAAGGGCTGCCGCCAATCCGGCGCGATCTTATTCAGCGACACCGTTACCTGGTACCAAACTCGATTGTCGTTTCGCGAGGTTGTCCACACCACTGCACCTTCTGCTACAAGGATGGTTTTTTCGAAGGCGGCCGCTCGTTTTACACGCAGATGGTGGACGACGCGCTTGCTGAGATCGCTCGCCTTCCCGGCCGACATCTTTACTTCCTGGACGATCACCTGCTGGGAAACGTGAAGTTCGCGCGCGATCTCTTCCGCGGCATGAAAGGAATGAACCGCGTGTTCCAGGGAGCGGCAACAGTCGACTCAATCCTGCGCGATGACTTGATTGAAGAGGCGGCGGCCGCCGGTTTGCGGAGTTTGTTTGTTGGCTTCGAAACGCTTTCCAGCCGCGGTCTCGAAGGTGCCGGCAAGCGCCAGAATCTAGGCCGCAGTTATCGCGAGGTCGTGCGCCGGCTCGAGAGCCTGGGGATCATGATCAACGGCAGCTTCGTCTTTGGCCTGGACGGAGATGACCGCGACGTCTTCTCTCGTACCGTAGACTGGGCCGTCGACGTTGGAATTACGACGGCGACTTTTCACATTCTTACGCCGTACCCCGGGACAGCAGTGTTTACGGAAATGGCGGCACGCAACCGGATCGAAACTCGCAACTGGGACCTCTACGACACGCGCAACGTTGTCTATCGCCCTTCATGCATGTCTCCGGATGAACTGAAGCGAGGTTATGACTGGTCCTACAAAGAGTTCTACCGCTGGAGCAACATCTTGGGGGCGGCCTCGGCGCACAAATCGATAAAGCACCGGGCGAAGCATTTTTTCTATAGCGCCGGTTGGAAGAAGTTTGAGCGCGCCTGGGACGTCGCCATCCGGATCAAGCAGCTGTCCCAGATGCGACCTGTGCTTGAAGCCATTCTCGCACCGTTGCCGAACTCCTTACCTGATCCAAGAGGATTTGAGAAAAGCTATCAAACCGAATTCAAGCAGCAAGTCGACGCATTGTCATCAGGTCCCTACTGAGACTTCTCACCATTGCCCGACCTCTGCTCTTGACGACTGATCCTGCTCGTGTTCTCATTTCGCTATTCGTCTCGCACACACACTCGCACGCAGGATTGTGATTTCTAGAGACATCGCAGAGTTTTTCAAATCGACGCTGATTTCATTTTCAGCCAACAATTGCGGGCCGATGGTGCCCTCAATAATAGTTAGCGATGGCGCTAGCGGGGCCATTCACTGACCCAGTCACTGGCCGAAGCCTGCCCCAGCTTTCGTTCGGCAACTTCCTATAATCGTACCGCAAATGATTGCTGAGTCCTTAGCGCATTATCGCATCATCAAGAAACTTGGTAGAGGCGGCATGGGTGAAGTCTATCTGGCCCAGGACACCAAACTTGATCGTAAGGTCGCCATCAAAGTGCTCACCGCCGAAACGGTGGCGAAGGAAAACGCAAGGAAACGATTAATCAGAGAAGCACGGGCTGCCGCCAAACTCGACCATCCAAATATCTGCGCGATCTACGATGTGAACGAGGCCGACTCGCACACCTTCATCGTAATGCAGTACATCCAGGGTGAAACACTGGCCGAAATAATGAGCCGCAAGGTTCTCCGACTCGTGGTAGCGGTTGATATTGCTCAGCAGGCCGCGGAAGCGCTCGCAGAAGCGCACGCGCAAGGCATTATTCATCGCGATATCAAACCGCAGAACATCATGATAACGCCGCGCGGTCAGGTGAAGATCCTTGATTTCGGTTTGTGTAAGCAACTGCGCAAAGGTGACAACGTAGACAATGAAGCGCCAACAGAAAGCCTTCTGAGCACACCCGGGAGCATCATGGGCACAATGCCCTACATGTCGCCGGAGCAGGTGCGCGGTGAATCTCTAGACGAGTCAAGCGATATCTTTAGTCTTGGTGTCATGTTCCACGAAATGGTGGCGGGCAAGCATCCCTTCAAGGCCCAGAGCAATCAGGTCACCATGTCTCGAATCCTTCTGGCCGAACCCTTCGCCAGCGACCGCTTACTAACGCTGGCCCCGCCTGAGTTGCAACGTCTGATAGGAAAGATGCTGAGCAAGGAAAAAAAGGATCGATATCAAACGGCTGAAGAATTACTCTCAGACATCAAACAATTGCCGCCCTTGACTCCCCTTGATGAAACTCAGTCAATCGCGGGATCCATCAAAGAACTGTCCGTCGCACCGCCTGAGGAGAAGGTAGCCACGCGAATCCTGGCAGCGGTCGCGCCATACAAATGGGTTGCGTTGGCGTTGCTTGCAGTCGTTATAACTGCGGTTGTCGTCAGTCGTCTGCTGGCACCCGACAAAATCACTTCCCTGGCAATCTTGCCGTTTACCTACACGTCGAACGATCTGCAACTCATGGCAAATCCCGATCGCGAGTATTTGAGCGAAGGCTTTACCGACAGCGCAATTAACAACCTCTCGCAATTGCCGAATCTGAAAGTGATCGCTCGGAGTTCCGTCTTTCGTTATCAGGGCAAGAGCCTCGACATCCAGGCGGTCGGGCGGGAACTGAATGTGCGCGCTGTGCTGATTGGTCAAATCAAACAGGATGGAGACGAGTTAACGATTACTACTGAGCTGATGGATGTGAAAGACAACCGCTCACTGGGGATCGATACTTATAAACGAAAAGTCGCCGACGTCCACACCGTACAACAGGAGATCGCGAAGAACATTTCGGAAAAACTACGCTTGAAATTAACTGGAGCGGATCAGACCCATCTCGCTAAAACATACACCAATAGTGGCGCGGCCTACGAAGCCTACTTGAAAGGACGCTACCATTGGAACAAGCGCACCGATGAAGGCTTCAAGCAAGCAGACAAGTTCTTTCGGGAAGCGATTGATAAGGATCCCAACTATGCCTTGGCGTATAGCGGATTGGCCGATTGCTATACGCTGCGAAGCGATTACGGCTTTCTCGCGCCAACAGAAGGCTACGCTATGGCCGAAGGCTGGACCACGTTAGCCCTCAAGTTCGACGACACGCTTGCGGAAGCGCACACCTCGCTAGCCTCCATCAAGGCAGTTAAGGATTGGGATTGGCAGGGTGCGGAAAATGAGTACCGCCGAGCGATTGAGTTGAATCCCAACTATCCGACTGCTCACCATTGGTATGCGGCCCAGTTGTTAGTCGAAGGCAAGTTAGACCAGGCACTGGTGGAGATCAACAAGGCACAGCAACTCGATCCACTTTCCCTGGGTATTAACAAAGACTTCGCAGTCATTTATCTGTATCGGAAAGACTATGAAAAAGCCCTGGATCAATGCCAGAAGACCCTGGGGATTGAGTCAAATTTCCACGTAATGTCCACCTACATCGCCCAGATCTATGAACTCCAACAGAAATACCCAGAAGCAATCGCCGAACTTGAAAAAGCCCACGCGGCAGAGCCCAAAGATGACGAGATCA
Organism: Pyrinomonadaceae bacterium; assembly: GCA_031365545.1. Classification (GTDB taxonomy): domain Bacteria; phylum Acidobacteriota; class Blastocatellia; order Pyrinomonadales; family Pyrinomonadaceae; genus PSRF01. Next base: position 18,632 of record JANLYH010000095.1, on the reverse strand, counting down.
GTTACGCGCTCGCACAAGCCTACGCTCTAGGCGGCAGAAAAGACGAGGCCCTAAAGATAGCCACCGAGTTGAATCAACCGGGTAAGCAAAACACCTATTTACCCAAGGAAGCGGCCTACCTTTATGCGCTGCTGGGCGAGAAAGACAAGGCCATGACGACTCTGCAAGAAGCTGCTGAGAAGCACTATATCTCCGTCGCGGAAATAAAAACGGATCCGCGTTTTGATGGGCTCAAGACCGACGCGCGCGTAGGCGAACTCTTGCGGAAGATCGGCTTGCGGCAGTGAGGCGAGCGAATTTCACAACGTCGCTGAAAACTTAAGACCGCGAGAGATGAACAGTGACGCTCACCTTCGCGGTCTTGACTAGGGGAATTGCTTGCGACTCAGCTTTCGCTGTTATCTTTTCTTCGCGGCCTTCTTTGCAGCTTTCTTTGGTGCGGCTTTTTTCTTGGCCTTCTTCTTCGGGGCACCACCTTTAATCGATCCTGCCATTTTTATTTCTCCTTTCTTCGAAGATGTGCTGGTCCAAAAGTCTGGACGTTACCTGGTACAGATACAACCAGTAACGCAGGTATATAAGTTTTGCTGAGAGGTGTCAATAACTTTAATTGTGTTAAGTTTGCAGGTAGGCTCGCTCACGCGGTCGCGAGATTTCGAATATTCACGACACCCACTCTAACACTCGTTTCATGATCAGTGCGTTAAAGCGAATTCCTATTTGCGAAGTGGCGATCAAGCGCGGTTTGGATTTCCTCTATCGCTTTGGCAGCGAGGCGGACAACTTCGAGAGCTACGGTAGCCTGCTGATCTGTTGCTTTGCGCTGCTGGGCGCAACTGCCCACGAACGGAAACTCCGCGAGCTGGGACGAGCCCGGTGTCAACAACTCGCCCGTCGCTGGACGCGCGATCATCGCGTTGTTCCCGCTGACCTCACGCCGGATCTCTTGCTCGATTTCATTCTCGTGCGCTATGCCCTGGGCCGTCTGGGCTTACAAGATCAAGCGCTTACCGCACGACTCCGCCTCGCTCCCAACCAGTTTTCAGCGCTCGAACTTCTTGGCTTTGATCCTCTTAATGAGCCGCCTCCTGCCGATGTCCCTTACCCGTGCGATTGTGGCCTAAAGAACCAGCGCGGCCGGAAATTTTGCAAACGGTGCCGGCGCCGGCTGCCAATACAGGGGCGCAATAAAGTTTGGATGGAAGCATTGGCAAACACCTACGTCGCGGAGCGATGTGGCCTCGTTTTCGGAGCGCGTTATCTGGATGTCCTCAAGTGGCTCCCTACACTGCGACCATACCCGTTTGGTGCGGATGCGAACGATGAATCGCTGCGCGACGCCGTTTACGCTGTCACCCACATTGTTTACACGTTGAACGATTACGGAAGCTATCAGCTATCGCCACGTTGGCTGCCGCAGGAATTTGCTTTTCTAAAAGCGAGTATCGCCCCACTCTGCTCAGCCGGAGACGTCGAACTGTTGGGTGAGTTACTCGATTCACTGAAGGCTTTTGGTTTGCGGGCGAGTCACCCGCTTATCAAACGCGGCACAAACTACTTGCTGGCAGCGCAGAATACGGATGGCAGTTGGGGTGATGACGAAGCGGATGTGCGGACGCGTTGCCACACTACCTGGACGGCTATCGATGGCTTGCGCACCTGTGCCTGGCGCGGCACGCGTTTGAGTTTCCCGGAAGCGAGATCGTTGCTTAAAGCGTGAGCCGCGATTGTTCCTTCATGCCCGGGGGTGACTCCAGGAAAGCGACGGCTGTGGTCAACGTTTTTACAACTAGCAATCAAAGCGATTCATGATGTTGTCCTTTTTAAGATTGCCCCAATACACCTGCGATATGTTCTTTGCCAACCCGCACGTGTCGAATTGCTTGTTGTTGGTCAACACTACAATCCCCAAACTCTCCCAGCTATCGAGTTCAATATCCTCCCCTGGTTCACAGTCAATCCATCTTGAGCCGCGGGCGATATAGCTTTGCCAGCCCAACCATTCCCCCCGGTGGTATTCAGCCCGGCTTTCAAATCGCCGCATAACTTTCTTTCCGTTTACCACGACCTTAGCTTCATCACTATCGCGGAGGAGATTCCAGCCCGCCCCATAGTCCACTCGTTTACGCTTCTCCACCTGTACGGGCGTCCACATCAGCTCGCGGAGTTTTGCCGCAAACTTCTGATCTGACTTATTTCCTGAACCTAATGATGTCTTCTCTAGCCAGTGTAGCTGTAAATCCCAGAGGCCGAGATCCACAATCGTTGAATGAACATTGCCGTCACCATAGATGAAATTGAGCGGGGTGTAACCTACCGGAACAAAAGCCTCCCCCTTCACCCGGTTGTAACACTTGGCGTGATTGACCACTTGGGGAGCGTCCGGCGCGAAGGCACAGGTTTCATCAAAAACAAAAGTGTCTTCCATTCCCAACTGTTTGAAGACCCGCTCTTTTAGATAATCCGCAAAACGCATTTGCGACACGCTTTCAACAAGTTCGGCGAGCATCACGTAGCCTGAATTGGAATACTCAAATTCAGCGTTTGGCTCATGTGGGAGTAGTCTTTGAGAGGCAATCCAGCCCAGCACGTCCTTATTAGTAACTTCGTTTTTTTTGCGGCTGGCCATGTGTGGATACCAGTCATCCGGTCTTGCCATGGCGTCGTCGTACCAGCCTTCATCGGCTTCCCTCGAGGCTATCTGAAGCTGGATATAGTCGGGCAGTGCGGAAGTGTGATGGATCAAATCCTTGACCTTTATTTCATCAGCGTAACGGGGGAATCCGGTAAAGAACTTCGAGATGGGGTCTTCGAGGTCGATAAGTTTAAGGTAAACCAGATCGAGCACTGCGAAGGCGGTAAACTGCTTTGACACCGAGCCCAAATCAAAAAGCGTAGCCGGCGTTATCTTCTCTTCGGTCTCGAGATTCGCATATCCGTAGCAGTTCAGGTGAATAATCTGATCGTCCTTCCTGACCACCACTGCGGCGCCGGGAACGCGACGGCGAGCTTCTGGGTCTTTCAGGTAGTGCCCCAGAGCATACATGTAGGGATAGACAAGCTTATCGATTTGCGGATCTATCGGATACGCACCTGGACCTGGGGCAGTAGGGTTGGTGGCACCCTTTCCCTTACCTGTATTCTTACTGGACTTAGCCATTAACTACTCCGGGAGAAACGTTCCTATAACGCGCCGCATACTAAGACAAATAGCTCTGCAATGGAACAAAATTTCGGGGAACTATCTGGTTGGAAGTGAACTGGAATTTGCAGTCGCCGTAGTGAAACACCGCGAATCTCATGGGAGCGCCGCTCCGCCAGACTCGCCTGGGGCGACAGCCGATGGGCAAGCAGAAACCCACGCCATCTCTCGATGGGTGGGTTCCATTAACTTGCCTGTTCGTTAAGACTGCCAGGCAAACTGCCTGACACGCTTTGTTAGTTTTTGCCTTTTTTGTCGTCGCTCTTTTTCTCGCCCTGATTGTTGTTGTTGCTGTTCTGCGGCGGCCTTTCGCCTTTTGGGGCAACGACCACGCTATTCGGCGGTTTTGGAGGACGTTCATCCTTTTTCTGCGCAAAGGCACCGGCAGCTAAAGAGCTCCCGATTACCACCGCCATTGCTAGTCTTTTCAGGTCCAACATCGAATTTCCTTGCCTCCTCATGCTTTTATCAAGCGCGCACGGGAGGGAGAGCTAAGAGATGCGCCGGCCTTAGCCGAGCAATAACGATGCCAGAAACCTTGATCTCCTCAATCGAACGATTCACCTTGCTTAGGGTGTTGCCCGACAACCCCTTTGGGTCGTTGTCGCACCGTTTCGAACGACCGTAAACACCGTATCGTGCAATCACAAGGGACTTTACCGGTGCAGAGTCACACTAAATGTCCCTACATTACCGCTGCTATCAAATGCCCGCAGACTGACCGTATGTTCTCCGGGAGCCAGGGCCGGCAGGTCCACAGAATATCGCTCGTGCCCGCTATCAGCAATTCCATCATCCGGAAACAATGGCGTCCAGGGGGTGCCGTCAAGACTGAAGTCGCCCTTCTTTATTTTGCCCGTTGCATCATCCACCTCGAAGACCACTCGAGAACTGACTCCGCCCGGCTGCGGCGTTGTAACCACACGCAACACCGGCGGTGTGTTGTCGATGTCTACCGGCTCGCTCAGCCGCTCCCCTGACAACGACTGGCCAAGCGGATTGTCGGGCGCGTCAGATACGACTATTTTGATAATGTAGCGCCCGTCCGCGAGCGTAGCGCCATCGATCGTGTAAAAGTTGTCACGCAGTTTGTCCTTCAATAAACGAAACTGGGTCTCGTTTAGCGGACGATAGTAGATCGCGTATTCCAGCGTATCGCCATTCCGATCCTCAGCTTGCCATTGAAACGATCGCGCGCCGCGTTGGAAGATTCGCCTGGGCGGGACCTGGGCAACAGCGCCAAACAAAGATGGATCGAGCCCTGACGATTCAACGTTAGGATCAACCTGCAGTTGAGCCATCTGCTGCAGCCCCACGCCGATTGGCAGCGCGCTAATAGTCAGAACTTCAGGAGCGACGTTTCGCGGCAAATAGGCAAGACTCGCATCTTCCATCCAGGTCTGGCTTGCCGCGCCAGTCGCCCGGAGTGTGGCCCGCCATTGCACGAAGCGCGCCCGCGGACTGGAGATCGGAGTCCCCGCTGGATCGCGGTAGGAACTACTCCACTCGCTCCACGTCGTATCAGGTCGCTCACCATTTCCAGTTCGCGTTTGCAGTTCAACGTTGCCACTGCCACGCCACCAAATTCGTCCCCATGAGGCCGTCAGTTTTGCGTCACGCACTGGCGATTCATACAAACCTTCTGCCACTAGTTCCTGTCCAAACCGAAACAGTTTTCCCTGATTACTGGATGCCGCATATATCTGATTTCCCCGCGACACAAGCGAGGAGATCTGTCCTTCGCTCGACTGCAAGAGCAGCGTATCCCGACCATCATTTGTGACTGAGTAGACACGTCCCTTGTCCGAGGTGCCGATCAAAACACTGCCACCTTGCAGTGCCGGCGTAATGGCGAAGGCGGTAATCGAAGGCGAACTCCAAACGACATCGGTACCACCGTCAGGCAGGATACGAAACACAGCGCTGCGAGCCGAAGAGATATCGGTGCGACTTCGTGCCGGCTGGGTCGGCGTTTGAATCGGATTACCACTCTCGTCGATCGCGGTGATCGTGACCGAAGTATTCGGCGCGCCCCCACTTCCATCGGTTGGTTGTGGCGCCGGCACTGAGGACGTTTGCCCACGCCCAGCGGCCGCAGCATCACTCAAGGCAAGTGCATAGATCGAACCATCGGACGCCGTAGCCAGCGCATGTATCTCACGCAGTTGCGCGTCGAACAAAGCAAATGCCTTACCTTCGGGCGAGATGCGCAGCACCAGTCCGCCGGGATCAGTGCCGGCGATCAAGTCTCCCTGAGATGTAACCGCCAGCGATATTACGTGCGTCTGATTTGTAGCAATCAACAACGACGACTCCGGCTTGGCGCCGGCCGCGCGCACGCGATAGAGCTTGCCATTGTCGCCAGTGCCGACAGCCAGGGATCCGTCATTGAGAACTGCCAAAGACCAGATGTATTTGTCTGCTGGATCAAAAAATACTTCGGCGTGCCCGTCAGAAGTAATGCGGTAAACTTTTCCATCAGGAGAGGTCCCGGCATATAACGCGCCGTCTCGTCCGGTCGCGAGTGCCGTGACATCCAGTTCAGCGGCGTCATAGAACAAAGAACCCCGGCCGTCGGCAGAGACGCGGTAAATCTTGCCATCATGACCTGTGCCCAAATAAACATTGCCCTGTGCGTCCACGGCGCTGGCCCAAACGAAAGCCTGCTCAGTGTTAAATACTTCCGTCAGTCGTGGCGCAAGCATCAACATCCCCGTATCGCTAATCGACACTCCGCGCGCGTCGCCTTTGAGCAATTCAGCGCGCCCACTCGTTTCCCAAATAATTGGCTGCCCTGCATAGCCGACGCTGGCCCATACTGCAACGAGCAGCAGCGAGGCAAGCAAACGTCCTTTATGTGATCCACGATGTTCTCGTCGTTTAGGTCGAAGCATATTTTCCTTTTTTAGTTTCCGATGTATTTCGCGTACAGCGATCTGGCGGTAGCAACCTCACTGGTGCCCCTGATGATCGAGCGCGCGTCCTGAAAGACGGTCAACTCAAACTCTCCGGTGCGAAAGCGTAAGAGATAGTCATTGAATTTGACTTCGCCAGTAGCCCGAAGTCTTTCGGCAAGCTCCTCAAAATTTATTGATGTTGCTTGTGACGGTGAAATTTGCACCGCATCGCGGCCACACAACACTGCGGCAAAATCTTCGGACTCCGCCTCCAGCGTTTCGAATCTAAGGAGTCCACAAGTAGGACATTCGGGAGATGGCGATCCGGGATTTATCTTGCGCCACTCGTTTCGCCAAACATCAAACTGCATCAGCGAACCGTGCAAACTTGCGCTCTGGCCAGTCAATATTTTTAACGCCTCGGCCACCTGCACCGCCGCCACGACGCTGATGATCGGCATGATTACGCCGGCTGTGTCGCAGGTGGGAGCGCTGGCTGCGGGCGGCGCCGCTTCAAACAGGCAACGTAGACAGGGCGTTTGATGCGGCAGGATGGTCATTGTTACGCCGTAAGATCCGACCGCGGCTCCATAAATCCAATTTATCTTGTGCTTAACGCATGCATCATTGATCAAATACCTCGTGGCAAAATTGTCTGTACCGTCCAGCACCACGTCGCAATCCTCGATAAGGCGTTCAATGTTCGAATGGTTTACGTCAACAATTTCTGGCTCAACTTTTATCTCTGAGTTTAATTCTTTGATGTGGTTCGCGGCGGCAACTGCCTTAGGTATTCGTTCGGCAGCGTCGCGTTCGGTAAACATTGTCTGTCGTTGAAGATTTGAGGCCTCAACAAAATCACGATCGGCAATCCGAAGTTTTCCGACTCCGGCCCGCGCAAGGCTTTCGGCATGAGCAGAACCCAGCGCGCCGCAGCCGATGATCAGGACGCGCGACTGCAGGAGTTGGCGTTGACCCTCCTTGCCGATACCGCTAAACAGAATTTGCCGGCTATAGCGTTCGTTCATCTCTCAGAAACTCTTGAGTCCTCGCTCGGCAGCCTCATACATCACAGCTTCCGGTGGCAGCGCGCCGGTCCACAATCTGAACTGCTCAGCCGCCTGGGCCACAAGCATCGCCAAACCGCCCAGCGTCTTGCAGCCGGCCTCGCGCGCCTCGCGCAAGAACCAGGTGTCAATCGGATTGTAAACTAAGTCGTACGCCAGCCGCGCACCGCGCAACTGCTGCAACGTCGCCGGCGCCTCAGTTTCAAACTGCCCAGCCGTTCCTAAAGGCGTCGCGTTTACCACCAAATCAAAGTCGGCAAAGCTTGCGTCTTGCAATGGTTGCCACTCTGCGTCGAACCGCTCAGCAACCGCGCTCGCTTTGGTAGCTTCGCGCGCGAGAACAGTAGCTTTGGCACCGGCTTGCTTCAAACTCCAAAGCGCCGCGCTCGCTGCGCCTCCCGCTCCGATCACCGCACAGCGCGCCTCACGCAAGTCACCAAATGCTTGCATGAGCGGGTTGACGAAGCCGCGCGCGTCGGTGTTGTAACCGTGCAGTTCATCACCGGCGACAACTACAGTGTTGACGGCGCCGATCTCGAGGGCTGCCGGTTCGATCCAATCCAGACCGGCCATCACGGCAAACTTGTGTGGCGCCGTTACACTTAACCCACCCATGTTCCAGTCCAGTTCTCGCGTCCGCGGATGAATCATGCGCTTGAGGAAGAAGTCGACATCGTGCACCTCAAACGGAATGTAGACCGCGTTTGTTTCCGTCGCGGCAAATGCCGCGTTGTGCATGCGCGGAGAAACAGAATGAGAAACCGGATATCCTATCAATCCGAACACTTGTGTCTGCCGATCAATCTTCTCGATTCGATAAACCTCGTGAAGTTCGCTTACAGAAACCTGACCGGGCGCTGTTTCGGTTCCATCTTCCAGCGAAGCATAAGTAAGGAAGGCGCCGCGCGCGGGGCCGAGTATGCGCGTGGCGATTCCTGCAGGCCCCATCGCAATCGCGATCATCCCACGCCCATCGCTGTGTGCCTGGTCGAGTAAAGCAAACATAGCAAGGCAATCGGTTGCGTCGTTGGCCTGCGCGGCAACCTTCAGGACGTGGGCGGGAGTCTGACACATTCGCTCGTAGAGTTGATTGAGCTTCGCTGGTACTCCTACAAAATCGTGGTGTGAACAGATTGTTCGACTCCAATCGATCGGCAGGAAAGGTGGCGTTTCGTTACTGTTGAATTTCTCGGCAAGATCCAGTTCAACGTCGAACAAACTCTCTGAAAAGATCGCATCTGACCAGAACGTCTGCCGCGTTGCTTCATCAAGTTGACGCTGACCGCCTTCATGCGAAGGCCGGAAAGTCAGAATTGACTCGGCCTTGCTCTCTCGTAAAAGTTTCGTAAGCGCGTCTGCCCCGGTCTCAATCTCCGACGGATCGAGACAATCCAACCTGACTTCAATCAAATCACACACTTCGGCTGCGGCTGTTATCGCTCGTTTGAGATCGATGACAGTTGGTTCACAAAGTGAAACGCAAACCCGTGGCTTGTACGAAGAGTCCATTAAGGAAAATGCGAGGCGCTGCTTCTGTGCGGCGAACTTCAGTCGTCGAGATGCCTGGTGGGCGCTTCGGCGCCGAGATGTCGAGTAGTTCCTTCGGTCACGCTGGGTACCGGAGTTCTCAATTCGCCGGTCCGGGGCGCGCTCGATCCGGCCAGCATCGGAGACTGGGCGTTTGCTGATTGAGCAGGAAAATAGCCCCCGGCATTGGCGGGTGGGAAGGAACTCCCGACCTGGCTTCGTCGCGCGGCAACGATTGAAGCAACTCCTCTGCCCATGTTTGAAAACCCAGGGATGAAAAAGCCCCACCCCCAAAAAACTCCTCCGGGAAACCTGAGCATGACAGCTAGCGCTGCCACGATGAAGCCAATGCCGATGAAGACATTCATAATCCCCCGCTCCAAATTCGGCTCAACGCGTCTCTCTCGTTTGCGGCGGATTCGCGATGCCAGATCGTCCGGTTCGCGCGGCGCCGTCGGCAAGGTTCCGGAAAGCGCCTGTGAGACAAGGCTGATGTTAGCCCCGCAGACTCGACAAAAGCTGGCACCATCGAGATTCTGGGCTGCACAGTTTGGACAAAACATTCCTGCCTCCGATCAACTCTCCCGACCCCGGCTTCACCCTTTATTTTCGCTTGCTCGCCGTTCTCTGCCGCAAAGCCTCATAGAGAATTACTCCAGCGGCTACCGAAACATTTAGCGATTCTATCCGCCCAAACAAAGGTATACGAACCAACGCGTCGCATCGTTCCCGCACAAGTCGATGGAGGCCGGTTTCCTCGCCTCCCAGGAAAAGTGCACTGGGTACCGTCCAATCCCATTCGCTGTAATCTGATGTACCATCGGCGGCAGCGCCAATAACCCAGATGTTACGTTGTTTCAATTGCTCTATCAATTGAACCAGATTAGTGACGCGGGCAACGGAGATGTGTTCCAGCGCCCCCGCCGCCGCTTTTGCTACTGTCGCGGTCAACCCGACCGCGCGACGCTCAGGAATAAACACACCGCCGACTCCGGCGCATTCAGCCGTACGCAGGATTGCTCCCAGGTTACGGGGATCCTCCACCGCATCCAGCCCGAGCACGAGTGGCGGGTTATCCGTACCAACTCGCGCGCTCAATTCATCGAGAAGTTCATCGGCGTCTCGATAAGTCGCAGCGGCGGCACGAGCAATAATTCCCTGATGAGTAACTCCCGGCAGTTCACGATCAAGCGCAAACCGTGGGGCGCGATGTACCGGCACGCGCGCATGTTTGGCCAAGTCGAGCAACTCTCGCAAGCGTTCGTGTCTCGCTCCCTCTGCAATCGTAATCTGTTCGAGTCGGCTGCTGCCTGCTCTGAGAGCTTCAAGCACGGGAATCAGGCCGTAGAGTTGATTGGCGCTGCCAGAATGGCCTTGGTAGTCAGAGTGGTTTCGCTGATCAGGCGGCTGCCCTGCTGATCCATCGGCGCCACGGGAGGGTCCCGGTTGCGTTGATCTTCGCTTCGTCATCAATTCTCTCCGGGCGCCGGAGGCGGATGGATCTGAAGGTAATAGCGAAGTCGTGAATAACGCAGAAATTGCCTTTCGTTGTTTAATTCCACCACGCTTCCGAGACTGTATCTCCCAAACGGCTGGCGCCGCCACCCGCTTGACTGGCTTTCCTGTTCGAAGGGCCAGACTGGTTCCAGGGCTTTTCGGACGGAGTTGAACGCTTCGTCGTATATAGCGTTAGGAGCGTGCTTGCGAAACGCTTGCACTAGACTGGCGATGTTCTCAGCAGCCAGCAGACTTTTGTTGGTTCCGAGGCAAGAAAAGTCAAAACTATTAGCCGCAATGCGATAAGGCACATTTTGTGTTCGCGTGTAGAAGTCAAACACCATTTCGTCACTGGCGAACTCGCTGGCCGCCAGAATGCGATTCTCCGTACGGGACTTCCGTTGCTCTTTTTGCTCGAGTCGCTTGACTACCAGTCTGCCGGTAACCAGCAAATCGAAGTCAGACCAGGAGACTAGAGTGCCGGGCCCTTGAGGATTGTGATAGGCGGTGATTCCGCCATCAGTGATTTCAAGTGCGCGCACTTTAATGGGGCTGGGATCCGCAGTGCCGGGTTCCGCATCTGGCATAATGGTAGACTCAATTCCCAGATCGCTCAGGCGTCGCTGCACCAATTGTGCTTCGTCAATCGTGGCCGCGCGCGCCAGGGGCAGCGGCGTTGGCGAAGCCAGGATCAGAGTGAGGTCTTCATCGCGTAGCCGCAAGAGATTAGAGACTTCGGCAAGATTCGCAGCGGCTGGATTTGCGACCGGAGCCCGAAGGATGTTGTTATAACCGAGTTCCCATTTTTCCAGGGGCCGGAGTGTTGGTTTTTGTAGTTTGTCAGTGGTTTCATCGCGCGGCAAAACTGCCGCGCAATAGAGGCAGTTAACCCGAGTGGGGGGATTCGCTCGCAGACACTCGTCGCACCGCACCATTTGATCCGGCGCGAAGGGCGAGGGCCCGAAATCTTCCGGCTCTAGAGTCGTGGGGATAGGAAGCAGAACGTTTTCGTTATCTTTGAGCAACAACTCCTCCAAGTCTCTGGATTATACGACGCGTTAGATTTTCTATCGAATTTGTAACAATGTCTATTTTACCCAATGTAGCAAAGCTGACGGCACGCGCGCTTGGCCTGATAACGATTCTTTTCTGCTTAGGGCTTATGCTCAACGGTTGTGCCGCGCTGCAACCGCCGAGCGCGACTGGCCCACGCACCACCATCGATTCGCTGTATCCAATTCTCCTCACGGAAGACCTCCACCGGAAAGAAGCAACGCTGGCGGCATTACAACGTCTGGCGCATTTATCTGGGAAGACAAACGGAACAGAGCCTGAACTCCAGCCGGTTACGGGAACCATCTTGAGCTTGCCGGCGAGGGCCAGCAGTTCCTTGTACCTGCCTAAACTTGGCACTGGCGCCACGATGAATGAGGAGGAAACCAGAGAGTCGTTACGACGATTCATCAGAGAGTGGCAGGAACTCATCGGCTCTGACCCTGCGAAACTTTCGCTCGTTGAGCGAATCGATCAACCCGATGGTTCGAAGTTGGCCAGGTATGAGCAGCGTCCCTTTCGCTATCCGATTCGTGGAGCTTACGGGAAGCTACAAATTAGTTTCGCCGGCGATCGACGCGTAGTGAATCTCACCAGCACCTGCATACCAGATGCCGACCAACTGCAAACCGCCTTATCGGCTCTGAACGTAAGGCCTAAAGTGGAGGACGCGGTACAACAACTCCGCGAGCAGGGCCTGGTGTATTTAAACCCGCAGGGAAACAGAATTAATTGGAATGTTCCGACGTCAAGCGAAATTACCGCCCGCGGGCTGACTATCTATATTCTTTCGGCAGAGAACCGCGCCGACCTGCTCGAACTTCATCTCGCCTGGGAAATGGAATTAAGCAATGCCCCGGTGAAAATCGCATATATCGATGCAATTAGCGGCAAGGTCATCGCCGCCGAGTAAGATTCTTCCCAATCCTCAGCGGTCGTCTGCTTGACCAATTTAAGACAAAAAAGCATTCTAGGTTTCGATACAATAGACTTATTTGGAGTCGGTTATTAGATGAATACTTTTGATCCTACACACAATATTTCATGGCAATTAGGACATCGTGGGAGAGTGGCTGTCTTCATTGATGGAAACAACCTCTTTCACGCGGCCCGATTTCACAATATCGATATCGATTACAACAAACTTCTGCGCGTCCTGCTGGGAGACGGGCGACTGCTCCGAGCGTTTTTCTACACCGGAGTAGACATAGGGGCGGAAAGACAACAGGGCTTCCTCTTATGGATGAGACGAAACGGCTTCCGGGTCATCCAAAAGGAGCTAAAGACGTTTTATGACGGTAGCCGCAAGGCAAATCTTGACGTCGAGATCGCTGTTGACATGCTGTCGCTTGCCGGTCGCTACGACACTGCGGTGCTGGTCTCCGGCGACGAGGATTTTGTTTATGCAGTAAACGCTGTCGCTTACAAAGGTTGCCGGGTGGAGATCGCTGGTTTCCGCTCAAACACGGCACCGAAGCTGATCGACGTTGCCGATTATTTTATCGATTTAGGTGAAATAGCTGATCGCGTTCGCAAGGATCACATTCACGGCCATCGTTATGACGAACGAGAAATTCATGAACAGCAGCCCACGCAATACCTGCATGAACAAATTGAGATTGAGGAGGCTGACGGCAGTTATCAGTCTTCGTTACGCGTCGTGCTGGAGACTACACTTGAGGAAGAGGCTGAAGAGCTTACCGTAGCTTCAGACTTTATCAGGATCACTGACGAGCACTAGTTTTCTGTCGGTTTCGATTAAGTATGAAGCTGTTTACGATAGAAGAAGCGAACGCGCTTTTACCTTCGGTCAGAGCGATTCTGCAAAAAATCCAGCTCTCGCATAGACGCGTGGCAGCCTACCGCCAGAGCGCCACTCTCGCCGCCGCCGGAGCGGAACAGGGCGGCGGCGGAATGGAAGGGGGTGGGCGCTATGCCCTCGTCCTTACGACCTTCACCGAAGAAATGTCCCAACTCGAGGCTCTGGGTGTTCAATTGAAGGATTTTGATCGCGGCCTCGTAGATTTTCCTTCTCTCCGGGATGGCCGAGTGGTGCTGCTCTGTTGGCAGTTAGGTGAAGGCGATGCGCTCGAGTGGTGGCACGACATGGAGACGGGATTCGGTGGCCGGACACCCCTTTAGGATTTTTCCACAGCGGTGACACCTCACCCGCATTGCATCTATGTGCAGAGAACAACTCCAACGCCTCTTATATTTTCTGATTGACCACTTAAAGTAACTTCTGATAGCATGCCGCCCGACTACGCACGAGTCTGGCCGGTTTTCAACCAGTCAAATAGCTAGACTCAGACCGTCCCCTACGGAGGCAGCTTGGTATGCGATGTCCCGCGTGCGGAGCCCGTTACGAGAGCGTGGCACTAAGATGCCCTGAGTGCGGAGCTCTCCAGACCGAGGTTTCTGTCAGTGTTGGCATGCCGTCTCATTCAGAAATGGATATTGTGGAACAACCTACGCCACCGAAAAACACCCCAAAGAGAAAAGCCGTAACCAGGACCAGCCAATCATTGATTGAGTTTCCCGGCGTTAATCGAACCGTCTTGCCTGAATGGCGGAAGGAATTGGGGGAACGTGTGCGCGAGATCCAGGAAAAGCGTGTGCGCGAAGCCACCATAATAGGCACGGAAATCGATCAACTAATCAGCGAGTCCGGACCCCGGGCGAGTGCTATGCTTGAACTTCTGCCTCAGTCTGAAATGCCCTCGATGAACCCTCTGGTAGCGAAAGCCTTGCGGCGAATCGAGCGAGCTCATTCCCAATCGGGAAGTGCCGCGGTAGCAACCGCAGTCGCCTATGAGCAACAACCAGTGGAAGTCGACCTCGCTGCCGCCAGCGAGGAAGGCCCTGCGAAACCAGAGAGAGTTCACAACCTTTCCGTCGTGCCAACGCCCGAAGTGATGAGCCCCGACCTTCCATTGGCGCCGCGGAAAGCCAGGAGAGTTATTGGCGATCAAAACGATCCGGCTCTCAACTACCTGGACTCGATTGCAACGGCCGTGAGACTTGAGATCAGGGAGTACCAATCTGCCGGGCTCATTCGTCGCATGCTCGGTGCCCTGACAGATTTGGCTGTAGTCGCCCTCCTTTCGTCTCCCTTCCTAGCTCTGACGAGGTTAACAACTCTTGACTGGCGGAATCCGCGCGTAATCGGTTTTGTCGCAGGCGCGTTTCTGGTGGTGGGTTTTCTTTATCTGACAGTTAGCGTGGCTTTCACCGGGCGCACCATTGGAATGAAACTCTTCTCGCTCCGCGTTGTTGATGCACGAACCGGCCTTATCCCAACCGGCGGCCAGTCGGCTGGGCGTTCGCTCGTCTACCTGCTCTCGCTGGCAGCAGCGGGCATTGCGCTCGTTTACGCCTTGCTCGACACCGAGCGACACACCGTCCATGACCGTTTCACGCGCACGGCGGTAATCCGAGCATAACAGTTTGATATCGATTAGAATCGGCCCTGCTCTGACGGCAAAAGAGCAGGGCCCTTTCGCTTCAGCGCAACGCTCCAAACCTTGGCAACGGGCACCGCCGATGAGAGTTGAATGTGCACGAAGAAACACTGACAGCGATTGTCAACGAGCTAAATGAGTTGCTGCCGGGACGCTTTCTTGGCAGAGTCTTTCAGTTGTCGTCTCATTCTCTGGTGATTGATTTCGGGCTAAGGGAGCACGGCTATCTTTTCATCAGTGTCGAACCAGCCGCGCCCCGCCTCTATCTGATCAAACGCACCAGCCGTGAACTGGAGAAAGCTTCAGTTCCACTTTCGTCATTTGGCCAGGCCGTGAAAGCCACTCTGGGAGGAGCGGCCTTGTTGTCGTTAACCAAAGACGAAGGCGATCGAGTCGTTAGATTTTCTCTGGAGGTTGCCGATGATCTGGGTGATCCACAGCGTCACGCTTTGGTCGCGCAATTAACTGGACGATCGGCAAACCTTTTCCTGCTTGATTCCGCAGGCGCAATCAAACACGCGTGGCGCAAACTGCAAGGCGAAGGCCAGCAGATAGACGAGCAATATCGGCCACCTGCAACGCAAACGAAGGTTCGTTCGGCACAGGCGCAAGAGAGTCGGCCTATTTCTCACGAAGGCTCGCTGACACTCTCGGCGGCTGCGGACAATTACTATCGCCGGATCGCGGTTGAGCAGGAGTTTGATCATCTAGCCACCAGTCTCATAGCCACGCTGAAAAAGGAAATCGCTCGCCGCAGAAAACTACAAACGAATCTTAGAAAGGACCTGACGGCGCACGGCAATCCGGACGGACACAAGCGAATAGGTGATTTGCTCCTGGCAAACATTGCGAATGCCGAACGAAAGGGCAGCCGAGTCCGCCTTCAGGATTACTACACCGAAGGAGCGCCCCGGATTGAAATTCAGATCGATGAGAACGCCACTCTGCAAGAGGCAGCAAACGCCTGCTTCTCGCGCTATACGAAGGCGAAGCGTGCGGTTGGTGAACTCGGCGTTCGACTCCAGCAGCTCGAGAGCGAACTGGCAGGACTTGACGAAAAACTGCTGAAACTTGAACGAGTGGTGGCTGAGCGCGATTTGACAGCTTTGGGAGCCTTTAAAGCCAAACCCAAGACTGCTCAAGCGGCAAGTAGTAAAAAGCAAAAAGCGCCCTTGACCCTGCCGGGCATGCGACGCTATCGATCTTCTGACGGATATGAAGTGTTAGTCGGGCGAACAGCCCGGGATAATGATGAGGTAACGTTTCGGGTTGCGAAGCCAAACGATCTCTGGCTCCACGCCGGCGACTATCCCGGCTCGCATGTTATCGTCCGCAACTCCAGCCGGAACGAAATTCCCCATCGAACCATTATTGAGGCGGCACAACTGGCAGCGAAATTCAGTCAGGCGAGTAAGGACTCCAAAGTCAGCATTCACTACACGCGGCGGAAGTTTCTAACTAAGCCAAAAGGTTCGGCGCCCGGTCTGGTACGCATGTCCAGCTTCAAGACCGTAACCGTTGAACCCGGTGAAAACCTCGAGCGGGTGAAATGACCTACGACCGCGGACGGACGACCGAAGGAGCGTTCTTCCGGTCAGCTGTCAGGCCGTCGACCGTCGTTACTTGTACCGGTAAGTGATTCTGCCCCGGGAAAGGTCGTACGGCGACATTTCGACGCTGACGCGATCACCGACCAGGATGCGAATTCTATTTTTGCGCATCTTGCCTGAAACAGCCGCGAGTACAACGTGCTCCGTATTATCTAGCTGCACCTTGAAAAATGCATTGGGCTGCTTGTCAATAATAGTGCCTTCCGCGGGAATCAAATCGTCTCTAGCCAATAGTATCTCCTTCTTAAGTTAAGCATAGCGGCTGACCGACGACGGCAGACCGCTGACCGAGAATCGCACTTGGGTGATCCCCCAGCCACGGTCGTCCGTCGGCGGTCGTCCGTCGTTTAGCGGCTGGCTCGTCGGGGACGGAATGAGCGAGTGAAAACTGCGCTCGGCGGTGTCGCACGCGCAAATGGCTTGCTTCCCACCTCGGTCTTGCGCCCGCCAAATCCTGGCAAAACTACTCGCGCTACTGTTTGTCCCGTCAGTCGTTCAATCGCCCGCATTGATAATTCGTCAACGGGCGTCACGATCGTGAGCGCTCGTCCCGTGTTACCCGCTCGTCCCGTACGTCCAATGCGATGCACGTAATCTTCAGGTGCCGACGGCACATCGTAATTGATTACATGTGAAACCGACTCGACATCCAAACCACGCGCCGCAATATCAGTCGCCACCAGTACACGGGTACGACCATCGCGGAAGCCACGTAGGGCTGCCTCGCGTTGGGGCTGTGAACGATCAGAGTGAATTCGATTCACGCTGTGTTCACGCGCCGAAAGTATGTGCGACAAGCGTTCCGCACCACGCCGGGTACGCGTAAACACAAGCACGCGCTCAAACTTTTCCCGCTCCAGCAGGTCGAGCAGCAAAGCTGTCTTCGATTCCTGGGCCACTGGATAAGCAGTTTGCTCAACCATGGTCGCGGCTTGCCCGCGCGGGCTGACTTCGATGAGCTTCGGCTCTTTCATTGTCGTACGCGCCAGCTTTTCAATGTCCGAAGACATTGTTGCTGAGAAGAGCAAGGTCTGCTTCTTCACGGGCAGCATTGAAAGAATGCGACGAATCGCCGGCAGAAAGCCCATGTCCAGCATGCGATCAGCTTCGTCGAGAACAAGCGTTTCAACGGCGGCAAGATTAACTGCGCCACGCTCTACCAGATCAAGCAGACGTCCGGGTGTAGCAATAACGATGGCCGCACCACGTCGCAAGTCTGCGATCTGGGTGCGAATGTTGGCGCCGCCAATTACGGTGACGCCGCGATTGGCCTTCACACGATTCAGCTCGCCATAGTTTTTTTGAATCTGCATTGCCAGCTCGCGCGTCGGCGCCAGCACAAGAACGCGAACGCCGGGGCGTGCTTTCTCGGTCATCTTCTGAATGATGGGGAGCAGAAATGCGGCGGTCTTGCCTGTGCCGGTTTCAGCACAGCCGATAAGATCCTGGCCGCTTAGGACGACAGGGATTGCCTGTTCCTGAATCGGTGTTGGTTCGGTGTATCCGAGAGACTCGCAGCTACGCAGTTGTGCGGGCGCCAGTCCCAATTGAGAAAAATTCATAAACTCCTACTAGTTTCTTTCCTGCGCAAACCTTGCGCAGATGTGATTACGCCAAAGGCGTGAGTAAATTCCAGTTCGGGGCACTGCCCCGGAGAGAGGAAGGATTTGAGATTAACGCGGGGCGTTGGCGAAAGCAGCCAGTGATGACCGTCACCTCGACAACGCCCAGGCGCTAACTTGGGGGTTAGGAAATGCTTACCAGCGGGGCTCGCGATTGCCGCCACCACCGCCGCCGCCGCCGTAGCCGCCGCCACCGCCGCGATTACCACCGTAACCACCGCCGCCGCCACGACCACCGCCGCCGCCGCCGCCAAAGCCACGACCGCCACCACCACCGCGATTTTCGCGAGGCTTGGCTTCGTTGACGTTCAGCGCACGACCGTTGACTTCCTTACCGTTAAATTGAGCGATAGCTGCCTCGCCCTCTTCCTTAGAAGACTTTTCGACGAAGCCAAAGCCGCGTGTACGTCCGGTGTCGCGGTCTTCCACGACGCTTGCAGATTCAACCGTGCCGGCCGCTGCGAAGAGCTCTTGCAAATCCTGGCTTGAGGTCGAAAACGCAAGATTTCCTACGTAAAGTTTCATAGACATAAAGATATACCTTTCCCCTGCAAGGGGATAAAAGAAGCTGCGAATCGGATTGGCTTCGGTCGAACGGTAGGAGCGAAGGGCCGGTTTTCGGATGCTCTGAGAGCGCTTCTGAAGTTGAAATCAGCCTGCTCTCGAACTATCCAAAACGCCAGCGCTAACTGTCTT
>JANLYH010000070.1:0-15721 GCA_031365545.1 Pyrinomonadaceae bacterium | reverse complement strand
GGCGAAGGCTGGACGCCGTTGCTGCATGTCGAGCGACTGGGCAAGAAACTTGGAATCGATAGACTTTACATCAAAGACGAGTCGCAGAACCCGACGCAGAGCTTCAAAGCTCGTGGAATGTCGGCGGCGGTGTCGATGGCCAGGGAACTGGGAGCACAGAAACTCGCGGTCCCTTCCGCCGGAAACGCAGCAGGCGCACTCGCTGCTTATGCGGCCCGCGCCGGACTCGAGTGTTTCATCTTTATGCCAGATGACACGCCTCGCGCCAATGTCGTCGAATGCGAGCAGACAGGCGCGCACGTGACCTTGATGGCCGGCTTGATTACGGATTGTGGGGCTGAAGTAGCTCGCCGGAAAGAAGCCGAAGGATGGTTTGACGTTTCAACTCTGAAGGAGCCGTATCGCGTTGAAGGCAAGAAGACCTTAGGTTATGAGTTGGCTGAACAATTCGCCTGGGAACTACCGGACGTAATTATTTATCCGACTGGCGGCGGCACCGGGCTGATAGGCATGTGGAAAGCATTCGCAGAGATGGAACAAATGGGTTGGATTGGGTCAAAGCGTCCGCGAATGGTGACAGTGCAGGCAAGTGGTTGCGCGCCCATCGTGCGCGCGTTTGAGGAAGGGAAACGGTTTGCCGAGGAGTTTCCCGATGCTGAGACTGTTGCGTCCGGCCTGCGCGTACCCAAGGCTATTGGCGACTTCCTAATCCTGGATGCGATACGCGCATCAAAGGGTACGGCGCTGGCAGTAACTGACGAAGAATTACTCGCCGCGACTCGCGAGATTGGTGCTGCCGAAGGCGTGTTTTGTGCGCCGGAGGGAGCGGCTTGCTTGCCCGCTCTAAGAAAGCTGTTAGCAGCCGGAGAAGTTGGCAACGACGAACGCATCGTCCTCTTCAACACCGGCGCGGGTGTGAAATACCTGGAGGCTTTTAGTTAGTTTCTGGGCGAACGGAATTGAACGGAGGCAGTAACTGGTGAAGCATTTTATTTTCTCGGCAACGGCGGTGTTTGTTCTGAGTTCAGCAACGGTGTTTGCCCAGGCGACATCGAGCGCAGCAAGCATCGAGGCCGTACCGGCCCACCTGGAAGAGTTGCGTATGAGCGGCGTCGAGGCGCTTTACAACCTCGACTACGACAAGGCCCTGAAAGATTTCAAGGAGATGGCGCAACTCTACCCTGACAATCCGGCGGGACCGCAGATGCTGGCAGCGAGAGTTTGGGCCAAGACGCTTTACGAGACTCGCCGGCTGCAGTCGTCGCTTTACAGTTCGCAGGGTTTCTATTCCAGCGGCGATGATAAGGTTGATCCGAAAGTGATTGCAGAGTTTCGCAATCTCACACGCGAAGCGAAACGCCTGGCCGAGTCGCGACTCAAGAAGAACCCGAAAGACATTGAGGCACTCCATTGGCTGGGTTCGATAGAGGGGTTGAAGGCGTCCTTTGAAGAAGCAGTGGAACGCCGCCACTTCGCAGCCCTGAAGGATGGCAACGATGCCGTTGATCATCATCGCGATGTGCTAAAGCTCGATCCAACCCGGATCGATGCAAACATCACTATTGGCCTCTACGAATATGCAGTGGCGTCGTTGCCGTTGCCGATAAAGATAATCGCCGGCATAACTGGTTTTCGTGGTTCAAAGAAAAAAGGTCTACAACTGATCGAACGGGTTGCCGCGGAGGGCAGGTGGTCGCGCGACGACGCCAAGACGCTATTGATTGTTCTTTACACTCGAGAGAAGCGTTATCCGGAAGCGCTGGCCCATGCGCGCGCACTGATGGCGAAGTATCCGCGCAACTATCTCTTCCGTTTGGAAGCGGCTGATGCTCTGGTTTCCCAGGCAGAAGTTGAACGCAAGAACAAGAACATCGAAGCGGCAGTTAAAGCTGAGCGCGAAGCCTTCGCGACTTTTGAGGATTTGCTACACGACCGCTCGGTTCGCGACACCGCTGCGCGGGCGTTGGATCTGGTCCACTTCAAGTATGGAGAGGCTTTGCTAACGGCCGGCGAAGGTGAGCGCGCGGCGAGAGAGTTTCTTTCAGCCACCAGAGTTGAACATGCGGAGCCCACGCTGGTTACGATGGCCCACCTTTATGCCGCGCGGGCCTATGATCTGGCGGGCAAGCGCGAGGAGGCGTTGACGCAGTATCAGGTGGTGCTAACGCGGCCAGACATCTATGCGGCCCATGAGGAAGCAAAGAAAGGTCTGCAAAAGCCTTACAAGACGGAAATCGCCAGTAGTGGTGAGTAACGCAGACTCCTGGGTTTGCGAACCGCAGTGGCAAGTTGTGACGTCGCAAACTAACAGTTTGCGTTACCTGGATCAGAACGGAGCAGTAAATGAATAGTAGTTTTAGAGACGCAAAGCGCGAGCAGACCAGTGTCCTCGCCCCACTGGAAAGAGCCGCACTTCAGGGTCTCGTGCGACGCATGCCCGCGGGAGTGAATTCAGATCACCTTTCGCTGCTGGGCCTGGGGGCGATGTTTCTTGCTGGGGTTTTCTATGCAGGGAGCGGCCGGAATCCGTGGTTGCTACACCTGGTAAACGTGTGCATTTTTCTCAACTGGTTTGGCGACAGCCTGGATGGAACGTTAGCTCGTTATCGAGATCAGCAGCGGCCCCGTTACGGCTTCTATGTAGACCACATCATCGACACGTTCGGAACGATGTTCCTCATTCTGGGGTTGGCGGTCTCGGGCTACATGACGGAGCGGGTTGCCGCCGCAACGCTGGTTGTTTTCCTGATGCTGGCGATCAACTCTTACCTGACTGCCTACGCGCTTGGGATCTTTAAGATCTCGCACGGGAAGCTGGGCCCCACCGAGATCCGTTTGGTTCTGATTGTCGGCAATCTCTTTCTGCTGCACAGCGCGCACGCTCGCGTTTTTGGACACCGGTTCCTGCTCTTTGACGTCGGCGGCGTGGTTAGCATCGTCGTTATGGGGACGATGTTAGTTGTCTCCTCCCTCAGAAACACGCACACGCTTTACAAACTGGAGCCGTTGCCAAAGACCACAGATCAGAAGTTAGCGCCGCCCCAGAATTCCAACCCCTTGATCTCTGACATCTAATCTCTGACCTCTGACTTCAGATCCATGTTTCACTGGCTAAAATTCAACGTCGTCGGGCTGATCGGCTTCGTCCTGCAGTCAGCCGCTCTTTTTGTGCTTACCCACACTGCGTATTCAATCGGCTATCTGGCGGCAACGGCTGTTGCGGTTGAACTGGCCGTACTGAACAACTTTATCTGGCATCAACGTTGGACCTGGAGTGATCGGCCCACGGCGACGAGGAAGGAGACCTGGCAACGGCTGGCAAAATTCAACGTCACTACTGGACTCGTTTCGCTGACAGGCAATCTGGTCTTAATGAGCATTCTCGTGGGACGCTTCCGACTGCCAATCAGCGGCGCCAATGTGATCACGGTTGTCGTCTGTTCACTCCTCAGTTTCTTTCTTGCCGACCGCTTCGCGTTCGATCCGGTAAGGCCAGCTGCTGGTTTCAGCCGAGCGACGGAACCGTTATCCAACGATGCGACCTGACAACTTGTCGCCTATCGCTTGCTTGACGGCCTGCGCTTCGCGCGCGTACAAACCTATGAATGTCAGAAGAGCCACAAGGGAAGGCGCCAGCATTGTCGCTGGCGGTTGAGACTGCGGCCCTCGTCCGCAGGTTCGGCGATTTTGTGGCCGTTGATAGTCTCAACCTCAGCGTTCGGCGCGGCAGCTTCTTCGGTTTTCTCGGTCCCAACGGCGCTGGTAAATCCACCACAATAAAAATGTTGACTGGCCTGTTGGCCCCGACCAACGGAAACATTCGTGTGCTCGGCCGCGATATTTCGCAGGAACCGCTCGAGGTAAAGAGAAGAATTGGCGTCGTGCCCGAAGATCTAAATCTATTCGAGAGACTGACGGGCGCGGAAATGCTTGCATTCACCGGACGAATGTATGGCCTGGAAAAAGCAGAGATTGCGCAACGCGCTCCGGAACTTCTCGACCTGATGGAGCTTCGCAACGAGCCCCGCAAACTAATTGTTGAATATTCCCATGGGATGAAGAAGAAGCTCTGTCTGGCGTGCGCGCTCATTCATCGCCCGGAAATGCTTTTTCTCGATGAACCCTTTGAAGGCATTGATGCAATAGCCTCGCGCACGTTGAAGGATTTGCTTTCACGACTTACCGCACGTGGCCTGACTGTCTTCCTGACGTCACATGTGCTCGAGATCGTCGAACGGCTCTGCACAGACATCGGCATCATCTCGCAGGGCAAGCTACTCGCCGCCGGTTCACTCGCCGAGCTAAAAAAGGGAATCCAACTTGAAGACAACAGCCAGCACTCAGGCCCGATTTCACTGGAAGAGTATTTCATTCATATCGTCGGCGGCGAACGCAGCACCGGCGAAGCAGAAGTGCTGCAGTGGCTGACGTAGTGCGGCAAGGGTCCTTGCCGTTCAACCCTCGCAGTTAGAAGAGTTGGCTTCTAACAATTGTTGACAAGAAATCTTGCAAGGAATAAAGTAATCGCGCACTCAGGGCCATCGCTTTTTCCAACAATTCCTCGCCGATTTGGCAACACCAGCCAACTCTGATCACTAGCGCAGAGCACCGATCTTTCTCACCACGTAAAGGAGCCCCCATGAAACTCAGATTCTACGTTTGCATCGCAGCCTGTATTGTTTTCTCACTAACAGCCACGTTTTTGATAACCTCCGAGTCTTCCGGCAAGTCAAAGGCGACCGTAAGAAGGACCAGCAAAACCAAATCTCAAGCGCGAAGAACCAGGCGAGTGTCTCATTGCAGAGACAATCCGCCGGCCAACCCTTCAAACTGCAATATCAACCAGGCATTCAACGCTGGGTGTAACCTCCCTTGGGAAGGAGGAGAAAGCCACGACATAGATGAGCGTTGTCCCAATGAAGGATGCGCTAGCCGGGATCAGGACAAGGCGCAAAACAGGATCAAAAATAATCTGTGCGCTACCGGAACTCCCGTTGAGATCAGTTTCACCTCCCTCGACAAACTTCAGCGCGCCGTTGACAAGAAGGTACAGCAGGGTCAACTCACTTATGGCAGCACTGGCCCGCCACTACCGGCCGATCGCGCGAAATTGAAAGGGCTGGCTACCGTCGACGTAAACGGCAGCGCCGTCACCTTAGGCGAGGGTGATTTGGTCACTCTCGATGCGTTCGTTCTGGACGCAAAGCACGACGATACGTTTCCTTTTGGCTTTAAGGGCGAGGGCGTCAACTGTAAGAACTCACTGCTGGAGTGGAATGACATCCATATCGCTCTTGGCAAAACCGCATTGGCACAAGAGTGTTCCAGCGCGACAGCGGAAATCATCCCGCACTTCCGACCGGCAGTCTGGGAGCGATTTGATTCAAACTCCTGCACCGTGTCGCACGTGGCCAATCCACTTCCAGTCAAACGGTTGCGGGTGAGAATTACGGGCCAGCTCTTCTTCGATGGCAGTCACAAGCCGTCGCCGTGTAGCGCGCCAAGTGGAGGAGGTAATCCACTGCGGCGATCGGTGTGGGAAATCCACCCGGTTTACAAGATTGAAGTGTTCGACCACGGCGCGTTCATTCCATTTGAAACGTGGGCTGCGAATCATTGAGAGGGCGCTCGGCGCCGGCGTTTATCTGCAGCCCAACGTTCGCGCTTCGCTTAATCGATCGCACCCGCGCTAAGTTGGGCGAGTGCGATCGATTGTTACACTGATTGATGATTCGGCTGGCGTTGCGGACTGGGAAACATCTTTCGCGTCCGTTGCGGATAACTGCGGCCCGTGAGAACCCGCGGTCACGGGTATGGCAGCGATGAGCGCCTGAAAAGTGTGGAACCCCTCGCTACCGCGGGGGGTACTAACCGGAAGAACAATGGAGGTAGAAACTTGTCAGCTACAACTCTGCGAGTGATTGGAATTCTATTTACTATGGCAGCGGTCGTAGTAGCAGTTCTAAACTTGAAACGAGTAGCGAACCTGGGGCTGATGTGGCTTTCGCCATTGCTTCTGATGTTCGGTCTGGTTTTTGTAGTGCTTTCGCGGCGACGCAAATAAACTCAGGTGCCTGAGCAACTCAAATGGTGTTCGGCACCTGCTATTAGGGTACTTCGACGATCAATTCGCGACCAAAGGTGAAGTTAGGACGCTTCCTGCCTTTGAGGTATTTTGCCGCAGTCTGCGACAAAGCAGTGATCAGAATTGGCAACGCAATTGTCGCATCGCAATTTACGTAGGCGCTGTGGGCGCCGCGGGCCAGCTTGCCGTAAACCAATCCCTCATCAAACGAAACCGCATTGGAACGTCCGCCGGGATGGGGCGCGTCCGTCGCGATCTGAATAGCGTATTTGTGACCCTGATGATGGTTCTTGAGAATAAATGAGGAGACTTCAGTCTGTTGCACAAAGCTCTTCGGCGTGCCGCCGCCGAGATTTATCACTCCAGTTAGCCGCGCTCGCGCAGTCACGTTGGCCATATCCAAAACGTCCTGCACCAGGTCAAACATAAAGTTGTTCTTCTTCTCAAAACGCGCCGCTGCAATTCCCACGGCGATGCCGCTATCCGCAACTGCCGGACAGAAGATCGGGACCCGCGCTTTGTACGCTGAAGTAAGGACGCCGTCTTCGGTGGCGATCTCAGCTAACTCACGTCCCAACAAGTGTAGAAATTCGCGGGTAGAATAAGGACGCGATTGGTCGAGCTGGTTCGTAAAGCCCCCGACCCATTCATTCGCCTCACGATACTCTTCATCACTGGCCAGCAGGTCCCACATGCGGCTGATCTGCGACGCGTCAAGTTCGGCGTCTGTCATGTTTGGATGGGCCTGAAAATGATAGCGCCCGAGGGTTTCATGCAAATCATGAAAGAGAAGTGCGCCGGAAAGCACCAGCACATCGACGAAGCGATTCTTGATCACGTAAGCGAGCAAGCGGCGCATGCCCGCCGGTATTAGTGCTCCCGATCCCGCAACAATAATCGTTGTATTATCGCCAAGCATGTCGAGCCAGATGCGGTGTGCTTCAGCTAATTGACGCCCGCCGAAGCCGGCGCCTTCCATCTTCTCGAGCAATCCGGCAACTGAGCGATCGCGATCAACCTGAACCGGTCGAGTAGGCGTCGTAAGATACTTCGATGCTTTGGGTTTTCGCTGCGTAACCATAAAACTTGTCAACCTCTCAAATTGTGAACGTCAAAGAAATGATTGCTGGTTCACGAATACTTAGAAAACAAACTCGCGCGCAGCGGCCCGCGTGCTATTGAAAATCGGTGCGACGCCGTGAACGGGTCTTCGCACCGTTAACCGAAAGATAGGTATAAGCGTCGTAACGCGACTCGTAAAACTGTGCCAGATCGGCGCCCTCGGCCTCGCTTAACTCGCCTTCCTTAACGCGTTGATTAATCAGCCGGCGAAAGCCGTCATGGAGCAGACTCTTCTCATAACGGGCGCGCTCGGTTGCCTCACCGACCGTGGTGCCGCGAATTACTTTTTTGATGAGATAGCCTTCATCGTCAATGTAGATGTGGGCTTCATGCGGCGTGCCAAAAAGGTTGTGGTTGTTACCCATCACTTCCTGATAGGCGCCCACGAGCAGAAAGGCCAGATAATACGTTTCGCCCGGAATGAGCGAATGGAGTTCGAGTACCTGCTTAACGTCGTGCAGATCGACAAACTTATCTACCACACCATCGGAATCACAAGTGATATCGCAGAGCGTTGCGTATTCGGTAGGCGTCTTGTTCAAATAATGAATCGGCACGATGGGAAAGAGCTGGTCAAGCGCCCAGTGGTCGGGCACAGAACGGAAAACTGAAAAATTCGTCAAATACTTAGCGCACAGCAGTCGCCGGAGATCGTCAAACTCTTCCGAGACATATTTGGCTTGTTGGGCATACTTGTCAGCACGTTCGCAGACGTCCCAGAAGAGCACTTCACCCTTGGCGCGGTCTTCAAGAGAAACCAAACCAAGGTTGAAAAGTGTGAATAGCTCTTCGCGATGTTCCAGAGCGTCGTGGTAATACTCGCGATAGTTCTTTACGGTAATCGAAGACCTGAGATCGCCAAGTTCTGTTACAACCTGGGGATCGTCGTCATCAATCTCAATGGGCGTGATGTCTTCAACTACAGTTTCGATCTCGTCTTGCACGTTCGTGATGATTAACGCGTGATATGCAGACAAGTAACGACCCGACTCCTGGATGATCGTGGGATGCGGTACGTTTTCGTCATCACAAACCTGCTTGATCGTATAGATAACGTCGTTTGCAAATTCCTGAGCGCTGTAGTTTGCCGAAGAGTCGAAAGCGGTTTTTGATCCGTCGTAGTCAACCGCCATGCCGCCGCCCACATCGAGTAGATCGACGGGCACTTTCATCTGATAGACCTTGGCATAAACGCGAGCTGCTTCCTTCATCGCGTTCTTGATGCGCTTGATGTCGGTAAGCTGCGAGCCAATGTGGAAGTGCAGCAGCTTCAGCATATCGATCCGGCCCGCCTCTTCAAGGCGGCGAATCACTTCAAGCATCTCGGTGGTCGTCAGACCAAACTTCGCCGCTTCGCCACCCGACTTCTCCCAGCGGCCTGAGCCTTTCGAATAGAGCTTGACGCGCATTCCCAGGATCGGAATGTTGCCGCCTTCCTGACGCTCGACAATGTTGAGCACATGATCCAGCTCGTTGAGCTTTTCGATTACGATGACCACGCGCTTGCCGCAGCGGGCTCCCGCAAACGCCAGCTCGATAAACTCTTCGTCCTTGAATCCGTTGAGCACCAGCAAGCTGTCGGGAGTTTGTTCCAGGGCCAGCGCTGCATAGAGTTCTGCCTTGGAACCAGCCTCGAGACCAAAGTCGTAACGGGAGCCTTCGCGCAGGTATTCTTCAACCACCGACCTTTGCTGGTTGACCTTCATTGGATAGACGCACATGTGCGCGCCCTGATATTCAAATTCTCGGATGGAACGACTAAAGGCGCGTTGCAGTTTTCTGACTTGGGCGGCTACGAGTTGAGGGAAGCGCAGCAACACAGGTGCGCCAATTCCACGGCGGGCCAGGTCATCAATGATCTCTTTTAGATCGGCGGACCGAGTGTCACCTTCGGCGGGACGGACGATCAAGTTTCCCTTGCGGTTTACGTCAAAGTATCCTGCGCCCCAGTTTTCGATGCCATAGGTCTCAACCGTCTGCTCAATTGCCGTCGTCAATTCGCGGTCTCCTGACTTGCCTGTGAAACTCGGATGTTCGTTGATGTTTGAAGCAAAAGCGTAGTTATACACATCCCGGGTTCGAGTGGCGGAAGATATCTGGATGGGACGCTTAGGGCCGCAATGTAACAGAAAACGCGAAGTTGGTCTATAACTTTTTTGTTTCGATATTATTTTCTAAGGGACTTAAACTAGGCGAGAAAAGGAGTTAATCGCCAAAAGCGTCCGGAGTGCGAAAGTTTGTCGGCAAAAGCCTTGACATAGTAGACCGCCAAACTATAATGCCTTCTTTTTTGCGCGCCGTCGCTCTATGACGTTCGGCTCTTTCCTTAGCCGGTTCGGGCTTCCAAAATACTTCGCGCCAATGTACACCTCGGGGCGAAGAGCACCCCTAACACTCCCTTTTTTCAATCAGGAGAACTCATGAATGCAAAGACTGTCTTGAAATATGCCTCCGATCAAGGGGCGAAATTTGTTTCTGTGCGATTTACCGATCTACCCGGATCCTGGCAACACCTGACCTTTCCCATTGGCGAACTAGGCGAAAGCAACTTTGAGGACGGCTTCGGTTTCGACGCCTCATCGATTCGAGGTTGGGCGGCAATTCATGAATCCGACATGCTGTTGGTGCCGGATGCCAGCCGCATGTGGATGGATCCATTTGCTGATCAGCCAACCCTGTGCCTGATTGGCAATGCCGTCGATCCACTCACCAAGGAGGGTTATCCGTTTGATCCGCGATCGGTGGCCGTCCGCGCTGAGAACTACTTGAAATTTACCGGGTTGGCCGACGCTTCCTACTTCGGTCCAGAGGCAGAATTCTTCGTTTTCGATTCGGTGAAATACCACAATGAACAACAGTCTGCTGGGTACACCATCGACTCTGACGAAGGCCACTGGAACACCGGCCGTGACGCCAACGAATTCCAGGGCTCCAATCTGGGCTACCGAATTCGACCGAAAGAAGGCTACGTCCCCGTACCGCCAACCGATACGCTCAGCGATTTGCGCTCGGAGATTTCCCTAACGCTGGGCAAATGTGGGGTAACGGTTGAATGCCACCATCACGAAGTCGCTACTGCCGGGCAGTGTGAGATCGACTTCCGGTTTTCAACGCTGCTGGGTACAGCCGACAATCTGCAAATCTTTAAATACGTGGTTCGCAATACTGCATATCAGTATGGCAAGGCAGCGACGTTTATGCCGAAGCCACTTTTTGGTGACAATGGATCGGGAATGCACTGTCACCAATCGCTCTGGAAAGCTGACAAACCACTTTTCGCCGGCGACGGTTATGCCGGCCTCTCGGAGATGGCTCGCTTTTACATTGGTGGTCTTTTGAAGCATGCAGCCGCCGTGGTCGCTTTCGCGGCGCCGACAACCAATAGCTACAAGCGCCTGGTTCCGGGATTTGAAGCGCCGGTCAATCTTGCCTACTCGGCGAGAAATCGTTCCGCCGCTATTCGTATCCCAATGTTTTCAACCAATCCAAAACTGAAGCGGTTGGAGTTTCGTCCGCCTGATCCTTCGTGCAATGCCTACTTGGCGTTTTCCGCTATGCTACTGGCGGGCATCGACGGTATTCAAAACCGAATCGATCCAGGCGAGCCTTTGGAAAAGGACATCTACGATCTCTCGCCGGAGGAACTGAAGGACGTTCCGACTCTGCCCGGCTCGCTTGATGAATCGCTGAAGGCGCTCGAAGCGGATCACGATTTCCTGCTCAAGGGGGATGTCTTCAGCACGCAGTTAATCGACCGGTGGATTACCTACAAACGCGACAAAGAAATCACGCCGCTGCGGATGCGGCCACACCCGCTGGAGTTTTCAATGTACTTCGACATCTGAGGGCCGCCGTTCACTTAGCTGGAGCGCAGGCGTCGTTCTTGACGTGCTGAGATTTTTCTTTGTCAGCTCTTCTAAAGAAGAATGCCAGCCATTTCTTGGCAAGAAGTGTCTGGCAGCTGCATCGCGCGCCGCGTACAATGGCTGCGTGACTCTAAGCGGACAGATTGAATCGCTCATTCGCGATCTGCCTGATGAAAATGGCGCCCGGGTTTTCCTCGAACGCGTTGCCAGCGAACAACCAGGCACACTGCAAAAGTTACTCCGCGATCCGGCCCTCCTTTCCGACGCGCTGGCGCTAGCCGCCTGGAGTCCGCTGCTCGCTACCACACTCGAGCAACACCCCGACTACATTCCGTGGCTCGCCCGCGAGCGTGCTGATGTACGCGTCAGGACGCGCGATCAATTGCAGGAAGCCCTGGCGCGCTTCGCTCTCACCAACTCAACCGTGACCCCGCAAGTCTTGTTTGCGCGCTTCCGTCGGCGTGAACTGTTGCGCATTTATCGTCACGACGTCCGCCGTGCCCACACGTTGGTGGAAACGACGGAAGAGTTATCAAATCTTGCCGATGCCATCCTTGATTACGCCCTAAGTTTGGCGCGGCAGGATCTCGATAACCGCTACGGGGCGCCGTTGTGCGACGAACGAGGCCGTACCGCCATCGCCGAATTTTGTGTAGTGGCCCTCGGCAAGCTCGGTTCAGGGGAACTCAACTACGCTTCGGATATCGATTTGTTGTTCATTTATTCTGATGATGGAACCACCGCCGGCTCCAATGAACGAGGCAAACTAAGCAACCGCGAATACTTCATCAAACTTTCCGAGACCGTCAGCAAGTTAGTGGGACATCCGGCCGGCGAGGGGGCCGCCTATCGTGTCGACTTGCGACTGCGACCTCATGGCCGCGATGGCGCGCTTGCTTGTTCCCTAACGGAAGCGCTCAAGTATTACGACAAATCTGCCCAGGCGTGGGAACGACAGGCCTTGATTCGCAGTCGGGCTGCGGCTGGCTCGAGTTCACTTTTTTCCCGGTTTGCAGCCGCGGTCGAGCCTTGCATCTACCGTTCCGATATTTCAATAAAGGAAGCGCTCGCCAGTGTTCGTCTCGCGAAGCAGAAAATTGACCGCAGCGTCGAGCGCAAGAAGGAGGGATTCAACGTAAAACTGCAGCGCGGCGGCATCAGGGAAATTGAATTCATTGCGCAGGCTTTGCAGCTGGCACACGGCGCGCGCGATGAATGGTTGCGGGTTGCGCATACGTTGATCAGCCTCGGAAGACTTGCCGATCGCAATCTCATTTCCGAAACGGAGCGATCCGATTTGTCGGCAGCTTACACCTTCCTGCGGACCCTTGAGCATCGCTTGCAGATGGAGCACGGACTGCAAACGCATACGGTGCCACAAACTGAACCACAAAGATCACTGGTTGCGCGTCGCCTGGGTTTTCCTGCTGCGACGGCTCTGAAAGATTTCGGAAGCGCACTGGAAATGCACACCACTAATGTGCGCCGGGCCTACGACCGCGTTTTTGGCGACGACGAAACAGCGCAGCAACGAAATGGAGAACTGCCCTCCGCTGCAGACCTGGCTGGTGACGCGGGTGCCGGTGATGCCGTTGGAGCAGATGTCACAGATGAAGCTCGAGTAACAACTACAGCTGCAAAAGTTTTTGTGTCACACCTGCTGCCGGAAGCGGGTGGTACGCAACCGGCAGACGTGCAATCAGTGACTCGTCTCTTAGCCGACGCAGTCCCGGCCGCCACTAATCAGCAGCGAGCGCTGGTCTTCACTGCCCGAGTTGCTGCGTCGTTGGAAAAACTTGAGGGCCGAATTGCATTCACCCGCGACAATCTCCGGGGCTTGGTGCGCCTGTGTGGCGCTTCTGAGTTTTTTGGTGAAATGGTGGCCGGCAATCCTGCTTTGATTGGCTCCCTTGGCTCAGGGAAGCTACGACGCCGTGATTATCGGGCCCATTTGCGCGCGAGTATCGATCCGGAGAAATCTTTTGCGGCTGAGCTCTCGGCCTTACGACGCGAATGGTCAAGGCTGCTCATTGAGATTGGCGCTGAAGATGCCACTGGCAGCCTTGATCTGCTGGAGTCCAATGATCTTCAGACCGAACTAGCAGTAGCCAGCATCAATGTCGCTTACCTCGTTGCGCGACGCGAAATGGTACGACGCTACGGACCGCTTGCTGGCGGTCCGCGCCTGAGTGTGCTTGCGCTGGGCCGGCTTGCCAGCGGCGGGGTTGATTATGGATCAGATCTGGACATCGCAATTGTTTACGATTCGCTCGTTTCATCGCCGGTAGCTTCGCTAACGTGCGATGAGGCTTATGCGCGTCTGGTCGAGCTGATGATTGTGGCGCTCTCCAGCGTGACGCGCGAAGGTTACCTGTATCGCGTGGATCTTCGCCTGCGACCCAACGGGAAGAATGGCCCGCTGGTTACGAGCTCAGAAGGATTTCTTGACTACGTGAAACAGCGCAGTGTGATTTGGGAATGGCTTGCTTACGTCAAACTGCGGGCCGTCGCCGGAGATCTGGAACTCGGCAAGATGATCGAGACCCATGCCCGACACGCGCTTCATGAAAAGGCCCGCTCGATCGATTCTGAAGAGTTAAAACAGGAGACGCGTCGCGTGCGCGAACGTCTCGAACGAGAGAAGGGAAGTGGCATCGGGAAAAATGGGCGCCGGCTTCGTCGGATTGGCCATGACGATATCATTATCAAATATTCTGCTGGCGGAATGCTGGATGTTTATTTTGCCGCTCGCTATCTTCAGCTTCGCGACGATCTGGCTGATGAGGGTGAGAATCGATCAACAATGACAACGCTGGCGCGACTGGAGGCCAACGGTTCTCTGGAGACTCGCGATCATGAGGCGCTCAGCCAGGGATATGAGTTGCTACGTGCGGTCGATCATCAACTGCGTCTCATCGCCGGCAAAGTCGCGGCGCTGCGATCGACTGACTATCCGGTGTTCAGGGAGATTGCGAAGAAGCTAGGTTTTGCGACGCCTGAAGATCTCGCGTCTACTTTGCGGCAACGGATGCAATCCATCCGGGAAGCTTACAGCCGGATCACCGAGTGAGGCTGCGAGAATCGGCCCTTAAGTCAGGTATGTCTGATCTGCCGCAGTCTCCTCCTGCCAGCAGCGTGTACACCACCGATGACTGGTCCGACGTGCTACCTCAGAAAAGGCAGCCGACGCCGGCAGGCGCCTGACCACCTCCTGCTCCTCATCGCTCAGCTCGTCCCAGGTACGCATAACGCCCTCATGGCAACGGGCGCAACTTCGGTCTGCCTTCACAGCGACACTCCTTCGTAACAAAAATGCTTGTTTACCTCGGATTCTTAATCGTGTAACTTAGGTTTGCTGCTGGTGGCTACAACCGAAAGTCAAACCAGAGCATCAACAAATTGCACCGGTTATCCGGCAGTTAAATTAGATCACGAATAAGGGACACGGAATGTTTCGAATTAAGGCTTCTTACACAGGTCAATTGGAATTAAAGACGACGCTGGAACGCGCCCGCGAGTTTTTTGGCGAATTGAGAAACTTTGCCGACTTGATGCCAGGTATCGAGGGTATTCGCAGTGAGTCTGGCGGGATCATGCGCTGGCGCGTCCGCGCCGAGGTGCCGGTGATCGGTTCGGTACAGGCCAGCTTTGCGGTACGCAAGACGGAGGATCGTCCGGACCGGCTCGAATGGTCACCGGCCGGCACGGAGATGAAAAACTATCTTCGCTACGCCGCAGCTTTTGAAGTACGCGGACACAACGTCTTGATCAAGATTTCGCAGCACGTGGAACTTCGCCGGGCCCACGCCCGCGAGTTGCATCGCCTGGCAGCCCTTGTTGGTGAAGGCGCGATCAGTTCAGAGATGCAGAAGCGCGTCGGCGAGATGATTAGGACTTTCCTGCAGCGGGCGCAGGTGAAGCTTGAAGGAGAGTCGGCGGTCGAGCAAGAAGCTATTTCTTAGTAGGACAGGCATTCCTGCCTGTCCAGGTTTGGTAACCTCACGCCAACCTGACTAACAAACCAAGTTTTCCATTTGTCATTCGGAAGAGCGGGGGCAAGCTCACCTTCGAGCTTTGAAACTCTGTTGAATGCCTCCTAAGCTGGGATTACGACACAAGTCACGAAATCTCTCAGGTTGGGAAGGCGGGCTTGCCCCCGCTCTTAGGTGACAATGAAAAATGATGAATGGAAAATGTCTGTCCTACTTGTGTCCGTAGCTGATCATATTGGCAAACATGCGATAAGCTCCCGGCACGCCGGCGCGCAACTCGCGATACCACACCATGCTCGTGTAGACGTAATTACCCTTGCCATATTGCGCTGCGAGTAATCCACCCTTCAGCGGCGCTTCGCCGGGATCGTTCGTTTCAAAAAGGGCGCTGTAGTGCGCGTCCCATTCTTTTGGATAGTAGAGTCCGCGCTCCTGAATCCAATTCGCAAAGTCGGCGGTGGTGATTTTGTTTGGTGAGTTAAGCAGTGGATGACGCGGCTGGAGCAGCGTGATCGGTGCGGTTTCGTCTGTTACGCGCTTGTCGTCAAGAATGATCGGGTAAGGAGCCAACTGCGGACGATGCCTTTGTTCGTTAGGGTTCCATTCATTGTCTTTGTGGTAGAAAACGATCAAGGTGCCGCCGGCCTGGACGAAAT
>JANLYH010000054.1:0-10253 GCA_031365545.1 Pyrinomonadaceae bacterium | reverse complement strand
GTCGTTCTCTGAGTGTTGCGATTGATGGCAAGCGCGCAATATAACAAAGCCTTGCAGCTGACGGCGCGATAGCATGCTTCTCAAGTAATCTCTTTCAGCTCAGCTGGGATGCTGATCGCGCGCCGAAGCTGAAGGCAGTCGTTAGATGTGCGGGTTGAGGTAATCGAGAATGCAGTGGTCGAAGCTTAAATCGAGAGTCAAAGATTTCATTTGTCCTGAATTGAAGGACAGAATAGATTTCCATCTGACCAGCTACCGTGGTTCGCACGATGGCGCGGATAAAGTCTGGATTACAGTTGATGGTCAACGAGTGTTTGGCTGCAAGCATTATCCTTATGAGCGGGCGGAAGCAGAGACCATGTTATAGACCGTTTTTGTTTTTGCTTTTCCTGCCATTCAGGTATTTGAGACTCACGCTTCAAGAGAGCGCGGCCTATGGTCCAATTGGGCTTCGAAAGGCGCCCGACGCGATATTCAGCGTGGGGCAGTTAGTCGGTGCGGGCCTAACCATAGGACGGGACTGCGAAAAGAAAACGAGTTTTCAGCTCGGTCCACGATTTAGTTTAGAGACTCCGCTGGACGCGAGCGGCGGGAGCGTGTTTCGCATCAAACCTGGTGCGGCGAAGGTGGAATGAATTCGCGCCGCCGCGTCAACTCCGACGTTCGGCGGCTACCGGTCTCGACTGCTATGACTAGACTAACCTTTGAGGAGCGTTGCGTTCAGGTATTTCTAATGCGACGTGAAAGGAATTGCTAATGAAAAGACTAGCTGTGCTTGCTGTGGTGGCGCTTGCGTGTGTTTCCCTCCTGGGGATGCCAAAGTCACGCGCCACGAATGATGAAGCCACGATTCGGCAAATGTTAGATCGCTGGGCAAAAGCGTTCCGCGGCCACGACATTGACGCCATCATGTCGATGTACGCGCCGGGAGTGGTGGCGTACGACATTGTGCCGCCGCTCCAATACGTCGGGGCAGACGCGTATCGGAAAGACTATGAGGAATTCCTCGCGCAATACGATGGACCAATCGATGTCGAATATCGGGACCTGAAAATCGTCGTGGGCGATGGTGTAGCCTTCGCCTACGGCCTCGAACGGTTCAATGGAACTCTGAAAAATGGGGAGAAGTCCGAGCTATGGATTCGCTTCACCAGCGGTTTTCGCAAGATCAATGGCAGATGGCTGGACATCCACGACCATGTCTCAGTGCCTGCCGATTTGAAAACTGGCAAAGCTGTGCTGGACCTAAAGCCATAACAATTAAAGGTGATTTATTACATTGAACGCGCTGCCGAACAAATCGTTGCAGGTGAGCCCGATTGCGTGTCCTTCATCAAGTCTTTTTTCTTTCAGGTTGATGCCACTCGCGCGGCCACCTGAACTCAACCGTTAGGCATCTCTCGGTACCTCCGCGAGTGAAAGCCGGATGTTATACTGCGGCTGTGTATTTTGAGTGGGATGAAGCCAAGGCGGCTGCTACTTTTGAGAAGCACGGCGTTTCGTTTGCGATGCTGCCACTCTCTTCGACGACCCACTCTATGTCGATTTTTATGACCCGGACCATTCCTCTGATGAGAAGCGTTATCTAATGATCGGCACATCGAAGGAGGGTCGCCTATTAATCGTGTCGTACACTGAGAGGAACGATGTCATTCGCTTAATTAGCGCCAGAGATGTGACATCGACTGAACGAAAAGCTTATGAAGAAGGTTGAATCAGAATTGGAAGACAAGTTGCGGCCTGAGTATGATCTGCGAGGTCTGCGGGTTCGGAAGCTCGGTCCGGGACGCAAAGCTTTTGGCGACGTTATCAGGCTGGAGCCTGTCGTTGCAGATGTCTTCCCAGACGCGGATGCAGTGAATCAAGCGTTGCGCTTCCTCATCAGAGTTACGAAGGACAATCAAGAGCTCCACCCACCAAGGGCGATGCCTAACCAAGCCTTGCTTGCAGCTGACGGCGCGATAGCAGGTTTCTCAAGTAATCTTTTTCAGCTCCGCTGGAGTGCTGATCGCGCGCCGCTGATGCCCCGCGTTCGATGGCTCGCTTATTATGAAATGATGTGGGAAGCACGTCGGGCTTTCAAAGCTTTGCATGCAGACGAGGCAAAATATGAGCGATCAAAACCAACCGAGCAATGCAGATGCCCCGCCACCCGTAGTCATGTTGCAGATGATCTCGGGTTTCTGGATTTCGCGCGCTATCTATGTCGTGGCGAAGCTCGGCGTTGCCGACCATCTTCGTGATGGGCATAGAACTGTTGACGAGCTTGCCGCCGCTACCGGAACTCACGCACCATCCCTTTATCGAGTGCTGCGGGCGCTCGCCAGCGTAGGTGTTTTCACTGAAGATCAAAAGAGAGGCTTTGCATTGACGCCCCTGGCTGAGACTTTACGAACCGATGTGCCCGGCTCGCTGCGCGCTTTCGCCACGGTCGAATTAGGAGAAGAGCATTATCCGGCATGGGGCGAGCTGCTGCATAGCGTGAGAACTGGGGACATTGCCTTTGATCGCGCCTTCGGTATGCCTGTCTGGAAATTCTTTGACCAGAATCCGGAAAACGCGAAAACTTTCAATGATGCGATGACCGGGATGACTCTCGCCGTGAATGATGCAGTTCTGTCCAGTTATGACTTTTCAGCCATTGGCAAGATTGTTGATGTCGGAGGCGGGCATGGCAGCCTCATTGCTTCAATTCTCAACGCTAATCCACAGATGAGAGGCGTGCTCTTCGACGCGCCGTCCGTTATCGAAGGCGCACGGCATCGCATCGGAGATGAAGGAATCGCTGAACGATGTGAAGTGATAGCTGGAGACTTCTTTGAGTCAGTGCCAAGTGGAGGGGATGCCTATATCCTCAAATGGATTATTCACGATTGGGATGATGAGCGGAGTGTCAAAATTCTCAAGAATTGTGGTCGTGCGATGGCGGAAAACGGTAGGCTCTTGCTGGTTGAAGCCGTTGTCCCACGTGGCAGCGAGCCGCACTTCAGCAAATTCATTGACCTTAATATGCTGGTCATGACCGGCGGGCTCGAACGCACGGACGACGAGTACCGAACATTGCTCCAGGCAGCCGGTTTCAACCTAACGAGAATTATTCCAACGGAGTCGCCGATGAGCATAATCGAGGCCGAACGTGAATAGTTCGGAGAGCGTCTCTCAGCGGATGCCGCCAGCCAACAACGGCATGCACCCGACGCCCCATCAGCGCGCCTCTCCTGTAAATTGAATAGGGGGGTGATGCCGGGCGTTGGGCCGCTCCGCGCTCCGCATCGGCAGATCGACTTGTCAGTTCGAGACCCTTGATCTTGGGAGCCCGTTCGCTAACCAAGGACACTAATCTGCGTGACAGTCAGGATTAGAAAGTTGCCGAGAAGCGCCGTGCGCGATGCCGGCCGGCTACTCGCTCGCGCATTTGCGGGAGATCCGATCATCACCCATTTCCTGGCCGCGCCACTCCGACGACGAGTTGCCTTCCCAGCCTTCTTTCGGGCGATTATCTACGAGCATCTTGACGCGGGACACGTCTATGGCGCGTGGGAGGGAAAGCATTTGATAGGCGTCGCTGTGTGGGCACCGCCTGATGGTCTCGCTCCAAGTGCGGCGGAACGATTACGTACGAAGGTGGAGCACCTGGTCGTCAAGACGCTATTCCCCAGGCGATCTCACGATCTCTACGGCGGCTTTGCCGAAACAGCTTCACTCCATCCGGCCGAGCCGCATTGGTATCTCGCCTTCGTCGGCATTGAACCCGACCGTCAAGGGATTGGCCTGGGTGAGAAACTGCTTGCGCCAGTTCTGAAAACGGCTGATGCACAGAATACTTTGTGTTATCTGGAAACTCCGTTTCCTGCAACGCACAAATTTTACGAGCGTCTCGGCTTTGCGCTTGAGATTGAAGCGAGGCCGTTTCGGGGCGCCCCGACGCTTTGGACAATGATGCGCCGCCCTGCAGTTAGCCACACGAGTGAGGTCCAGGAATGAAAGAGGAAGCTAACACTGCGTCGAAGCTCGCGCATGGAGCGATCGGTCTTCGCGAAGTCCTGTTTCAGTCGATCACGGCGATGGCGCCGGCGGGCGCCCTGGCTGTCTCAGTTGCGGTAGGTGCGGCGTATGCCGGCGGCGCTCTAACGCTGGCAGTACTCTTCGCGTTCATTCCGTGTCTGACCGTTGCGATCTCGATAGGTCAACTCGCGAAGCATCTTCCGTCGGCCGGCAGCATCTACACGTATCCCGCGCGAGCTCTTCATCCCGGGATCGGTTTCCTGGTGGGTTGGGGCTACGCGCTCGCCGCGGCCACCTGGGGTCCCGCAATTGCGCTCATGACCAGCGTGCAGATTGCGGGCGTGCTGACCGGAGGAGCAGGTGCGATGTTTCAGGTAATCTGGATCGCGACGTTCATTACTGCCGCGTTCCTGGTGCTGCTGCTCGGCTACTTCGGAGTTCAGACGAGTGCGAAGGTGGGCACGATTTTGGGGGCCGTCGAGATTTGCGTTTTCCTCATCCTTGCCGCGTCTTTGATTGTGGTCGCTGGCCGCGCGAACACCTTGGCGCCATTCGGTCTCAGCCTCGCCACCGTAAAGGGATACGCCGGCATCACCGGAGTCTTCGCCGCCGCCGTGTACACAGTTCAAGCCTTCGTCGGCTTCGAGGCGGCCGCACCGCTGGCGGAAGAGGCGCGCGATCCGAAACACACCATCACACGCGCGACCTTGTTGGCTTGCGTCGCTATCGGCGCGTTCTACGTCATCACAACCTACGCGGCTACCGTCAGGTTCGGCCCTGCAAATTTTCAAGAGTTTGCAGCCTCGCCGGAACACGGCAGTCCCTGGTTTGCTCTCGCACGTTCAGTATGGGGCGTGGGATGGCTGGTCGTGTTTCTGGCAGTTCTTAATTCAAATTTTGCAGGTCAAAATGCCTTTTCTAATGCGTCGACCCGAACCTGGTATGCGATGGCCCGAATCCACCTTCTGCCAAGTGTCCTTGCGCGCACACATTCACGATGGCGGTCACCGCACATTGCGGTGCTAACCCAGTTTGCTTACACACTCGCGCTCGGCGCGGTCTTCGGTGGGTTATTCGGACCGGTGAACGGCTTCATCCTGCTGGCCACGCTATGTACGACGATCCCGATCGCAGTCTATATGCTGATCAACGTGTCATGTATGGTGTACTACCTTCGAGAGCGGCGAGAAGAATTCCATTGGCTGATCCATGGTGTGTTGCCAATTGTTGGAACGATCTTCCTGGTGCCGGTGATACTCACGGCTCTTGGGCTTGCCGGATCAACGCTTAAATTCGTGACTCCCCTGCCATATCCCATCAGCCTGTGTGGCCCGATTCTGGGTGTGTGGTATTTCGTGGGCGTCCTCTACCTTGCGTATCTGTTCGCTCGCCATCCAGAACGGCTGAAAGAGACCACACGGATTTTCGTTGAATAGATCCTGGCGCACGTTATCTATCCGACGATCCGGTAGGTCAACAATGATTGTGTAATCTACCGCGACCGTTGTTCGCATATGGTATCTTCGGACCGCTGCCGGGAGCGCGGATAGCGTGTTTCGCAACTTGATTGATAGATTCGAAGGTTGAATGTAAACGCCGCGTCGGGTTACCTCTGCCGTTCGGCGCCTCTTGTTCAAATCCAAACATCCCTGCTGGACGACCTCGCAACCTCCCACGTATGCTACGAATGCATGGCAGTCAGCGTTACATCCTTGCCTCCTGATGTGCAGAGCTACGCCAACCGGCGCGACTTTTCACGCCGAATAAAAGAAAGGGCAGTCAGCTTCGGTTTTGAAAAGGTTGGGATTGTTCCAGCACAACCTCTTGCCGAAGAACACGAACGATTGAGGCAATGGCTGGGGCGTGGCTTTCACGGCCAGATGCGCTGGATGGCGCGCGACCCCGAGTTGCGCACCGATCCGCGCAAACTCTTTCCCGCTGCTCGTTCCATTGTCGTAGTGGCACTCAATTACTACACGCCAGAACAACACAACGACAATCATGAAGTCGGGACCGTCCGCGGTAGCGGGGGGGTTGACGACGACGATCACGCAACCGGGAAAGTGTCGCGCTATGCCTGGGGCGATGATTACCACGAGGTGGTTGGCGCAAAACTTCGCGCGCTGCTCGCCTGGATTCAGGCCGAGGTTCCGGAGGCGCAGGGAAAGGTTTGCGTGGACATTCAGCCGATGATGGACAAGGCCTGGGCCGTCCGCGCGGGGCTCGGCTGGATTGGCAAACATACTAACCTGATAACAACTGACTTTGGCTCATGGGTTTTCCTCGGCGAACTGTTGCTTGACCTCGAACTCGAGTACGATCACGAACGCGTTC
Source organism: Pyrinomonadaceae bacterium (assembly GCA_031365545.1). Lineage (GTDB taxonomy): Bacteria > Acidobacteriota > Blastocatellia > Pyrinomonadales > Pyrinomonadaceae > PSRF01. The sequence goes on along the minus strand of JANLYH010000054.1, from coordinate 3,914 downwards.
CGGACCACTGTGGCAGTTGCACACTTTGCATCGACGCTTGTCCAACTGATGCCATCACCGAACCATACGTAGTCGATTCAAACAAATGCATCTCCTACGCTACGATCGAACTGCGCGAACCGAAACTGCCGCCGGCAGTTGCGGAAAACCTTGAAGGCTGGTTTTACGGCTGCGATATTTGTCAGGACGTTTGTCCCTGGAATCGTTTTGAACAAACTACAGCTGAAACGCGGTTTGCGCCGCGCGAGGGAAATATCAACGCACCGCTCGCAGATGTGCTAAACATGTCCCACGACGATTACGGGGAAAGACTTCGCGGCAGCGCGATGAAACGCGCCAAGTTGAGCGGCCTGCAACGCAATGCTCGGGCGCTCTTGGAAAAATATTCCCAAGGCAAGACTCAAGTTCAAGGTTGAATCGAGGTCCACGAATGAAACTTTTACTTCTGTTCATAATTTCCTGCGCCACCCTACTTTGTTCTTTCAATCCTGTGTCGGCCCAGCAGCCCAAAACTCCCGCCGATCTTAAGCGTCTGGCCGCTGAGTATTACAACTGGCGCAATGAAAACTATCCCGTCGGTTCAAGTGATGCGGGCCTGCACACCTGGGACAACAAGCTCACGGACTATTCGTTGTCTGCAGTGCTGATGCGCCGGCTGCACATGAAGGAGGTGCTTGCGAAAGTTCGCGCCATGGATACCACCAAGTGGAACAAAGACGATCGCATTGACTGGCTGCTGTTTCGTTCCCAGCTCGATGGCATCGACTTCTTTAATCGGGTGATTGACTTCGAAGCGAGCGACCCACAGACCTACGTCAACGAATGCAGCAACGGCATCTTTTCGCTGCTAAAGAAAAACTACGACACGCCGCGCAACCGGGCGCTCGCCGCAACCGCACGCCTGCAGCAGATGCCTTTTGTGATTGAACACGGCAAGCAAAACCTCAATAAGCCGGGACAGCTTTACGCCACCCTCGCTATCGATTCCGCGCGCTCAGTCGACAGCCTCTTCAACGACAGTCTAATGACGCTCGCGAAAGATCTATCGCCGGCAGAGCGAAACAATCTGGTGAAAGCGCGTGATGCGGCGTTGGTTTCAATTCACGGCTTTGCCGATTGGCTGGAAAAGCGTTTGCCGGGAATGGTGCCGTTCAAACCGATGGGCGAGGAAAACTACAACTACCTTTTGAAAAACATTTACCTGCTGCCGCTGGACGCAAAGCAGGTTGAGATGTTGGGACAGGCGGAGCTGGGGCGTTACCGCGCGCTTGAGTCGTGGTTACTCGACCCTTCGCTCGCGGATCCCAATCCGGCGCGCAGCGCAAACGTACCCAAAGATCAGGAAGCGTTTCTCAAAGCTTACGAGAGCCGCGAGACCGAGATGATCAGTTTCCTGAACACGAATCATCTGGTCACGCTGCCGTCTTATCTCGGCCGCTTTGAAATTCGCCAGCTACCGGAAGCATTCAAACCAACCAGTCCCGGCGGCTTCATGAACGCTCCCGGAGTTTATGACAAAGACGCGAGCGGCTTTTACTTCATTCCGAGCTACAATCCGGCGTCGAAAAACTTTTACATTCGTGCCGCGATCGAAGACCCACGGCCAATTCTCGGTCATGAAGGAATCCCTGGCCACTTCCTGCAGCTCTCCATCGCCAATCACTTGCCGGATGAAATTCGCCGCCAGCATGGCGATGGCGTATTCATCGAAGGCTGGGCGCTTTACGGCGAAGAGATGCTGATGCGCACCGGTCTTTATCCCAACAATTCTCCCGGACAGGCACAGGTGCTACGGCTCTCGCGCTATCGCGCCGCGCGCATCGGCGTTGACGTAAACCTGCACACCGGCAAATGGACTTTCGATCAGGCGGTAAACTATTTCATGGAGGCCGGCGGTCTGGATAAGGAATCGGCCACGGGTGAAGCCGCGGGCGCCGCAGCAAATCCGACGCAGAAAATTACCTACATGGTGGGCAAGTGGCAGATCATGCGCTTGCTCGGCAAATATCGAGACAAGCAAGGCGCCAATTTCAAGCTCGGCCAGTTTCACGACGACTTGATTAAGAATGGCAGCTTGCCATTGTCAGTGGTTGAGTGGATTCTGTTGGACGACTCGTCGTCGCTGGATCAAGCTCTGAAATAGTTCCACCCAAGTTTACAGAAACGCCCTGATGTGGGCGATGACTGCGTCCGGCTGTTCTTCCTGAGGAATGTGGCCGGCAAATGGAATGAGCTCCAGGCGCGAATTTGGTATTGCGGCTTTCAGTCTTTTGCCTATCAGTCTAGGCAGAACACGATCGTCATCGCCCCATAGTATCAAGGTGGGAACTGAGATTGTCGGATACTGCTTAATGTAACACTGGATATCTTTCGGAATCGCGAGCTTGCCGATCTCCAGTAACGCATGTCGCCCACCCGGTGAATCGAGCGGGGCCGCATAGGCAGCAACTTGCGTCTCAGTGATCTTAGCCGGATCGTAATACGATTTCTTGAGCACTATGCGAATCTGGGTCTTGGCCGGTAAGAGATGAACCGCTAACCAGCCAATGATCGGAGTCCTCAGCAGTTTAAGAAACGCCGGCAGATGATCCGGATAGCCGCCGGAATCAATCAAGATCAACTTCTTCAAGCGAGACGGATTCTCCGCGCAGAGTCTGATGGCGAGCAGCAGCGAGACGGCGCCTCCATACGAATTTCCCACCAGCGTCAAATTCTTTAGATCGTGCTCGACAATAAACTGGTGGATCAGTTCACCCTGATCCTGGATGGAATATTTTTTGTCGTGTGGTTTAGGTGATTTGCCTTCGCCTCGAAAGTCAATAAGGATGACCTCGTGATCGCCCGAGAATGGCGCCACCAGGTAACGCCAGGAGAAAGTGCTGCCGCCCAACCCATGCAAAAACAGCATTGGCTCGCCGCTGCCGTAACTCTCGCAGTAAAGACCGGTTTGACTGGTGCAGGAGTTTGAGGTTATCGCACCAGGTATCCCGTTAGCCTGTGCGTGAACGATAGCGCTGCACGACAGACCCAAAACAATCAAAGCAGCGAATCCCGGTAGGAACTTGTGAAGTCGATGCATGATGGAAGCCGTGCCTGTCTCTCCGTAAGATTCGCGTGTCTGGCCGGTCATACTAATACCAATTTCCGATTGCGTCACTAGTTTCCAGAGGGCGGGGACTGGTCCAGGCTTCGAGCGCGCATGCTTGCGGTCCGAAGGACCTACCGACTCTTAAGTACTTGCAGTCGTTGCAGCGAGACTGCGAATCTTTCTACCCGCCCGCTACCGCGTGGTGGTACTGACCTCATGACATAGGTAGAATCCTAAACTTGCCCCTAAAAATACGTTTGGACTAACCACTGGAGAACGAAATGATCAAAGGCAGTGATAAGCGCAGAGCCGACCATCCAATCGATAATCTGTTTCTGAACCGCTGGTCGCCACGCGCGATGACTGGTGAAGCGATTTCGCAAGAGGAATTGTTGAGCTTGTTTGAGGCGGCGCGCTGGGCGCCTTCGTCTTACAACAATCAACCGTGGCGCATCCTCTATGCGCACCGCGACACGGAACACTGGCAGACGTTTTTCGATCTGCTGGTGGAGTTTAATCAAAGTTGGGCCAAAGGCGCGGGCGCGCTCCTGCTCTTCATCTCCAAAACCCGTTTTGATTTCAATGGGGAACCGTCCGTCACGCATGCGTTTGACACTGGTGCGGCGTGGGAAAATCTGGCGCTGCAGGGTTCGCTAAGCGGGCTGGTTGTGCACGGCATGCAGGGGTTTGACTACGAGCGCGCGCGGACCGCGTTGAATATTCCGGAAGGCTTCGAGGTCTTAGCAATGGTCGCTATCGGCCGGCCGGCGGACCCATCAACGCTTTCCGCGGACTTGAAGGAGAAGGAAGCGCCCAGTGATCGTCG
>JANLYH010000105.1:0-14333 GCA_031365545.1 Pyrinomonadaceae bacterium | reverse complement strand
CCATCGAGAAGCGTGGCACAATCCTCGATGCGCCGCCGGATTTCATGTTGGTTGTTTCGTACAATCCGGGCTACCAATCAATTCTTAAAGACTTGAAACAGTCGACGAGGCAACGCTTCGTCGCGATTGACTTCGACTATCCGCCGCCGGAAATGGAGACGGAGATTGTGGCGCGCGAGGGTGGAGTTGATGAAGGGACGGCGCGTGACCTGGTGCTCATCGGGCAGAAAGTTCGCAATCTGCGCGGCCATGGCCTGGAAGAAGGCGTCTCCACGCGTTTGCTGATCTACGCAGCCCAACTGATCATGCTGGGCATCCCGCCAGTCACCGCCGCCGAGACGGCAATGTGTGCACCCATCACCGACGACCGCGAACTGCAACGCAGCATCCGCGAGATTGTCACTACGGTGATTTAGAAGGCTTGAACCGTTGGACTCGATAAGCATTCTAGGGAGTCAACCCAGTCCCGTAGGGACGAAATGTTTATAGACCCCACGCCCCCTTTTTTCTACGCAGCTCCGCTGGAGCGAACCCGGTCGCATTTCTGCTCGAGTGATCAAGAACATTTCGCTCCTACGGAGCGAGGCCTGTAGGCCGCCTACAGTAACTATAAACATTGGGCTCCTAACGGAGCTAAGAGATGAACTTCATCAATGCCGGACGAGACCATCGACTCACACATTCCCAGCGGAGAGCATCAGTCGTTCCTAAAACTGACGCGTGAGCTGGCCAGTTTACCGTTGGATAAGTCAGCCGCGGCGCTCGAGACGGGGGCAGCAATCGCTGCCATCTCGTTGCGTGCCGGCATTGAATTTCTACGCGCAATACCGGCGGCGGCTGAAGTTTTGGAAGCGGCGGAGTTGCGCTCATGGGGAGATCTTGGCCGGCGGCTGGCAATGACTGACGTCGAAACTGCGATCACTTTTTTCGCGGAGGGAGTTGGTCAACTCAAAGACGTTCCGGCGAGCGTGCACCCGCTCGTCTTCCACCTCTGCTCGCGCCAGATCACACTCTCATCACCCATCGCGACTGAGACATTTCGCAACCTGCCCGTGCTCGTAAAGGCGATCGGCGATCCCCAACAGCTCGCTGCCATTCTTGAAGTCGCGTCCGATATTGCCCGAAGGTCGGCCAAGCATAGCGCGGAGTTTCTAAACCAGACGCCGAAGGTGCTCGAGCGTTTGCAGCGCAGCAAAGATCCGGAAGTAACCACGAAAGGGATCGAGCTGGCAGCAGAATTTGCTACGCGCGCTGGAGGTATTGCCGCCGATGCCTGGGCCGAGTTGCCCGGCGCGGTGGGCTACCTTCCCGCCGCTGAGGCTCTGAAACTCATCACTAACACGATCGCGTTTCTTGAACGCGGCGGTGGCTCGGCCCTCCAGATTCTGATCACCGGCGGCGAAATCCTGCGACTGCTGCCGGAAGTTTTCCATGAGTGGGTAACGCTCCTATGGACGGTTGCGAAACATGGCAACGCGAGCCTGGTCGCTTTTGTTCGCAGCAGCCCGCGCTTTATTCGCGCCCTTTCGCGGGAACCCAACCACGAGCGCCTGACCAGCCTGGCGCTGCGCGTCCTCAGCCTTACTCGCGAAATTGCGGAGACTGACGGTGAGGCGGCGCTCGCCTGTTTTCGCTCCAGCGCGCCGGCGCTGCAGTCGGTTTCCATTGAACAGTTTGAGCAGTGGGCACGCCAGGGTCTCGCCGCGCATGGCAAAGATGCGCGCGCGCGGCGTAGCTATTTCGCCCTCGAAACCCGCGGCAGTTATGACGTGCTGCGCAGTGGTAGCAACGGACTCGCGCTGGAGAATGTGCGACCGCTGCTGATTCTTTACATCGAAGGGCTCACCGGACATGAAGTTGAAATAAACCCGCTGGCTGCGGTCCCTTTGGAATCTCGCATTGCCGATGGACGAACTATTCATTTGCCGTCAGTAGTGGCCGAGTTTGCTGACGACGAACTCGACTTCCGTCTTTACAAGGTGTTGGCGGCTCATGCTGCCGGGCAAATCGAGTTTGGAACTTATGAACAAGGAACTGAAGCACTGCGCGCGGTTTATGCGACGTTAGCTGAAACCTATGCGGCCGAAAACGTGAACGCGCTCGACGCGTTTTCGCTGCCGGACGAAATGGTAGGACATACGTTCGTGTCGCTCCCCGATTCCGGGGAATCGCCTGAAGCAGCAAGGACAGGCAGGAATGCCTGTCCAACTAATGTCGACTATCGCCGCGTGCTGACGTTGTTCCCGCAGGCGCAACTCGCGCGCCGCATCTTTGGTACGCTGGAAAACTGCCGCATAGATCGCCGGCTGCGCGCGAAGTATCGCGGGCTCGCTCGCGATCTTGATTTGATTCGCGAACACCTGCGCCGCGGACGTCCGTCTGTTACCGAGTTGCCAGCAACTCTGCTTCCTTTTGAATTGCTCTTTCAAACTACCCTGCTCGGTGGGGCGACGGATGATGCGCGACAGTTTTACAGCCAAATTGTTTCTGAGCTCGAAACATTGACTGCGGAGTATCTCTCTGACGCTTCAGCGACTGTCGCTGACAGTCTGCTGGCCACAAGTCGAGTTTATGCGTTGTTTCAATCTATCGCTCCTAACGATGAGTCCATACAGGACGTTGAAACTCAGGAGGAGCCTGCGGATTCAGATGAGGCAGAAGCGATTGCTACAGAGAGCTTCAAGCGCAGCAAGACTGAGCGAAATCCGGAAGATCGCGATGCTCGCGAACTCTTCAATGCCTGGAACGATCCTGATGGTGACGGCGAGCCTGATGAACTTGCCGGCGCCGAAGCCTGGACAGAGGCCGAACACGCGGAGCAAACGCTTGCAGAGGGCGAGGTAGCCTACAACTATGATGAGTGGGATCGAGAGTTGACGGACCATCGTCTTGGCTGGTGTCGTGTAATCGAAAAGCATGTGAAGCATGGGGACAGCACTTTTGTAGAGGAAACGCGCGAGCGCCATAAGGGCGTGATTTCCTCGATCCGCTATCAGTTTCAGTTACTCAAGCCGGAAGAGCTGCAACGCTCGATGAACGAACTGGATGGTGAGGAGTTTGATCTGAATGCAGTTATTGACTACGTAATAGATCGGCGCGCGGCCGGAGTTGGTGGCGGCCATCAATCAGAGCGACTCTACACGAAACGACTGCGGCGGCGGCGCGACGTTGCCGTTTCTTTCCTGCTGGATCAGTCTTCATCGACCGCGCGCACCATCGGACGCCACCCGCTGCAGCCTTACACCCGTCCCGGCCGACGCATCATCGATATTGAAAAGGAAGGTTTGGTGTTGATGAGCGAAGCGCTCGAAGCGGTGGGCGACACTTATTCAATCAATGGGTTCACTTCCGAAGGCCGGCGCAATGTGAAGTTTTATGTGGTGAAGGATTTTGCGGAGAAGTATTCGGCTGAAGTGAAGCAGCGAATCGGCGGCATAGCTTTTCAAAACAATACCAGGTTAGGCGCGGCCATACGTCATGCTTCCGCGAAGCTTGCAAAGCAGGAGGCGCGCACGCACCTGCTGATAGTGTTGTCTGACGGCAGACCTTACGATCATGATTACGGCGACGCGCGTTACGCGCGTGAAGATACGCGCGAGGCTTTACGGCAGGCGAAGAACCAGGGGATCACCCCGTTTTGCATTACGATCGATCGCGAGTCGGAAGCAGAGTTAAAAGATTTGTACGGCGAGATTGGCTACACGATCATCGATGACGTGCTCACTTTGCCTGAGCGGCTGCCGGGAATCTATCGACGACTCACCACCTAACAGCGAAGTTCCAAGAACCGCTTTGACGCCTTGATTGTGTATAATAATTCCCGTCTCCAACAATAAAAACAAAAGTTCCGGAGTTTCATGCCATGAGATTACTGCTCATCACTTCGCTCCTGTTGTGTCTGCCCTCGGCCATCCTCGCGCAGCGTACGCCAGGCGCGGCGACACGGGAGAAAACGCCGCCTAAGGAAAAGAAGATTTTTCCGTATCAATACAAGCTTGACGAGCTACCGAACGGGTTACACTTGATCACTATTCCAACCGACTTTCCGAATCTCGTTGCGGTTTATACCGTCGTCCGCACCGGCTCGCGCAATGAGGTCGAGGCACACAAGAGTGGCTACGCGCACCTCTTCGAGCACTTGATGTTTCGCGGCAGCGAGCACTACACGCCGCAACAGCGTGACGCCATTCTGAGACGCGCCGGTGCAGACGATAACGCCTATACGACCGACGACCGCACTGTCTATCACGAAGTCTTTTCCAAAGAAGACCTTGACAAGATTCTCGAACTTAATGCAGACACCTTTCAGCGCCTCAAATACTCTCAGGACGGTTACAAGACAGAGACGAAGGCGGTGCTGGGCGAGTTCAACAAGAACAGCGCCGACCCGTCTGAAAAGATCTTTGAAGTCCTGCGGGCCACTGCTTACCTGAAACACACTTACGAGCACACCACTATGGGCTTTATCAAAGACATAGAGGACATGCCGAACCAGTATGAGTACAGCTTGCAGTTTTACAACCGCTATTACCGCCCAGAAAACGTCACCATCATTATCGTGGGCGACGTGCAGCACGATCCGGTGCTGGCAATGGTGCAGAAATATTTCGGCGACTGGAAGCGCGGCAACTATAGCCCGCAGATTCCCGGCGAGCCGGCACAGACAGCACCGCGCGAGGCGCACATTGCCTGGCCTTCGCCTTCCCTCCCTTACGTTGACGTCGCCTTTCGGGGCCCGGCCTATTCGGACACTGAGAAGGATCACGCCGCGCTCGACCTTTTGCAGGCTTACGCCTTCGGCGAAAATTCAGACCTTTATCAAAAGCTCGTGCTGAAAGAGCAGAAAGTCGATTCGCTGGGTGCTTCTTTCTCAGACCGCCTGGATCCGGAACTCTTCTACGTTGAGGCACGCGTCAAAGATCAAGCGGATATGGATTATGTTCGGGAGCAAGTTCTGGCAACGTTCAAGCGCTACACGACCGAACTAGTTCCCCAGGACAAGCTCAGCGCGACGCGCTCGCGCCTGCGCTACGGCTTCGCTCTCTCTTTGGATAGCTCCGAAGCGATTGCCTCGAAGCTCGCGGCTTACGTGGCGCTTCGCGGCACCCCTGAGACAATCAATAAGCTCTACGCGCTATACGATCAGGTGACGCCCGAAGACATACGCGCGGCGGCGGCCAGGTATTTCGTCGATAACAATCGCACCATCGTAACGCTCAAGTCGGAAGCCAAAGGAGGTGCGGAATAATGAGAGCCAAATACTTCCCGCGCGCGAATGGATTTCTCAAAGCGAACACGAGGAGGGGATTGCGGACAACGATTGTCTTAGTCTTCGCTCTTACCTGTGCCGGACAAAAGAGCTTTGCTCAATACATCATCGGATCGGCAAGCCCGGGGCCGAGCAGTGTCACAACAACCGTGAAACCAACACTGGCCGGGCCAATCGCCACCGTTCTGCAACCGAATCGTTCGCCGCTCATCACTTTCCGCCTGCTCTTCAACCTGGGCTCTGCTTCCGACCTGGAAGGCAAAGAGGGCATCGCAGCATTAACGGCTGCAATGCTTTCCGAAGGCGGGTCGCGCAAAATGTCCTACGATCAGATCACTAATACGTTCTACCCGATGGCGACCTCGTTCGATTACCAGATCGACAAGGAAATGACCATTTTCACGGGCACGACGCATCTCGATAATCTTGATCGCTACTACTCGATCATCAGCCAGATGCTTCTCGATCCGGGTTTTCGTGCGGACGATTTCACGCGACTCAAGACCGATGCGATCAACTTCCTGCAAGTCTCGCTGCGCGAAGGCAACGATGAGGAGCTGGGCAAGGAGCAGCTTTACAATACGATCTACCGGGGCCACCCGTACGGACATCACAATGTCGGAAGTCTGAACGCGCTCGCAAATATAACGCTCGATGACGTACGCGCTTTCTATCGTCAACATTACACGCGCGGAAATTTAGTTATCGGTCTTGCCGGTGGCTACCCCGCGGATTTCGTGAAGAAAGTTCAAGCCGATTTCTTAAAGCTCCCAGCTGGCGCGCCTGAGAAGCTCCAGCTCGAGCAGCCGAAAGTTGATTCCGGCATGCGTATCGAGATCATCAAGCGCGACACGCGCTCGACGGCAATCTCGTTAGGCTTCCCGATTAACGTTACCCGCGCCGATAAAGACTGGCCTGCGCTCGCCGTGGTTGCCTCATACTTCGGACAACATCGCTCGTCGAACAGTTATCTCTATCAGCGTTTGCGTGAGATTCGCGGACTGAACTATGGCGATTACGCCTACATAGAATATTTCCCGCGCGGTATGTTCAAGTTTCAACCGGATCCGAATCTCGGTCGACAACAGCAGATTTTCCAAATCTGGATCCGGCCCGTTGAACCGCAGAATGGGCATTTCGCGTTGCGTTTAGCACTCTTCGAATACGACAAGCTGGTGCGTAACGGGATTTCGCAAGCAGCATTCGAGGCCACGCGCGATTTCCTGTTGAAGAACGTCAACGTTCTGACCGCGACGCAGGACGCGCAACTTGGCTACGCACTCGACAGCCGCTACTACAGAATCCCGGACTTTAACTCCTACATGCGCGATCGGCTTTCGAAATTGACGCTCGCGGATGTCAACAATGCGATCAGGCGTTATCTGGATACCGACCGGATGCGTGTAGTGATTGTGACGAAAGACGCCGACGGGTTGCGCGACGCAATTGTAACGAGCAACCCTTCGCCGATTAAGTACAACGCGCCACGTCCGCAAGACATACTTGCAGAGGACAAGGCGATTCAGGTCTACAAAATTAATGTTAAGCCTGAAGCTGTGGCGGTGGTACCCGTGGAAAAGGTGTTCCAATAAAGCTAGAGAGAAACAGAGCGGTCGCCTAAGCAGTGGGGCAGGGTAAGAAAGGTCTGTCTTAACCTTTCCCTTTTTCCGTTGACACTTTTGTTCCAAAGCCGCCACCGCCAGGCGTCTCAATCCGCACACGATCGCCGGCAGCTAACTCCCAACTTCCCTTTGACGCGATCTCTACCTCGTCGTCTTCATGAACAATTACATTTGTGCCTGGCTCTCCATCCTTCCCACCGTTGAGGCCATAGGGTCCTTGTTTCCTCCGGTCAGCGAGCAACGACATGCGCGCGGGCACCAAAGTTTCAATCTCGCGAACCACGCCATCCCCGCCACGATGCCGGCCGCGTCCCCCTGAACCTTTGCGAATTCGATACTCGCGCACGCGGAGCGGGTAGGCATACTCGAGCGCTTCCGCGGGCGTGTTGAGACTGTTGGTCATGTGCGTGTGTACGCCGCTCATACCGTCTTGCGCGGGCCGAGCGCCCATGCCACCGGCGACCGTTTCGTAATATGAGAATTCCCGCTTGGTCTGCGGATCAATACCGCCTATCGTCAAATTGTTCATTGTCCCCTGACTGGCCGCGGGAATTCTATGCGGCAGCGCTTTGGCTAGTGCTCTGAACAAAACGTCGACGATACGTTGCGAAGTCTCGACGTTGCCGCCGGCGACGGAAGCAGGACGGCGTGCATTGACGACGGTGCCCTCCGGCGCAACTACTTGAATTGGCGCCATTAAGCCGGCACTCGCGGGCACGTCGCCGGCAAGCAAACAACGGAACACGTAAGCAACAGCGGAGACGGTAATCGCTTCTACGGCATTGAGCGGCCCAGTAACTTGAGGCGAGCTGCCGGTGAAATCAACCAGCGCCTCTTTGTCTTTGATTGTTAGGCGCACCTTGATCGAGACTTCGCGATCGCTGATGCCGTCGTCATCAAGCACGTCTTCGGCTTCATAACTGCCGTCGGGAATAAGGTCGATCGCGTGGCGCATGAGGCGGGCTGAGTATTCGATCAAGTGAGTCGCGTAAGCCACTGCTTCGCGCTCACCGCGGCGCGCGACTATCTCCAGCAGACGGGCGGCGCCGGTTTTCAGTGAACCGATCTGCGCCTGAAAATCGCCACGACGTTCGTCATGACTGCGGACATTTGCGAGGATCAGGCGCAGTACGTCTTCGTTGACTTCACCATTCCTAACCAGACGAACCGGCGGAATACACAGTCCCTCGCCATAAAGGTCCGTCGCCACACCCATCGATCCGGGCGTAGCGCCACCGATGTCTGCATGGTGCGCGCGGTTGGCGACGTAGAAAAGACAGGAGGCAGGAGGCAGGCGCTTGGTTTTTCCTGCCGTCTGCCGTCTGCCGTCTGCCGTCGGGCGGAACACTCCCATCACCAAGGTCACGTCCGGCAAATGCGTACCGCCGGAAAACGGATCGTTTAAGGCGACGACGTCGCCCGGTTGCAGATCGACCTCTCGTAGCGCTGCGGCGACAGCCAGCGGCATTGAACCCAGGTGCACCGGCATGTGATCGCCTTGCGCGAGCACTCGACCACGCGCGTCGAATACTGCGCACGAGTAATCGCGCCGCTCCTTAATGTTTGGTGAAAAGGCGGTGCGCCTGAGCGCTATTCCCATTTCCTCCGCGACGGAAGTGTAGAGCGCGCGATAAATCTCCAGCGTTGTCGGATCGAATCGTTTCATAAGTTGCTAACCGCCAGGGTCCCGGATCCCGAAAAACATTATCAACTCAAGATCGAGAATCACACTCAACCAGAGAAATGCTCAGTTGGGAAGGTGGCTTGCCCCCGCTCCTGGTTGCTAATCATCTAGTGACTTTGTCTTCAGCGTCAGGCGGGGGCAAGCCCACCTTCCCAACCTGCAAATTTATGCTACTTGAATGATCAAGTTCCCGTAGCCGTCAAGCGCAGCGCTCGCGCCCGGAGGAATTAAGGTCGTTGCAGAGTACTCAGTAACAATACATGGTGTTCGGATTTTTGAGCCGGCGGACAATTCCTCTCGCTCATAAACAGCAACGTTGAGTTTCTTCCCGTCCAGGTAGGAAGTTACAGTCCTGGCAGCTTTCGCGAGAGTCCGCTTCAGCGATCTACTACGCCGCTGCTGCGGAAGCTTATCCACCACCCCGGTGGAACGAACGCGCGCGCTGACAACTTCGACGACGTCTGCTTCCTGCGCATAGCCGTAACGCTCGCGATGCGCGCGGTGAAAGCTCGCCGCGATGTTTCCGCCCGTCTGCTTGATTTCCAATTCAAACGACTGACCCTTGTAGCGCATGGCGAGGGAACGTTCATGCCGTTGCTTCGAAATTGGAAATCCCTCGCTGCGCAAAGCCTGCGCCGCCGTGCGCTCCAGGTCTTTGAAAGTTTTGTCCAACTGCCTTTCGATATCCCGTTGCACTGCGACCATGATCGTTCGGCTTTGGTCCTTTACCACATCGGCAGTCAGCACGCCGATCGCTGAAAGCGCGCCCGCGGAGTTGGGCACGATGATTTGCGGTATGCGCAGGGCCCGGGCAAGGTCAACTGCGTGCAGCCCACCCGCGCCGCCAAACGGCAACAGCGCAAACTCACGACTGTCATAACCGCGCTCGACAGAAATGCGCCGCAGCGCGCGCTCCATGTTTGTATTGGCAACGGTCAACACTCCTTGAGCTGCGGCAATAGTTGCGACTCGCCGCCCGGCCGCTTTGCTCATTTCGTTTGCCAGAGCAGTCATCGCCTTGCGCGAGCGTTCTTCGTCGAGAGGAAACTCGCCACCGAGCAAGCCCGCGCCTCCGAAGTGACCAAGCAGCAAGTGCGCGTCAGTCACCGTTGGCAAAAGCGAATGGCCATAACACGCTGGACCAGGATCGGCTCCCGCTGATTCCGGTCCCACTCGCAGCGACCCACCTTCGTCAACTCTGGCGATGGAACCGCCACCGGCGCCAACGGTGTGAATGTCCAGCACCGCTATCGCCACCGGCAACCCGGCGACGGAAGCTTCGTTTGTCATACGCAAACCGTCGCGTCCGCAGAGGGCCACATCGGTAGAGGTGCCGCCCATATCAAACGTGATGACCTTTTCAAACCCTGCTGCCCGCGCTGCTCGCAAAGCGCCGACCACTCCCCCGGCAGGCCCGGAAAGAATTGTGCGCACGGGTTCCCGCGCCGCCGCCGCAGCCGAAATGCTACCGCCTGAAGATTGCATCACGCGCAAGCTCGGCGTGTTTGTTGCCAGCCTTTGGAGATACGATCCCATCAACGGTTGCAGGTAGGCGTTAATGGTGACGGTGGAAGTGCGTTCAAATTCGCGATACTCGGGAAGAATCTGGTGGGAGACGGAAAGTGGCACATCGAGAACTGAGAGCGCTGCCGTCAATCGTTTTTCAAACTCCGGATTCACAAACGAAAACAGCAGGCAGATTGCCACTGACTCAACTTTCGCTTTCTTGAGCTGCCCGATAGTTCTTGCTAAATCAGCCTCGTCCAGTGGCTCAAACACTTCTCCGGTCGTTGTTACACGTCCTCGTATTCCGAGACGAAGCGCATCGGGCACGAGCGGCGGCGGTTTCACAGCGTTCAAGTTGTAGAGTTCTGGTCGTGCCTGCCGGCCTATTTCCAGGACGTCTTCAAAACCGCGTGTGGTAACGAGCGCGGTGCGCGCGCCACGTCGCTCGAGTAAAGCGTTGGTGCCAACGGTTGTGCCGTGAACCACTTCCAAACTCTTGAGCGCAACGCCAGTTTGTTTGGCAATTCTTTGGAGACCAGCAGCGATGGCAACCGAAGGATCTGACGGCGTCGACTCGACTTTGAAGACTTCCAGCCTCGTGTCTACCGCATAGACAAAGTCAGTGAAGGTTCCGCCGGTGTCCACCCCAACGCGAACCTTACGAGCACGTGTTTGTGATCGCCGGTTCCTGATTTTCCTGGTGGCCATGTTGACTACGGTCGAATTGGGCAATTTAGATTGAGCAGCCAATATAGTCACAACCAAAAATGTTGACAAGAAAGCCGCGGTGACTTATATAGCCAGCGATTTTCCAACAGTCCTTTCTATATCTGCCAGCCGGGTCTTGCGAGTGCGCGTTTTCTCAGCTTAGTCAGTAAAAATACGGAGGTCGCGATTAAAAGAAATTCATTGTTCAGTAGTTTGCTGGCGCTGGTCTTGTTTATAGCCGGCGTGCTGGGTTGTAACAAATCCGGATCCGGTGTCGCGCAAACGGAATCGCCGGCAAACAGCAATTCGGCGCCGAAGTCGGCCACACCTTCCACCGACATCGCGGGAGACTATTCAGTGGTTGGCACAAACGAGAACGGCAGTCCCTACAAGGGCGCACTCGAAGTGATCAAGCATGGCGACGTCTATCAGTTTAGGTGGACCGCCGGCAAACAATACGACGGCATCGGCGTGCCAAACGGCAACGTGGTTGCGGTGGCCTTTACCGGGGGCGCCGTTGGCAAAGGTTGCGGCGTTGTTAGTTATCAAATCCTTTCCGACGGCACGCTCGACGGCCGTTGGGGTTACTGGGGTTTGAATGAAAGTGGCACTGAAAAAGCCGAACGCACCAGTGGCTCCGGTATCGCAGGCGAATACAACGTCACCGGCACCAACCCCAATGGCAGCGGCTACAAGGGCACGATGACGGCAGAGCCGCGGGGTGGCGGCTACACCTTCGCCTGGAGCAATGGCTCTTCGGGTTTTGGAATCAAGCAAGGCGAAACGCTTTCGGTAGGCATCGGCGGCTCGCGCTGCGCCTTCGTGGCTTATGAGATTAAGTCAAACGGAGTGTTAGAAGGTGTCTGGGGTGGTTACGGCAGCGACAAGACGGGAACTGAGACAGCGACGAAGAAATAGGAAGCAGGAGGCGCGCGGCAGGAGCAGAGGAGGGATGGCGGCAGTGAGACCTAGTATTTCCGCGAGCGTGGTTAATGGCGCTCGAAGAGCCTGCGAATCATTTGCGGCAATAGCAGTGAAGTTTTCAGGATTGAGCCGGTAGTAAAGTTAGTAGCAAGCCCACCAAAAAGTTTGCGGGCGCGCGGTGAATAGTGAAACCACCAGAGGTCGGGCAGAAATGAAATGCGATTGACGTGAATGTGCTGCGCGTGTACCAGTTCCAGCAATCCCAAGCGCCCATGAGTTCGGCCGTAGCCGCTGTCTTTGACGCCACCCCAGGGAGTTTGTGCAAGTCCATGAGTGTAGACGACCTCATTGACCATCACAGTTCCCGCCTCAATGCGTTCTGCCAACCGTCGTCCCCGAGCGATGTCTTTTGTCCAGACACTTGCGGTCAATCCAAAAATGCTGTCATTCGCGAGCTTGACGGCTTCGTCTTCAGTTTTGAAGGTCATCACCGGCAACACCGGCCCAAACGTTTCATCTCGCATGATTGTCATGGAGTGATTGACGTTGATCAGCACAGTGGGTTGGTAAAACAACCCGCGAGCGTCCGGCCCGCGCTGTCCGCCGGTAAGGATCTCAGCGCCGCGCTGCCTCGCTTCTTCTACGTGATCGGCGACGATTTGCAGTTGGCGCTCATTCGACATGGCGCCGACATCGTTGTCGTTTGCAATACCCGATCCCTGTTTTAGTGTCCGGGTTTCTTTAACTACCTGTTCGATAAATTTCGGCGCGATTGACTCCTGAACATAACAACGCTCGACTGAGGCGCACGCTTGTCCGGAGTTTGCAAAGGCACCCCACACCGCGCCGCGCGCAGCATTTTCAATGTCGGCGTCTTCCAGCACGATCATCGGATCTTTGCCACCAAGCTCAAGCACAACCGGCGTCAGATATTTTGCGGCGGCTTCGGCGACGCGCTTGCCGGTTGCTACGCTCCCGGTAAACATGATCTTGTCGACGCGAGCATCGATGAGCGCGCTACCGGTAGAGCCGTCACCGGTCAGAATTTCTAATAACCCGCCAGGGAGACCAGCGCGGTTGAAGATGTCTCCAAGTTTCAAGGCTATTAGTGGCGTAAGTTCACTGGGCTTTAGTACGACTGCGTTGCCGGCCATCAGGGCCAGCACTACTTCATCAGCGGGCGTGGCCAAAGGAAAATTCCACGGAGAGATGATGCCCACCACTCCCAAAGGGCGAAACACAATGCGGGACGAACGGCCCATCAAGCCATATTGGCCAATGTCGATCTTTTGCGGTCGCAACAGGTGCTGCGCATTGCGCGCAAAATAATGCATCGCGTCGAGCGTCGGCACTATCTCCATCGAGAGGGCTTCGGCGGTGGGCTTGCCGGTTTCCCGCGAGATTAGCAACGCAAGTTCGTCACGCTCGGCTAGCATAAATTCCCGCGCCTTCAGAATCACTCGCGCCCGTTGCTGGTACGAAAGGGCGCCCCAGGCGGGTTGCGCGCGGCGCGCGCGTTCGACAGCTTGTTGGACGTCTTTTGCAGAAACCAGCGGCGCGCGGCCAATCTCTGCGCCCGTGGCGGGATCGTAAGAGATGATTTCGTCCGGTCTTCTGCTCTGCGCTGGTAGGATTTGCGTACTCATTCGAGGAACTGATTATCTAACAAAGGCCGCGTTGCGGCTAGCCGGAAACAATCGAGAGCCTACATCGCCTGGGCGTCGGGCTTCGCTGAGCAGTTTCTCGTTCCCTGGTTCATTTCTGAGTTCGATTCCTCTCAGTTACAATGATTGCCCAATCACACACGCCGTTTCGAGGAGAAGGTTCACATGATCAGACCGCAGCTTCAGGAATTCATGCGCCGCATGGATCAAAACTCAGTAGCTATTATTCCCAGCGCTCGTGAGGCCACCCGTTCCAACGACACGCAGTATCGCTTCCGGCAGGATTCGGATTTCCTTTATCTGACCGGTTTCGAAGAGCCCGACTCAATTGCGGTCGTCGCGCCCGGCCGTGAACAGAAGTACACGCTTTTCGTGCGCCCGCGCGATCCGGAGCAGGAGATTTGGGTAGGCCGCCGCGCCGGCGTGGAAGGTGCGCGGAGTGAGCTTGGCGCGGACGAATCATTTCCGGTAGCCGAGTTTGCCGACAAGCTCCAGGACATACTCGACGGTGCTGACAAACTCTACTACCGTCTCGGCGCTTATCCGGATATCGACAACACAATCATCCGTCAGATCGCGCAGATGCGCGCACTCAATCGCAAACCCATTCATCCGCCGCGGACCATAATCGATCCGGCCACGATTGTTCACGAGATGCGCGTTTTGAAGTCTCCTGAGGAGATCGAAATTATGCAGAAGGCTGCGGACATCGCAGCGGAGGCGCACGTAGAGGCGATGAAAGCGGTGCGGCCGGGGATGAAGGAATACGAAGTTGAAGCGCTCATTGAACAAATATTTCGCCGCGCGGGCGCAGCTGGCCCCTCCTACACTTCGATCGTCGGCGCCGGCGCGAACGCTACCGTGCTTCATTACATCAACAACGATGGCGAGCTGCGCGATGGCGATTTGTTACTGGTTGATGCCGGAGCCGAGTTTAAGGGGTACGCTTCTGACAT
>JANLYH010000210.1:0-14369 GCA_031365545.1 Pyrinomonadaceae bacterium | reverse complement strand
GATACGATTCGCCGTATGGGTCTGACTTACTTCAAAGCATTTGGGATGGTGCTGGTAGTTCAATTGGTGGGTTTGATCCTCGCCGTAATCGTCGCTGTGATCACCGCGCCTTTCGCCCTCCCGTTTTTTGGCAACTTGCCGGCGATGTTCATCGACGGCTCCCTGACTTTCTACTTTAACCTGGTGGTCGCTTGTGTGTTGGGGCTTTCGCTCTTCAAGTGTGCCGATCGTCTCGGCATAGCGGTGGACTAGTAGGACAGGCCTGTCCATTCCTTCCCTAAGATGTGGCACGGTTCCCTAGAAGGACAGACAGGAATGTCTGTCCTACTTCTTGAGCCAGCCGAATAACCCGTGGACGATCGTCTCGCGGTTTTCTTCGTAGATTGCGCGGGTGAGGGGAATGCCCATGGGGCAAGCCTTGATGCAGTTTTGCGCATTGCCGCAGTTGGTGATGCCGTCTTCGCCCATGATTCCTTCAAGACGAACATCGCGCGTGCTTTCACCGCTGGGGTGCATGTTGAAGAGACGCACCTGGGCGATTGCTTGCGGTCCAATGTAGTGATCTTCATCGTATTGAGGACACGCTTCGAGACAACAGCCGCATGTCATACAACGTGAGTAAGCGTACCGCTCCTGAACGTCCTCCTGGTCCATGCGCGGTCCCGGACCAAGATCGTAAGTGCCATCGAGTTCGATCCAGGCGTTTACCTGTTTAAGATGATCAAACATTTGCGAGCGATCGACTACCAGGTCGCGAATGTTGGGGAACTTCTGCATTGGCTCGAGCTTGATTGGCTGCTCCAGATTATCAACGAGGGCGGAACAGCTTTGCCGCGCGCGGCCGTTGATTACCATCGTGCAGATCCCGCAAACCTGCTCAAGACAGTTCATCTGCCAAACCGGCGGGGTGGTTGGCTTACCATCCTTAGTCACGGGATTTTTTTGAATCTCCATCAGGCAGGAAATGATGTTGAGATTCGGGCGATAGGGAAGCTCAAAGCGCTCCCAATAAGACGGTGAATCAGGGTTTGCGCGGCGCTTGATGTGAATCTCAACGGTCTTAGGAGGCACCCTATTGGCTTTTGTTGGTGATACGTGTGTTGACATGATTATTAGTTGCTATGGCTACCAAGCTAGTGCCAAATCCGTTTTGTGATTAAGCCGCCCGGGGCTCTTCTTACACTTGCGCACTCGGCTCTGCCGCTGCCGGATCAGGCTTAGGTTCCTGTTTCGCCTTGCTGTAGTCACGCTTGCGCGGCGGAATCAGCGAGATGTCTACAGCTTCGTAGGAAAGTACCGGCCCTTCGCCTGAATACTCAGCAATCGTTGTTTTCAGGAAATTCTCATCATCGCGATCGGGATAGTCAGGTTTGTAATGGGCGCCGCGCGACTCGTTACGATTGAGAGCGCCAAGTGTAATCACGCGCGCCAGCTCAAGCATGTTGTCGAGATGACGAGCATGCGGCAATGCCATGGTCGCCCAGAGATTCGAGTCGTTAATCGAAATTTTCTTGAAGCGGTCCATCAACTCCAGCAGTTTGTTGTCCGTCGCTTTCAGTTTGTCGTTATAGCGAACGACCGTAACGTTATCCGTCATCCACTTACCCATCTCCTGATGGATTATGTGCTGATTTTCGCTGCCGCTCTGCGTAATCAGTGCGTCGTTGATTTCCTGCTGGCGCTTGAGTTCCTGGTCGTAAATACGCGAACCATCGGCGCCGTTGCGTTCCACATTCTTCGCATAGGTGATCGCCGCAGGGGCAGCGACGAAGCCGCCATATACACAACTTACCAACGAGTTAGCGCCGAGACGGTTGGCGCCGTGGATCGAGTAGTCGCATTCGCCGGCAGCGAGCAATCCGGGGATGTTGGTGCGCTGATCGTAGTCGACCCAAAGTCCGCCCATTGAATAGTGCACGCCCGGGAAGATCCGCATTGGCACGTGACGCGGATCATCGCCCACAAACATCTCGTAAATTTCGAGAATCGCGCCCAGCTTGCGATCTAACACGTCCGCCGGGATGTGCGTCACATCCAGATAAACCTGGTTTTGGGCGCCCACGCCTTTGCCCTCAATGCAGATCTGGAAAATTTCACGTGTAGCGATGTCGCGGGGAACCAGATTGCCGTAAGCCGGAAACTTCTCTTCGAGAAAATACCAGCGTTCACTCTCCGGTATTGCTGCGGCCGCTCTCGTATCGCCTTCCTTCCGCGGCACCCAGACGCGTCCCCCTTCGCCGCGAGCCGACTCTGACATCAGTCGCAGCTTGTCTTCGCCGGGAATCGAAGTGGGATGGACCTGAATAAATTCGCCGTTCGCATACTTCGCGCCTTGCTGATAACAGGCGGCGACAGCGCTGCCGGTGCAGACCATCGAGTTGGTCGACTTCCCGTAGATCAGACCGGGCCCCCCTGTCGCCATGATCACGGCGTCGGCTGGAAATGATTTCAGCTCGAGGGTCTGAAGGTTCATCGCAATCAGTCCGCGACAAACCTGATGATCGTCGAGCACCAACGACATCATTTCCCAGTGTTCAAACTTGCGAACTTTCCCCGCGGCTTCATAACGTCGAACTTGTTCATCGAGCGCGTAGAGCAACTGTTGTCCGGTGGAGGCTCCGGCAAAAGCGGTGCGGTGGTGTTTGGTTCCGCCGAAGCGCCGGAAATCGAGCAGGCCTTCCTTCGTCCGGGAGAAGGGTACCCCCATGCGATCGAAGAGGAAAATAATTGACGGCGCCATCTCGCACATGGCTTTCGCCGGCGGTTGGTTGGCGAGAAAGTCGCCGCCGTAGACGGTGTCGTCAAAGTGTTCCCAGGTCGAATCGCCTTCGCCTTTCGTATTGACGGCGCCGTTAATTCCGCCCTGAGCGCAAACCGAATGTGAACGCTTCACCGGCACTACCGAGAAAAGGTCGACTGCATGGCCCGCCTCGGCAATTCTCATCGCCGCTGCCAAACCTGCAAGGCCTCCACCCACGATTGCGATCTTGATACCGTTACTCGCCATCTCTAAAGGATTCCTCCCAGCAGTCCACCCGGGTGTATGAAGCCAACCGCGGCGTTAATCCCGACCAGCAGCAGAACGACGCCAAAGCCGATGCAGGCGTAACCGGTCAATCGCTGCGCGCGCTCGCCGATGGTAATGCCCCAGTCAACCAGGAATAACCAGATCCCGTTTGCAAAATGCCAAACGGTGGCGGTGATGCCGACCAGGTAGATCAAAAATATCGGAATCATGTGAAATTCGCGCGACACTATGTTGAATGCCTGATCAGGGCTATGAGCCACCGAGACACTGTTTAGTCCTGGAATTAATCCGAATCTGAAATTCAGCACATGAAATGTGATGAAGAAAAACAAGATCATACCGGTTACGCGTTGCACCAAATAGAACCAATTGCGCGGGTAAGGGTAGTTGAGGTTGTTAGGCCGCGCCTCCATTGTGATCACCAGACCGTAGACGGCGTGATAGATGAGCGGTATAAAGATTCCGCCAATCTCGATGAACAGGATGTAAGGAATCGACTGCAGATCCCTGACGGCGTTATTGAAGTCGGCCACGCCGGTGGTCGCGCTGAGCGCTTTCGAGTTGGTATAGAAGTGCTCCAGCAGAAAGAGTCCGAGCGGCACGATGCCGGACAACTGATGAAGTTTGCGCAGGATGAAAGTCCGGCTCAAATTAATCGCCAAGCACGCGCTCCTTTGCCGCTGGACGTCGACGCGAAAGCCGTTGGCCCAGACTGACGTAAATTGTGATTGAGATTTTTCAGAGTAATGAAATTATAGTGAGAAGTGTCGGAAAAGCAAAACCGGGCGCGAACAAGGGTAGTTGTTTAATGAGAATCGCAGGGCTTGCGGAACTTTTTGACTCGAAAAACTAATGAACGACTTAACTGCAATCTCGATCACTAACCTGGCGGAACTGATCCGGAGTCGCCAGGCGTCGCCGGTAGCCATCGTGCAAGCGTATCTTGATCGCATCGACGCCATCAATCCAGCCTTGAACGCGATCGTCACCATTGCTCCTGATGCAATGCAAAAGGCGAAGGAGGCGGAAGCCGCAATCGCAAACGGAGAGACGCTCGGTCGGCTCCACGGCGTGCCACTTACGATCAAGGACACGATTGAAACTGCGGGGTTGCGAACCACCAGCGGCTCGGCAATGCGCGCTGATTTTATGCCGCCGTGTGATGCGCCCGCGGTGACGCGGCTCAAAGCCGCCGGCGCAATCATTCTTGGGAAAACGAACACCGCCGAGATGGCGATGGACTACACCGCCGACAACCCAGTGTTTGGTCAAACTAACAATCCGCATAACCCGCTGATGACGCCTGGCGGATCGAGTGGCGGCGAAGCTGCTGCTATCGCAACGTGCATGTCTCCCGGCGGCATTGGAAGCGATCTTGCAGGGTCAATTCGAATTCCGGCTCACTTCTGCGGCATCGCAGGTTTGAAGCCAACCGTAGGGCGAGTGCCTGGCGAGCTCCAATTTCCGCCGAGCACTGGCCCATACTCGCTCGGTGCGACGATTGGGCCGATGGCGCGCTGCGTGAATGACCTTCGACTAATGTTCAGGGTGCTGGCAGCAGTTGATACTTTTGACCCGTCCGCTTCAATGAGTGGTTGGCGGGTCGCGTGTTACACCGACGATACCGTTGCTCCCGTCACGGAAGAAACCAGGACGGCAGTGGAAACTGCAGCGCGGGCTTTGTCTGGTGCGGGGCTGATCGTAGAACACACCCGACCGCCTGGAGTTGAACGTGGCCATGATCTTTGGCTCAAGCTTTTTTCGCGTGCTTCGGTCATACAGCTTCGCAGTGTGTACACGGGAAACGAGGAAAAGGGCGGCGAGTTTGTGCGCTGGAGATTGGCAACCGCAGACCACCCACCGCCGCCCTCGGTAGACGATTACATCAGCACCTGGTTGGAAAGGGATCGATTACGCGGCGCGCTGGTTAAATGGATGGAACACACGCCGTTGATTCTGGCGCCGGTCGGCGCCACTCCTGCCTACAAACATGGAGCGCATAAGGTCACTGTTGCTGAGCAAACAATGAGTACGTTTCGCGCTTTCAGCTACTCGCAAACCTTCAACGTCTTCGATCTTCCCGTCGTGGTGGTTCCGGCTGGCAGGTCCGTGGATGGTTTGCCGATCGGAGTGCAGGTGGTTGGTCGTCCTTTTGCGGAAGAGAGTGTCATGGCGGCGGCGGCGATCATTGAAGAGTCTCTCGGAGGTTGGCGGCTGCCGCTGCTCTAGTCCCAAAAAACGGAAGTTTGTCGGACACCGAGCAATCCGATATAGTTCCGCCCACAATTGTGAATCCTTGTAACACTGACGGCCTTTGCCGAGGAGTTGACTATGGAACCCCTTGCTGGACTTCTTGCCTTTTTCCTTTTTGGTTTTCTTGGGATTGTGTTGCTGGTGATAGCGATCAAGACGATCCGCATAGTTCCGCAAGCAACTGTCATGCTGGTCGAGCGGCTGGGCCGGTTCGACAAAGTTGCCAGCAGCGGGCTAAACCTGCTCTGGCCCTTCGTGGATCGACCGCGCGCGGTCTACTGGACAAACACGCGGCCGGGTATAACCTCCATCGATCTGCGCGAACAGTACATCGATCTACCACCGCAACCCGTCATCACTCGCGACAACGTTACGATTCACGTTGACTCGGTTGTCTACTGGCAAATCACCGATCCGATTAAAGCCGTTTACGAAATGAACGATCTGGTGGGCGGCATTGTGCAGTTGACGATAACCGGCATGCGCGCCGTGATGGGCGACATGGATCTCGATCACACCCTTTCACAGCGTGATCAGATCAATGCCAAGCTGCGAATTATCCTCGATGAAGCCACTGATAAGTGGGGCGTGAAAGTAACGCGGGTTGACGTCAAAAACATCAACCCCCCGGAAGACGTTCGCATCACGATGGAGAAGCAAATGACCGCGGAGCGGAATCGACGCGCGTTGGTCCTGCAAGCGGAAGGTGATCGGCAAGCGGCGATTACGCGTGCCGAAGGTGAGAAGCAGGCCGCGGTAACGCGGGCCGAGGGCGAAAAGCAATCAGCCATCCTGGCTGCCGAGGGCGCTGCCGAAGCACGACAGCGAAACGCTCAGGGTGAAGCTCAGGCAATTGCCCTGGTCGCGGAGGCAATGCACGAGCATGGTAATCCCGCGCAGTATTTGATCACCACGCGCTACATCGAAAGCTTGCGCGACATGACGCGCACCAACAATTCCAAAGTCATCTTCATGCCCGTGGAGACTTCAGCGATGCTGTCGAGTGTGGGGGCGATCAAGGAAGTGCTGTCGCAGACCGGTCAGGCAAGTGGTGAGAAAGATCCAACCACTCCGCCGCGTCCGCGCGAGTTGCCAGGATAACTACCACGTCGGTAGTTCCTGCGCCGTACGCTGGGAGCGCAGACATCTTGTATGCAATGAGCGGGAAGCGCGAACTTCTGCGTATCTTGTTTCAGCCCTTGCTTTAGAAACCACAACTACTGTACGGCCAGTCCTCCGGCTTCTTGCACAACCCAGCTTTCACGGGATTGTTTTCAATGTAGGCAATCACTTTGGCAAAGTGATTAGCGTCACGCACCCACCGATCGAATGACTCTGGTTGCCAGAATTGTCCCGTACGCTGTAGGAGCTTGTTTGCTTCTTTGGCTTTGTAGGACTTAAGTGAGTGCAAGGTGTCGGACAGGTCATGGCCTGCGCAGGGTGTTAGTAACATATGCGCATGATTTGGCTTACCACCCAGGCTGTCAGCCGGTAGCGTTGCCCGTCGAAGAATAGGAATGAGTTTTGCACTGACGCTGCGACGCGCGGATCTCTTAAATAACATTCCCCATGACCTCGATCAAGAAAGAGCTCAATTCGTTTGCGCAGGGCGGTATCAACGTCAACATTTTGTTCGGAGCCAAACTCGTCTCGCCATCTGCCGAGCAGCTCTTGAGGCATTGAGTCTGCCAGTCTAAAGGTGATGAATTGGGTGAGCTCGCCGCCATCAAAATGCGGCAAATAACCCCGGCTGTGCCAGCCGGGGGGAGCATTGGGCGCTTTCGGACGAGCCATTGGAGGTTGAAAAGCTTGTTCGCGCTTGCGCGCTCATTGCAGACAGGATGTCTGCGCTCCCAGCATAGTCATTTCGCGGGAGTCAAGATGATTGTTTCCCTGGTTGCCTTTGCGACGGCAGCTTCGCTAAAGGGAAACACTCGGGGCGTGACGGCGCGCCAATCCGCGAGTTGATCCTTCCAGTGTGGACTTGAAGGAAGTCCGGATTCACCAAGCGTTATGCCATGTTGTGTCTGATCCCAATTGCTCGTATCTGCAATTAGGCGCATTGAGACATTCGCGCCGACGTTTACCGTCGCGGCTAACCCACCGCTTCCGTTTTGCGGGATCGGTGGAATCGTGAACTGCAAACCAATCAAAGGCGCCTGAGCAAGGGGATGCCTAAAATTGATCTTGACCAGCTCACCCCAGGTCCACTTCGATTCGTCCGCTCCCAGGCTCTTGGTGAGAACCGCGCGCGCATCCTGGTGACAGGCGCGCAGCAAGTCGGCATAACTCTTAAATTCCTTTGGCAGCCAATCCTTCGGCTGCTCCGCGATCAGGCGGTCAATCGTCGTATCGAAATTAGACCATTGGTATATCTTGACGAGATCGTCACCAAGCGCGGCGTTCAGCACTCGTGAACGAAAAGCAATGCGCATTTGGTGAACGATGGGTGCGACGCGCGAATCAGCAGTCATCAATCCATCCCAGTGATCCAAACCGTCCAGCAACTCCCCAAGTTGCGTTTCCACCGGTGTTAGTCGCGGACGCAATATTTTTGAGGTCTCGTGGGCGAAGGAAACATTTCCGATGGAATAAACGTCGCCATGTATCCGGCGAAAGTCGTCCGCAGTTAATTTCGGCTTCTGATTCAGCAGGTTGAGAATCCGGCGCGCGCGGTAAGGCTGCGCCCAGGAGTGAGTCAGGAAATAAGGATAACTGTTACCAACAATGCGCTGGTTTGCGGTGACGATAATTCCCGAGGGTGGATCGTAAACCGTAGGCAACTTGGCAATCGGAATAAACTTATCCCATTCGCCGGCGTCGCCAGAGCCATCATAGGGAACACTACCATCGCCTGATCTTCTAATCGGAACGACCCCGGCGGCGTGGTAACCAATGTGTCCGGCCTTGTCGGCGTAGACGATGTTTTGCGTTGGCGCTGTAAAGGATTCGAGTGCCGCGGAAAACTCTTTCCAATTGTGCGCCCGGTTGATTAGGTAAACGGAATCGGCGGTATTAAGCGTGGGATCGAGCGCAGTCCAGCGAAGCGCGAATCGCTTGCCTGACTTTTCAAAAACTACGGGGCCGTGTCGGGTTACGGTCACGTCAAGCGTGACCGTCTCCGTACCAGAGTCTGTGAATCCTTTGCGAACCTTGATCTCTTCGTGACGTATTTCCGCATCACGCCAACCAGCCGGCGTCAGATAGCGTTTGGCATTGGCGGGATCAAACTTTTCTTCGTAGACGTCCTGAACGTCCGGACCGACGTTAGTCATGCCCCACGCGATGTGATCGTTGTGTCCAATTATCACGCCCGGACCGCCAGGCGCAGTCACGCCGGCCACCCGTATGCCCGGAGCGGTGAGGTGGACCATGTACCAGATTGAAGGTGCTGATGCCTGGAGGTGTGGATCGTTGGCGAGCAGCGGCTTACCAGAGGCTGTGTGCTTTCCGCTCACCACCCAGTTGTTGCTTGCTGCCAGTCCTTCTGCGTAAAGACCCAGCCGCTCCAGCGATTGCACCGCAACTTCCTGATCTTTGATGAGTGTTAAGACACTCTCTCGCGAGAGTGGGTCACGAGAATCGCTCGAGGATCTACCAGCCGTCTTTTTGTTGTTGGCATTCGCATCTTTGCCAACCACCAAAACATCCAGCGGCGAAGTTTCAGGCATTAGACCGGCGAGTTTCTCAGCCGGTAGTTCCGCAAGGGCGCTGCGCATAATATCGAGACGCCAGGTGGTTGAGAGCGCTTCGGCAAACAACTTGCCGACCAGCAAAGAGTCGGCCGGGGTCCAGGGTTTTGGTTTGTATTGAAGAATCAAAAATTCCGGCGGGAGCATCTTCGCATCAAGCGAGGCGATGTAGGCATTCACTCCGCGCGCGTAAGCTTCGAGCAGGGTTCGCCTCTCTGGCGAAGCTTTCGCCATCTCGACTTCCACTTCCTGCGCGAATCCCAGCGTCCGATGCTGCTTATCCTGTTCAAGAACGGCGCTGCCCAACACCTCGGCCAGTTCGCCGCGTTCGCTGCGCCGCAGCAAATCCATCTGCCAGAGCCGATCGGATGCGGTCACATAGCCCTGCGCAAAATACAAATCATTGTCATTCTTAGCCTCAATGTAGGGAATCCCGCGTTCGTCGCGTCTTACCGTGACGCTGTCCCGCAAACCTGTCACCGCGAGTGTCTTTGTGTCCGCGTCGTTGCTACCGCTTGACGCGGTGGTGATGCTGGAGAATGGCTGCGACAACAACAGGAGAAAAGCAAAGCTAAGCACCATGGTTGCGAATTGTTTCTTCATGCAGGGAACCTCATGGGTTTGGAATGGGGCAGATAGTAGCATAAGCGGATATTCGTTGACCTTAGTTGAAATTGCGACCTAGAATCAGCATCGCTTGCATGTTTTTTACCCGCTCTCGAAAGCTCTCCTAATTTTGTAGTTGAAAAACGTCTGAGGTAAGGCTAATGAAAAAATGCGTTGTTGCAGTTTTACTATTAATGATAGGCGCCGCGCTCGCCTTCGGTATTCAAAAACCCGGCGAATGGATCAGATACAACTCCGCGGAAGGTCGCTACAGTGTGATGGTGCCGTCCCAACCGACTGTCGGCACTCAGGAGTCAGCCACCGCAGACGGGGTTAAGTTTACGCAACACAAAGCAACGCTGGTGGATGGGAGTGCAGTCTACTTGATTGGCTATTTCGATCACGTTCCGGGGACTCAGTTCTCGTTTGAAAGGGCCCGTGATGGCATGGTCGGTGCGGTCAATGGGACCGTGCTCGAAGAAAGCAATCTCACGCTGGCAGCGAACCCCGGACGCGAGCTGAAGGTCGCCACCAGGGATGATCAAGGGGCTGAGTATCTACTTCGAGCGAGATTCTACGACGCCGACCAGCGGGTGTATGTTATTCAGTTCATTTATCCTAAAGCTGATGACAGCGAGGCCATGCGCACCGCCGGATCCAGATATTTTGATTCGTTCCAATTGCTCAAAGACTAAGCCGCGCAAATGCGGAACCGTGAGCTGGCGCGACCGGGTCCGTGTAACCCTAAGCTCGTGTGAAGTGAAACCGGGACCCGGTCGCTAACGGCTCCCGGTTCTTTATTTGACTTTACTGAGTAGCAACTACTTCGCTTACCAAGCTGAACCAGCACCCGCAAACTAATAGTTTGCGTTACCAGCAGCGTCACATTACAATCGGGCGCGTTAGAAAGCGCACAAACCATGTCCCAGCGAAGCCTCCAACATTTGCAGACCGCAATTGCCTTGATTTTCCTGCTTGCATTGGCTCAATCAGCGGGGGCGCAACAGCGTCCATTGATAACCGAAGACGTGGACATCATTCCACCGGGAACACTGCGAATTGAAGCCGGGCTGGATTTTCTTCAGGGCGCCAAGTATCCCGTGTCCGGTTTGACTGGCGATCTCACGCGCGTCGGGGTGCTTGGTATCAGCATCGGATTGGCCCCCAATGTTGAGTTTCAAATCGAAGGCGTCGCGCAAGACTTTTTGAGCATCAACACGCGGGGAACGTCGGCCATCCCGTTATCACTGGCGCCCGGCGCGAATTCAACCAACGGTCCCGGCGATTTCACTCTGTGGACTAAAATCAAATTGCGCGCAGAAACCAGGCGCGGACCGTCCCTTGGTTTTAGGGTAGGGGTAGGACTCCCCAATTCCAACCAGGCGCGGGGAATTGGGTTGAATCAAACAAACGCTTACGGGTCGTTTCTGGTTGGCAAGAAGTTTGGCCGCAACGGGCGCCTCAATACTTTCGGTAACCTTGGCATTGCAATCCTGACCGCACCAACCGCGCTGTTTTCCCAAAACGATGTGTTGACTTACGGCGCTGCGGGAATTTTCCGTTTGAACAAACAGTTCAGCTTCGCGGGTGAAGTTAACGGCCGCGCCAATACCAGACCGGGAGGTGGCCCGCTGGGAACCGAATCACAATCGGAAGCCCGGCTGGGCATGCAGATTCGCGCTTCCGGACTTCGTTTTGATTTCGCCGGCATCAAAGGGCTCACCAGCTTTACGCACGATACGGGTTTCACAGTAGGCGTTACCTACGACACCCCCTCCATCTTCGCTCCCGCCAAGTAAATCTTTATTAGTAATGAGTGATGAGTCAAAGCGACTGTCGACCGCGGACCGACGACCGTGGGAATGTCCTTGTCCGCGGTCTTCAGTGTCCGTCGTTGGTCGCCCTAACTCATCACTCAGTACTCAGCAGTTATCGTTATGTTTCACTGGTTTCGCTCAATAGGACGCTGGCTTGAGGTATATGTAATTGGCCTGCCGATTTACTATGCCGCGCCGGCTATGATCGCGATTGGCGCCCTCGATTCGTCGCTTTTGTCCTTGCCTGAGATCAACGACTACTTGGTGGTGGGACGTTGTTTCAAACAACCCAGTGCGGCACTCTACTTTCCGTTGTTCGCCGCGATTGGTTCGGTGATAGGCTGCCTGGCTCTTTACACAATCATGCGCCGCGGCGGGCAAGCGCTGCTGCGGCGGCGTTTCAGTCGCGAGAATATCGAGCGGGCGGAACGCGCCTACGCGCGCTACGGCTTTCTGGCCATCGCAATTCCGGCACTGCTGCCCCCACCCATGCCCTTCAAGATTTTTGTCGCCACTGCGGGTGCGTTGGAATATCCGCGTTGGAGATTTGTGGTCACGGTAATGATCGCGCGTTCGTTTCGTTACTACATTGAGGGTATTCTGGCAGTATATTACGGCAGACGTGTGCTCTCGTTTTTGCGGGACAACGGAATCGCGATAATCAGCGTCGGCACGGCGCTCGGCCTGGTGGCACTGTTGATATATCTTTCGAGCGGACGCGGTAGAGCGGCGGCTGCCGCCGGAAAAGAGCGGAAGGCGCAACTAAAGGGTGACGCGGTGGATCAGTGAGCCCGGTGTTTTCTTAGGAGCAGAACGTAAACAATAGTTCGGAAAGGGCACTGCTTAACTGGATGACAATATTTCTTTTTAGCATCGGAAGCTTCCTGACAAAATGGTCGGGCCGCCTGGAAGCGTTAGGGAAGTTTATCGCAACCTTTGGAGCTCCCGGACTCTTCGTAATATGCGTGCTTGATTCTACGTTTGTACCGCTCCCCAGCAGCGCCGATGCATTGCTGATTTTTCTTTCAATCACGAATCCGCATTTGATGCTGTTTTACGTTTTTCTCGCCGTGGCAGGATCCACGGTGGGCTGTCTCATTCTTTATTACATCTCGCGCCGGGCCGGCAAGCGGGCGCTGTCGAAATTTTCACCGGCAAAACAAAAGCGCGTGAAAGACTGGATTGATAAGTACGACATGTTGTCTGTACTGGTAGCCTGTATGCTGCCGCCACCGTTTCCTCTGAAGTTGTTTGTAATAACCGCGGGCGTCTTTCGTTTCAGTGTGCTCCGTTTTGCACTTGCGATCATAATTGGCCGCTTTATTCGCTTCTTGTTCCTGGGTTATTTTGCAATTCGCTATGGCACGCAGGCGATGCTGATGCTGCAGAAGTATTACCCCTGGGTGGGTCTGGGTTTGGTGATCCTGGTAATCGGAGTTTTCGTGACGAGGAATTTGCTGAAGGGAAAGTCAAAACCAGCTGAGGAAGTAGTCTAAAACCCGGTGGCGAAGGGCAGGAGCTGCGGCTTCGAATCCAGTGTCGTTTCTCGACCGGCCGCTGCGAGCAGCGGCGAGCGAAAATTCCGCGCCGCAGCCAGATCCTTAACACCATGCTCTCCCAGTCTGGCCAGAATGCGAATGAAAACTTCGGCCGTGGCCAGGGCATCACTACCGGCGCGATGGCGATCGGCGATGGGAATTGAAAAGTGGTCGGAGACGGTCTCCAGCCGATAATTTGCGAGGCCAGGGACGGCATGTCGCGACAGCGTTACAGTGCAAAGATGTGGATTGATCATGCGCTGGCCCGGATAGACGCGGGAGATTTCATGATTGATGAAATTCGTATCGAAGGGGGCGTTGTGAGCTATCAGTACCGCGTCGGCAACGAACTCCAACCATCCGGGAACCACTTCCGCGAAGAGTGGCGCTGCTTTAACCATTTCATTGCTGATTCCGGTTAGCGCCATCACGAAGCGGGGAATCGGAAGCTCGGGGTTCACCAGAGTGACAAACTCGTCTACTATGCGGCCGCCGCGAATGCGATAAGCGCCGATTTCGATAATGCGGTTGGGCGGCATCTTCGCTCCAGTGGCTTCAATGTCGACGACGACAAAATCAAGCTCAGCAAGCAATCGCGATTCGGAATCGTACGCCTGCAGTTCGACAGTGTTACCGTCAATGAACTTGAAGCGTCGATCATCCCTTACGAGATCACTAACCAGCAAACCCGCCAGCTCTTCGTCGATGTGAGATACTTTGAAGACAGCATCAACAATCTGACTGGCGTTAGCGCGGCCTCCGGAGAGGCGCAGTAGATCGATGGTCTCCTGGACGAGATTTGAATCAGAAACTAGATTTGCGAAGGGCGGCATTCGTCGGCATTGTACCACGATCGCGCCGCGCGCATGAGGCTAAGCATGCAGGCTGAAGAAGTAATCGAGAAGTTTAGGAACACCGGCGCGTTGCTTGAAGGACACTACGTTCTTACCAGCGGCTTGCACAGCCGGGTCTATTTGCAATGCGCGCTGGTGTTAGAGCGCCCGAGTGACGCAGAGGACTTTGGCCGAAGCATCGCGCAACACTTCCAGACTGAAAACATTGAAACCGTGGCATCGCCGGCGATTGGCGGCATTGTAATCGGTTACGAAGTGGCGCGCGCACTTGGGGCAAGGTTTATCTGGACTGAGCGGCAGGAAGGAGCGATGGTTTTGCGGCGAGGCTTTTCCGTTTCCCCCGGAGAACGAATTTTGGTCGTCGAAGACGTTGTCACTACCGGCGGCTCCACGCGCGAAACGGTGGCGGCATTACAGGCAAACAGCGCTGAGGTAGTAGCTGCGGCATCGATCATCGATCGCTCGGCGGCAAAGGCTGACGTTGGCGTGCCGCGAATCGCGCTTGCCACTCTCGATGTGCCGGCGGTTGAACCGGCGGTTTGCGAAATGTGCAAACGTGGCGAGCCGGCGGTGAAGCCGGG
>JANLYH010000179.1:0-4528 GCA_031365545.1 Pyrinomonadaceae bacterium | reverse complement strand
TCTTCCGCGAAATTGTGCGCGATGAGGAATTCCGATCTGGACAACTGGATACCGGTTTCATTTCTCGTTTTAATGAGCGCCGCGCCGCAGCAACACATGAGCCCGATAAGGAAGAACAGGACATCGCGATGATCGCGGCTTCCATTCACTATGCGAAACTGCGCAAACAAGCAGCGGCGGGACCGCAGGTTTCCGGGGACCATCAGAGCCGCTGGCAGATGTCCGGACGGAAGTCTTTGCTCGACGGGCGAAACGTAATACAGGCAGACAAGCGACTCAAAAGATAGCGACTGGTTCAGAAGTGCCGTAGGCACGAAATGTTTATAGAAACCGTTCTGACCAAAAAAGCTTTGCGGGACACGAAAAGCCGCGGTTAGGGTCCCGCAAAAGAGATCTGATAAAAACTTTAGGCTATAAACATTTCGCCGCTACGCGGCTTGGTGGAAATAGACCCCAACTCGAAAATGAAACTAACGGCCGCAATTTCTGACAACCAACACGACATTTCGCTCGACGTCGTCGACGGCTTGGCCCGCGCCGAAGTAGATGGGCGTCACTACGAGATCGACGTGCGCGACCTCGGACAAGGACAGTATCTGCTAGTGAGCAACGGCAAGGTCTATAAATGCAGAGTTGAACGCGATCGCTACTCCTCACATGAAGGCGCGTTGGCGGTAACTCTGCGTGGCCGCAATCACAATGTTGTAATAGTCGATCCGAAGCGTCTGCGTAGCGGACAAAGCTCCGCCGCCCACCATTCCGGTGCGGCTGAGATTATTTCGCCCATGCCCGGCAAGATCGTACGAGTGTTGGCAAAGCCAGGGACGAGCGTCGCAGCCGGCGATGGGGTTATCGTCGTTGAAGCGATGAAGATGCAGAATGAAATGAAAGCGCCGAAAGCCGGAGTCGTTGTTTCGATCAATGCAGCAGAAGGCGCAACGGTAAGCGCCGGTGATGTGCTGGCGGTGATTGAATAAAGGGATGAGGGCGGAGGGATGAGGGATGAAAGCACCATTTCGACGCAGCCGGCTGCCAGCGAAGGTAAAGACTCAACTGGGAAAACCACGTCTTCATCCCTCCGCCCTCATCCCTCATCCCTCCGTATCCTCCTCTGGGACATCGATGGGACATTAATCCGCTCGGAACGCGCCGGCGCCTTCAAAGATTACACCGTTCCCATGCTGGAAGAGGTTTTCGGCACGGCGGGCAGACTGCCGGAGATGCAAGTCTCGGGGATGACTGATCTGCAAATTATCGGCGAGGCACTGCGCGATGAAGGCTTCACCAATCAACAAGTTCTCGAACGCATCGATCATCTGCGCGAGAGTTACATGACGGCCATGCGCAAAGCCACGGGAAATGGCGGCGAGTTTTTTGAACTCCTACCCGGCGTTCGTGAAACTTTGCAAGCCGTCGCGGATCACCCTCGTTATCAATCTGCTCTGCTCACCGGAAACATCGAGGCAGCAGCTCACCTGAAAATGGAACTGGTGGGTCTCTCTGAATTCTTTACTTTGCCCGGCGCTTTCGGCGACGAGTCACACGATCGCCGCGATTTACCGGCGCTCGCCTACGAACGTATCTGCCCGCACCTCAAACTCGAACTCGCTCCCAAACAATTCATCGTCATCGGCGACACACCCAACGACGTCGACTGTGCTAAACACTTTGGCATGCGTTCACTCGCAGTCGGCACCGGTCGTCTTTACGGGATCGAAGGAGTTCGCGCTGCCAATCCAGATGCGCTGCTGCCGGATTTCTCGAATCTTGAATTGGTAATGAGAACGCTCGACGATTTGTGAGAAGCTCGAGCTTCCGCCGCAACTCACCGTTCCTCCCGCCCCTTCAGGGCGGACATCTCTTATTTGCTGATCGGCTGTTTGCTGTTCACTGTTTGCTGTCTGCTGAAGTCACCTCATACTCCGGCTTCGCAACGCCCATCAGCCACTTATCAAACCAGCCAACAATATGCTGCAGCCGTTCGATGCGATGCCAGGGTTGGCCGGAGCGCGAGAGTTCGTGCGACTCATTCGGGAAGCGCACCATCACCGTTGGTATCTTGCGATACTTCAACGCGCGAAACATTTGTTCTCCGCCGGCGCCCGTGGGTGTCCGCCAATCGGTTTCTCCCAAAATCAACATCAACGGCGTAGTCACCTTGTCGACGTAGGTAATTGGCGAACGCGTTTTGAAATCGGGATCTTCCCACGGCGAGCCTTTAAACCAGGCCGGTTGGAATTGGGTGAAGTCTGCAGAGTACCACCAGCTTGACCAGTCAGCGATATCGCGTTGCGAGACGGCTGCGGCGAAACGAGTGGTATGTCCGATGGCCCAATTCGTAAGTACACCGCCGCCGCTGCCGCCGGTGATTCCAAGTTTTTGCTCGTCGATGTAGCCGCGTTTAATCAGTTCGTCAACGCCAGCCATCAGATCCTTGTAGTCATCGCCTGGGTAGTGATACTGAATGATGTTCCCAAAATCCTGACCGTAGCTGGTGCTGCCGCGCGGGTTGGGATAAAGCACCACATAACCCTTCGCCGCCATCCATTGAAACTCGTGATCGAAGATGAAGCCGTATGCCGCGTGCGGCCCGCCATGGATGTTGAGTATGAGCGGATACTTCTTGTGCGGATCGAAGTCAGGCGGTTTCTGCACCCACGCCTGAATGCGTTTGCCATCAAATGACTGGTACCAGATTTCCTCCGGCTCAGTCAGATTTAGTTTCCCAAACAAATCGTCGTTAAGATGGGTTAACTGTCGGGGCTGCGATCCGGCAGGGTCGAGCCAAAACAGATCGCCGACTCGAGTGGGGGTCGAGATTATTAGCGCCAGCCGGGAAACATCCGGCGTGGCGCGAAAGCTGACGACCGCTTGATTGCCCTTCGTGACGTCGGTTTCTTTGCCACTGCCGGCGTCAAAAGACCCGAGATTCGCCCGGCCTTCCTTCGCGTAAACGAGCATGATCGAATGGCCATCAGCGGACCAGACCGGCGCATTGCCGCCGCCGCCACGCGGAGCGGTATTGTCCCCACCCACCCCCGAGCCAACGTCGTAGTCGAATTCAGCGGTAAGGTTGCGCGGCTTCGCGTTCGACGAAATATCCATCAACCAGAGATCGGGTTGTTGATACGACTTTACCGGTTGGCCGATGGACGCAGTGAACGCCAGTTGTTTGCCGTTTGGACTCACCGCGAGCCCCCCGGCGTCCATGTCAAAAGTTGTGAGCTTAGTGGGTTCGCCTCCTGAGACAGCGACCGAGTAAATCGTCGTCGACGGCAGGTCGTAGTAAGGTTCGCCCGTCTGATCGGCAGTGAAGTAGATTTGCGAACTGTCTCTGGCCCAAGTGACACTCTCCTCGCCAAACTTTCCCTTTGTAAGTTGTCGCGGCGCAACTTTATCGTCAGCATTATGAGGAGCGGAGACTATCCAGATGTGACCGGGATGGGCATAGTCGAGATAACCTGCTCCGTTCGCGCGGTAAACTGCGCGCGTGATTACGCGCACGTCGCTGTCGCGTTTGTCATCTGCTTTCTTGGCATCGGTTGGATTGGATGCGGTTGTAGGCTGCGGACCTTTTGCCTTCGCAAGATCTTCCGGGTTTGCATCGTTAACAAAAGCGATCGACTTGCCGTCTGGCGACCATTGGGGCTGGGTCGCTCCATGAGCGAGCGTCGTAAACTGAAACGAGTCGCCACCGGCCATCGCCAGCATGAAAAGCTGCGGGGCCTCAGGCCGCCCGTCCTTTTCCGTAGCGCGCACGAAAACCAAATACTTTCCGTCCGGTGACCAGCGGGGTGCTGAGTCGCGCAGGCCGCTGGTCAACTGGTGGGGCTCGCCATTCGCCGTAGAAACTGTCCAGATGGAAGTGTTGTAACCGTCCCGCTTGTCGTTTACCGTAACGCGCACAAAGGCGACGCGGGAGCCATCGGGCGAGATTTGCGGATCAGCAATCCAGTTAAAGCCAAACAAATCTTTTTCGGTAATGTTGCGCTGCTGAGCTGAAGCGGGACTGACAACAAAGACGAGGGTGATCAGAACTGCTGACAGGATGGATCTCATGGAGGTTCCTTTTCCGAAAAAATGAAACTGCATTAGGGAAGCGTCGGGCATTCTAACCCAGAGCTAGCTGTGAAAAACAGAAATATTGGAAAGGTGGTGCGCTGCTCTGAGTTTCTCAGTGCCTCCTCCGTATTCTCTGTGTCTCAGTTGTGAATGCTTCCCTAATGTTCATTCGCCACAGAGGGCGAAGAGATACCAGAGAGAATTGAAGCTCGGACCCACCAAAACTAGATTCGATGGAAGCCTTTGAGAATGTCGCGAGTTGCCAGGCGCAGGATCACCGGACGCCCGTGTGGGCAGGTTGTCGGTGAAGACGTCTTTAGCAAATGATCAATTAGCCAGCGCATCTTCTCGGCGGTGAGCGGCATATTCACTTTAATCGCCGCGTGACACGCGAGCGAAGCTGCGATGTCGTCGCGCAAGTTTTCGCGCGCGCTTCCCTTTTTCTCCGCGTCAACTGTATCGAGAA
>JANLYH010000107.1:0-1771 GCA_031365545.1 Pyrinomonadaceae bacterium | reverse complement strand
CGAACCGTCCGGCGAAATTTGCGGATCGGCGATCCAGTTAAATCCGAATAGGTCTTTCTCGGTGATGTTGCGCTTCTGCGCGGTGGCAGGACTGGCAACAAAGACAAGTGTGATTAGTACGACGGACAGGATTGATCGCATGAAGGTTTCCTATTTCCAACGATAGAAGACTGGAGCAACTGTATTCTATCCAGGATCAGCGGAAACGGGGAAGAGCTTCCAGCGGTGGTCAAAAATGTCTTCGCACTCCTGCGTTCAGTTGCTCGAGCGCGGCATTGCTTAGTTAGCAAAAAGCGTACGGCGGAGAGCCAGCCGGTAGCAGCGAACGATTCTTCAACCGCAAACGGTAAAAGGACAGCCGATTGTTTGTCAACGCGTAGGTTGGGTCAGTTTGTGCCGGTCGCATGTAAAGAGAAGCCGCGGTATCAGTCAGGGTGGCATTCGGATCCCCTTGCACTCCCTTCCAGGTAGCTTTCGATACAGGACCTGTGAACAGCGACGGATCAATCACCTGTTCGCTGCGGCTAAACCAGCCCTTTCTCACACATATCGTCGGCGCCACATGCCAGCCCCAGTTGACGAAACAGGCTGGATTGTTTTTCGTGAGGGTATGCAGATGACCATCGATCCAAACTTTCTTTGGCTGAACGCCGGCATTGATCATCAGGCGACACATCTCATGCGCTCGGGCCCAGCAGCCATCATCCGGATAAAGAAAAGGAATGCATGGCGGTGGCACTGTCAAAGGATTGCACGTCTGCGCTGCGCAGAGATCAAACATCTCTTTCGCTTTCTTTGGCGTCACACAGCGAAACAGGCAACACAGCCAGTGCCAAAACCCCCTTCGCTCTTTTTCAGTCGCGCCTCCTGCTCCACCCTGTCCTAACGGCACCTCGCCGATGTGTGGCCGCACATCAATAACCTCGTTCAGGTCGTTTATGGTCACAACGACGGGCCGGCGTTCAGCCTGTGCAGTCTTCAGAGTCTGCGAGAATTGCGCGGCATCGGGGTTATCTTTTTTGAGCACATTTCGCGCATGAGACTGTTCGAGCTCGATTTCCGTGTCACCTTCTGCGTTTTCGGAAACTCTTACAACGTTACTGACCAGCGGAATGAGTAGCAGATTAATTCCACGGGTGTCAGGATCGAGTTCCAGGTACACGGGTGTGCGGAGCTGCCGCAGACCTTCGAGAATCTCGAGCATGGCCGCGGCTCGCTCGCTGGAATAGAGGCGGATGGACGGCTGACCTTCCAGTTCAACCAAAAAGCCATTGGGAAATTCTCGCACCATTTCCGAAGTCGACCTGGAAACCGGCGGGTCGATGCGTGAAATCAAACCAACTACGGCATATGGATTCGGCATGGCAGTTACCTCCTAAATGGGGCGGCTCAAAGGCCGAGCCTGTCAAATAAATTGAAAAGTGGTGTGAGCAAAATCGGAACCGTTCAGAATGGTTCAGGTAAACAATGGTTGAGTAAGTACTCCTGGTTGCTGCGAGGTAGCCAAACGATAGTACAAGCCTTTGGCAACCGTCAATGGTTAGCCAACCACTAGATTCGGTGAAAGCCCTTAAGGATGTCGCGGGTGGCGAGGCGCAGAATTACCGGTCGGCCGTGGGGGCACGTCGTGGGCGAAGAGGTTTTTAATAGTCGATCAATTAGCCAGCGCATCTTCTCAGGAGTGAGCGGCATGTTCACTTTGATCGCGGCATGACAAGCAAGCGAGGCGGCAATGTCGTCGCGCAAGGTTTCGCGGGCGCTTCCCTTCTTC
>JANLYH010000084.1:0-1595 GCA_031365545.1 Pyrinomonadaceae bacterium | reverse complement strand
AGAATGTTTGAACTTACAAACGAAGAGTATTTTCGCCATCCAGTGAGTCAAACTTTCAACGGCCGTGATGTTTTTGCGCCGGTCGCCGCTGCGCTATCGTTGGGGGCAAAACCGACGGAGTTCGGGAAAGAGATTTCGGAGTTCGTCAGGCTGCCGTCGCTGCAAACAACGACTGCCGCGGACGGCAAACTGAAGGCGCGAATAATCCACATTGATCGCTTCGGCAACTGTGTGACAAACATTACGCAGAATGATTTGACGGCCAAGATGATCACCGTAGGCGCAACGCTTCGCTTGCGAGGGAGGTCGATAAAATCATTCCGGCATCACTTCGCTGAGAAAACCAGCGAGCGTGGGAAGATCTTTGGGATTTGGGGGAGTGCCGGGTTTCTTGAACTCGCCGCAGCCAACGCATCGGCTGCGAAGATCCTGCAAGCGCGACGCGGTGATTCGGTGGTCGTTTCCATCAAGTAATTGTCGACCAAGGCCCAGCGGTAACTTGTCACACTTAGCTTCGGTTTGTTATCTTCGCTGCAACACAAAAACTTCATGACTAATCAAGCAAACGCGTCAGCCGGCAGTTCAGCAGTGGGACTCAGAGGAGTTGCAGTAGCAACTTCGTCGATCTCCGATGTCAGCGGTGAAAAAGGCGAGCTCATTTACCAGGGCTATAACATTCACGATCTGGCCGCGCACGCCAGCTTCGAGGAAGTAGTTTTCCTGCTTTGGAACAAGCGCCTGCCAAACCGCACCGAACTCTCAGAATTAGAGCAATCACTCAGAGCGTCTTATGGCGTGCCGGCAGAGTTGATTGCCTTGCTGAAGCAGTTTCCTCGCGACGCCGATCCGATCGATGTTTTGCGCACGGCGATATCGGCGCTCGAATTCTACGATGCAAACTCGCGCGACATTTCCCGTGCGACGAGCCTCAAAACAGCTACTCGAATGACGGCCCAATTTGCCACTATCGTTGCGGCAGGGGATCGGATTCGCCGCGGTCTGGATCCAGTGGCGCCCTCGGCCTCGTTGAATATAGCTGCCAATTTTCTTTACATGCTTCGCGGTGAGGTCCCCTCTGAAAGCGATGCACGCATCCTTGATGTTTGCCTCACGCTGCACGCCGATCACGAGTTGAACGCTTCAACGTTTACTGCGCGGGTGGTTGCCGGAACGCTGGCAGACATGTACGCCGCTGTTACAGCAGCTATTGGTGCACTATCAGGTCCGCTTCATGGTGGCGCAAACACGGCCGTAATGAAAACGTTGCTGGAAATTGGCTCCGTAGAAAACGTCGAGCCATACGTGAAAAAAGCACTGGCCGAAAAGCGCAAGATGATGGGCTTTGGCCACGCGGTTTACAAAACGGAAGATCCGCGCGCCACTCATCTGCGCAGGTTTTCAAAGCAGGTTGGCGAAGCGGCCGGGGATTCCAAGTGGTATGAGATGTCTCGCAAGGTTGAAGCAGTGATGATGCGCGAGAAGGGCCTCTACCCCAACGTCGATTTCTATTCCGCCTCGACCTATTACATGATGGGGATTCCGCTCGACCTCTACACGCCTATCTTCGCCGTTAGTCGAATCAGCGGCTGGACCGG
>JANLYH010000065.1:0-2569 GCA_031365545.1 Pyrinomonadaceae bacterium | reverse complement strand
CGTGAGACTTGAGCCGCTTGGGTTTAGAAATCCGACACGTCATTGCTCTCCTATGACGTTGTGATAGTCTTCACCTACAGGAAGGATAACGTCACCACCTCGACGACAGATGTGTCAGAACTATTTAGAAACACCCTCCGAGTTAACTATTTAGAAATACCCTCTGCTTTGAGTTTGTAGTGACGGCTGGCGGCGAGTCCGAAGGACGAGCTGCCAGCCGTCACCGCTAGTTGCAGTCATGATCGCGCCCAAGGCGAGCCTTTGCCAAACTGGAAACCACACCAAGCCCGATTCGCCGGCAGGAGGTGCTGTTCGACGGTATTCCTCCTTGTGGTCGGTTTTCTTTTCTTCGGTTTGCTCTTTGGCTGCGGTCGCTCGGGCAAGAGAGTGTAACCCAACTCCTCGGTCCGATAACGAAAGTGCAACTCACCGTTGAGGTAACGCTGCACCATGATCTTGCCACGCGGCACTTGTGATTTCCGTCGCGGGACAAGTTGATAGAATTCATTTTCAAATCTCACTATCCAATCGACCGTGGCAGTTCGTTCTTCCTGAATACAAAAGATAGCCGCCAGATCATACCCTTTGGCGGAGCGATGGTAGTCAGCCGCAGAACGTGGCGCGACCGCAAACTTTTGGTTGAGTTGTTGGCAAAAGCCAGTGCCCAGCAACTCATTGGCAGGTGCCAACGCATCGATCTGCTGTAGTCGTAACTCTTTCACCAGTCGGTCCTGGTAAGTACCATGATTGCGCTCCACTCGCCCTTTCGCTTGCGGTGAGTAAGCTTCAATGATGCGGATGTCGAGTTGTTTGCAGGCGCGGCCAAACTGGGTGAGCGCTTCCAAGCCACTATCGGCAGCCTTTTCGCGCGTCTTTTCGTCAACCACGTAGACATTCTTGCGGTCAGTGTAGAGCGCTCGCGGGATGCCGTAGCGATCGATCCACTGCCAGAGCAACTCCATCGCCGCAAAGATTGTCTCCTGCGCGGCAAACAACGAGTGGGTGGTGCCGCTGGCATCATCCACCATGTTCATCAAACAACACTCAGGCGCCCGTTGCTCAAACCACTTATGATGCGAGCCATCCATCTGTACCAACTCGCCAAAGTGCGCGCGCCGCTCGCGCCAACTGCGATGCCGCGGTCGTTTGCGTCGCCGCCGCCACAGCTTCGCTTGCAACAGCCAGCCGCGTAGCGTTTCGTGGTCGATGTTGTAACCATCGAGCGCCAACTTCTCCGCGGCCAGGGTTGGCCCAAAGTCCGGATAACGCTCCTGGTAGCGCGCCAACACTCGCTCACGAAACGCCACTGGGTAGCGCCGGTTCGAGGGCCGCCCGCGACCTCGATGCACCAACCCGCGATCACCCTGCTCGCAATATCTACGGTAGAGTCGCCGCGTCTGCCGATAATCCAATCCGCAGATCTCCGCCGCCTGCTTCTGCTGCAACTCTCCCAGCTTCACTCTGGCAAACAGCTTGAGCCGCTCCCGCTCCTTCAAGCTCATTCTTAAATGTCCTTCCATTTTGCCCACCCTTTCGAGTGCGCATCCTAGAGGGCATTTCTATTTAGTTTTCCAGAGGGTGGTTTTATATAGTTACGACACAGCGTCTGAAAACATCTTGACTTGTGTGCGCTGTCGCACTATCTTGCGCAAGTTCAACAAGGCTCTATCTAACCGTTACGCGTGGGAACGGTCCTCGGACTAGAGCGGGTATTCAACCTTACAATCAGAAAGGAAACGAACTGTATGTTCAGAACTTCGCAGCGGCGAATACTACTCGCCGCTTTGGTGATTTCCGTCTTCACGGCCTTGGCGGCTGTCAGCTACGCCAGCCATTCCTGGGGAGGCTATCACTGGGCGCGCACCTCTAACCCATTCACCTTAAAACTCGGCGACAACTTGACCACTTCCGACTGGAAGTCGCACCTTTCGCAAACCTCCAGCGACTGGAACTCCGGGAATAGCCCGGTAATAACCGCCATTGTCGCGGGCACCTCGAACAAACGCTGCTCGATGGTTTCCGGGACGACACAGGTTTGCAATGGCACCTATGGCAACAACGGCTGGTTGGGCCTGGCCTCTATCAACATCACGGGCGGTACTCATATCACGCAGGGTTCAGCCAAGATGAATGATACGTACTTCAATACTGCCACTTACAACAACACCAACGAGCGAGAACATGTAATGTGCCAGGAAGTAGCGCACACGTTTGGTCTCGATCATCAGTCGACCGACGGCACTTCACTTAATACGTGCATGGATTACTTCTCAAATACGGGCGCTAACGCCGGCAGCACTCTGAGCACTAAGCCAAATGCGCACGACTTTCAGGAGTTGGGCATCATCTATCAGCACCTTGATAGCTTCTCGACCGTCGCCGCCGCAACTGCGGCTGCAGGGGCGGCGTCCTCTTCGGAAGTTACGAATGATCCGAATAGTTGGGGCATGCTGGTCAGTCAATCGGCAAACGGCCGAAGCTCCACCTATGAACGCGGAAACTCAGACGGCAGCAAGACAGCCACCCATGTCTATTGGACCACCGAAGCGGCAGCACGCTGCCCCGGATG
>JANLYH010000059.1:0-14905 GCA_031365545.1 Pyrinomonadaceae bacterium | reverse complement strand
AGATGTCTGGCGATTTGTCACGGACCGGGAGCGGCTAGTCGGCGATCGCGACACTCAACTCGCGCAGTGGCGTCGACTGCGACGTATCACCGGCGCTCGACTCCTCGCGATTGACGCGAGCGTAGAGGATGTCGCGCTGTTGCGGAATAAAGCCTGCCTCGCGAATCAGGTAACGCAACATCTGTTCGTCAGCTCGATTGTGGGCACCCGCTGCCGAGACCACGTTTTCTTCAATCATGATCGAGCCCATGTCGTTGGCGCCAAACCGTAAAGCGACCTGCCCGAGTTTTAGACCCTGCGTGAGCCAGGAAGATTGAAAGTTTTCAATGTTGTCCAAAAACAACCGCGACACTGCCAGCATTTTCAAGTAATCGACTCCCGTTTGCTCGTTCTTGATCCGCCGGCCCAGCGCAGTGTTCTCGCGCTGAAACGTCCAGGGAATAAACGCAGTAAAGCCTCCGGTCTCATCCTGCAAATCACGCACTCGCTGCAAGTGGTTGACGCGATGGGTGACGTTGTCACCGATTCCAAACATCATCGTCGCCGTCGATCTCAAGCCCACGCGATGCACTGCTTTCATCACGGCCAGCCACTCGTCGGTCGTGCATTTTGTCGAGACGCGATCCCGTACTTCATCGTCGAGTATCTCGCCGCCGCCGCCGGGCAAACTGTAAAGTCCGGCATCTTTCAATCGGGCCATGATCGTTTCGTAATCAAGTTTGGAGATCAAATGGATGTTGTGAATCTCTGGTGGCGAAAAACAATGGAGCTGAAACGTCGGATACTTCGCGTGCAGCTTTTGCAGCAGATCTTCATACCACTCAATGCCAAAATCTGGATGCAGCCCACCCTGCATTAGCACGCCGGTACCGCCGAGTGCGATCGTTTCGTCAATCTTCTCGCAGATTTCGTCGAACGTTCTTACGTAGGTATCAGGCGCGCCCGGACGGCGGTAGAAAGCGCAGAAGGTACAAACTACGTTGCAGACATTGGTGTAATTGATATTGCGATCGATGATGTAGGTAACGACGTTGTCCGGATGGCGGCGCTGTCGAATTTCGTCGGCGGCGACGCCCAGGCGCGCAACGTCGTGAGACTCGAGCAGCGCGGTGCAGTCGGCCGCGGTCAAGCGCGAACCTGCGAGGGCTCTATCCAGAATACTCTGTATCTCGCTCGGCATGGTCTTAGTTTATTGCCTCGCTCGCCA
Organism: Pyrinomonadaceae bacterium; assembly: GCA_031365545.1. Taxonomy (GTDB): domain Bacteria; phylum Acidobacteriota; class Blastocatellia; order Pyrinomonadales; family Pyrinomonadaceae; genus PSRF01. The sequence goes on along the minus strand of JANLYH010000059.1, from coordinate 13,698 downwards.
ATAAGCAAAATAGCGCACGTGGCTAATCAAAACCCTCTGAGTGAACAGAACTCTGATTGTGGGATTCAACGAGCCTGCGGAGCAGGCGGAAGCGTAAAGCCCAGGGTGGAGCGAAGCGCAACCCTGGGTAAGATCGAGAGATCAATCCGAGCCCGTGGAACGGGCGACAGACGCCGCTTAGCAAACCTCTATCGCCCGCTTCGCGGGCTAGGCGACTAATTGAATACTGAACCCAGGGTTCCGCTTCGCTCCACCCTGGGCTTTACGCTTCCACCTGCTCAGCAGGTTCATTGGATACCTTCGGTCGTGAATTCCAGAGGCTTATTATTCTCACTCAAGCCATGTTTGAGGGCCAGCTCAAAATACAACCGCATGCCCTTTTCCAAACTCTCGTCAAGGCGGAAGGTAATATTCTCCGTCAAGTACCTGCGGATCTCGGCGCGCGGAAGCGGTACCTCTTTTTCGTACTGCGAAATGATTTGCTCCACCTTTGCCAACCCTTCATCGCGAGCGCCGGCAAAATCCACTTGGCTAACAGTCGGCACGGCAGCGGCGCGCACCATCCACATCGCGAACACGAACCCAGTGCCGGTAAACTGATGCCACAGAGTGGCGAGATCGAAAACAAAAACGTCAGGCAGTGACACTCTCATTGCGGGATCGCCGATCAGTAAAGCAGCATCGTTGTCTTTCAGCATAGCGAGGGCGTCGGGACTTGAGGTTTCCCACTGCGGTTCGAAATTGAGAAACTCACGAAAGATGATCTTCACCAAAACCTGGGAAGTTCGCGATGACTCATCAAGGACTACTCGTTTGACGTTTTTCAGGTCGTCAAACTTGCTGACGAGCACCACGCTGCGCACTGCCTTGTGGGAACCAACACAAACGCCCGGCACCACTCGCACATCAGGGATTCGTTGATATTCGATAATCGGAACCAGCGCTCCTGCAACTTCTCCGCGCGCCAGCAAATCAGCACAGCGCGCGGGCGCCTCATCAGTCGTAAGCGCTACAACCTCCTGTTGGCTTCCCTCCTGAAAACTCCAGATGAGCGGCGCCGTATTCAGATAACTTGAAGCGGCCAGTTGAGGCCGGGGCCGGCTTGGATCATTTGCGGTCAGAATCGTTGCTCCTTTTACATATTCTGCGATGGCGTGGATGCTAACGAAACCCTGCTGCGCATCGCAAGCGGGTTAGCCTGAGTCCAATGGGCTTTAGCTTGTCGTTGTCCATGCTTAACAAGTTTATCGCACACTGACTTCTTTTTCGTTTTCAGCACTGATCGACTAAGCTTACCCAATGCCAATTTACGATGTGAGCGTACCAGTGTCCGCGGCTACCCCTACTTACCCGGGCGACCCCGGCATCGAAATCAAGCAGTGGCTGCGACTAGCGAATGGCGATGCGGCAAATGTTTCGTTGATAAACTTTGGCCTGCATTCCGGTACGCACGTGGATGCCCCGGCACACTTCATCGCAGACGGCGCAAGAGTTGAGACCCTGGCGCTGGACAGTTTGCTCGGAGAAGTGGAAGTCGTCGAAGTCGGCGAAGAGATCGGCGCAATTGATAAGAGCTTTGTCGTCAGGAATTGCGCGCGGGGTTCGGAAAGAATTCTTTTCAAAACGCGCAATTCCGCTTTCTGGGGCGATACCGAGCAACGCTTTCACGAGGACTACGTTTATATCGATCCTGAAGCTGCCCGTTGGTTGGTGGACGCAGGAGTGAAACTCGTGGGGATAGATTATCTTTCAGTGGAACAGTTTGGCTCCCACGGCTTTCAAACCCACCTGGCTTTCCTTTCCCGGGGTGTGGTAATCGTCGAGGGTCTGGATCTACGAGCGGTTCCCGGCGGTATTTATGAATTGCTTTGCCTGCCGCTAAAGATTGCCGGGGGCACTGGCGACGGCGCTCCGGCGCGCGTCATCCTGCGAACCTTAAGCTAACAGTGTGAAAACCTATGGCTGCTGACACTGATCGAGACTACCGGGAACGCGTCTTTCGAGTTGTTCGTATAATTCCTAGTGGACGCATTATGACTTACGGCCAGATTGCCGAGATCCTGGGCGAGGGTTACACCCCGCGAACAGTTGGATTCGTCATGCACTCTGCAGACGACAAGACTCCCTGGCACCGCGTCATCAATGCCCAGGGTGGATGTTCGACTCGCGGTCTGGTGTTACCACACGACAAACAGCAACGAATGCTGGAGGCCGAGGGTGTGAGTTTCAATGAACGCGGCCGCTGTGAGCTCAAAAAGTATTTGTGGATTCCGGCGGAGCCTAAAGCCAAAAGTAAATCGCGCTTAAATAAGCAGACACTCTTCAGAACCTAATTTCAGAAGGACAACAAAATGAGCAGAGACCCCCTCGACAATAGAGCACCCTACGCAGTCAGTCCCCCTCGTTATTCCGTTTCACATCAAATGGTAACTACCGCCTTTGAGTTGCCAAACTTCCGCATTACGCAAAACCTCGGTGTCGTGCGCGGAATCGTAGTCCGCTCGCGAAATATTTTCGCGACCATGGGCGCCGGTCTGCAAATGATCGTTGGCGGCAACATAACTGTGTGGTCAAAACTCTGTGAGGATACGCGTTCTGATGCGTTTGAGATCATGATCCAGCATGCTACTGAAATCGGGGCGAACGCCATTGTAGCGGCCCGCTACGACGCCACCGAAGTTTCAGCAGGGGTGACGGAAGTTTTGGCATACGGCACCGCCGTAATTGTCGAACCGGCAAGTGGTGAATCGAGCTATCGCTTATGACGGGTACGAAGCTAACCGCCGCTCAAGCGCGCCGGATAAAGAAGGCGGTTGATTCAGTTCCCTATGCTCACCTGCTGGGGATTGAACTCGACGAGATAAGCGAAGGCGCGGCAACACTTGGTCTTCAGGTCCGCCATGAACTGACCCAGAACCATGGAGTTGTTCATGGCGGAGCAATCGCCTCTTTAATCGACACCGCGATGGCCTTCGCCATCATTTCTCTGCTCGCCCCGGAGGAAAAAGTAACAACCGTAGATTTGACGGTTAGCTACCTGCGGCCGCTGACGGAGGGACGGGTAACGACGAAAGCCCGAGTTCTTCGCGCAGGTCGACGGCTTCTGACAGTCTCAGCCGACGTTTTTAGTGACGACGGAAAACTCGCAGCCACCGCACTCAGCACCTACATTAAGGTTTGAACAGTTAGATCGGCTTCACCGTTTGGCTTAGACGTGGTCTTTTCTCGAAGAAACTGTAGGGCTAATCGAAGTCCAGGAATAAGTGTAGACAGCCGCTTTCCAGCTGGGTAGAATGATTTTGGCTCATCGCCCGCGTGGATCCCACCTCCAGCAGAACCCGGTAACAGAGCAAGTTAGGAATTTCCCCTTTCGGTGACCTCCCCTATGTATTCGCTCTACCAAGCCCTGCTAGCTCAACATCCCCGGCAGTTAGTGCCCGTGCGTTGCGCGGGGTCGACGATTGCGCAGCTGCATCGTTACTTCGAGGACGTAGTGCTGGAAAATCGTCTCGGCGCCCTGGTTGCTGAGCGGCTGCCTACTGCAACAGAACGGCCGGCTCGAGATATCGCGCGCTTTCAAGAACTGGGGAAAACAACCCGCAGTTTGTTTCTGTGGACAAGTTCCCAGGATGCCCTGTCGCAGACGGAACTCCAGCCCGGAAATAAAGAGCCAGGAATGGTGATCTTCGAACAAACCGCTGAGAGCGACAACTCAGAGCGCTTTGTGGTGATTGCCGACGCCCGTTTCTCCGCCTTGCTTGCCTCGGTCCACAATGCAGAAGACAGCGACTCGTCGCGGGATCTCGTTATCTGGACATTCGAGCCTGACATAGTCTACTCCGCCCTCGAATACCTGATGGCTCGTGTCACCGTAGAGCATTCGTCGCGATCTGACGCCTTTGCTCGAGCTGTTCGCATTTCCACGCCGCAGGCCACTTCTCTGCAATTAACCCTGGGCGTAACAACAAAACTGGCCCGACTGCTTCAGGAGCAGGCCGAGCGTGAGATTGCTGTCAATCGTCTGGCCACCGCAATTAGAAACGCGGTCGACCTCGAGAGCGTTTTACAAACCGCCGCCGACGAAGTCGGACGCGCGCTCAGTCTTCACTCTTGCGCGGTGAAAGTGGACGGCACTCTTGTCGGTCGACAGACAACAAAGTGCTACCTGCGGCCGGATGTTGCGAGTAAAGGTTGCGAATCGCTATTCGGAGAAATTGACTCAATTGCCAGCCGCTTGATCAATTCACCCGAGGCTTACGTCGTCGATGGCGACGGCTCGCAGTCTCCACCTTTGCTCGCCGATGCGGTGGTCCCGCTCATCCACCAGGGAAAGTCCATCGGACTCCTGCTGGCGCGTTCTGACGATCTCACGCGTGTCTGGGCCGATAACGAACTATTGCTATTGCACACCGTTGCCGATCAGCTCGTCGGTGCCGCTTACCAGGCGCATCTGTTTGCGCAGATGCAGCAACAGGCACTGACCGATGGCCTCACTGATTGCTACAACCGCAGAGCGTTTGAATTACAGCTTGAGCGCGACCTGCACCTCGCTACTCGCATGCACCAGCCGCTTTCTCTGATCATGCTCGACTTCGATAATTTTAAAGACATAAATGACAAAGCAGGACATGGCGCCGGCGATGTCGCTCTGCGCATGTTAGCTGACAGCCTGCGGAGAGAACTTCGTGCTATTGATACCGCTGCGCGTTTTGGCGGCGACGAGTTTGTGATAATCCTGCCGCAGTCAGGCACGGAAGGAGCTCTGCTGGTTGCTGAGCGCCTGCGCAAACGCATCGAGCGCATGGACGTGCCGGGTTTTGGCCGCGTGACTGTGTCTTTCGGTATTGCGACGTTTCCGGACCACGCTTCCTCCAGAGATTCTCTGGTGCTGGCAGCCGACCGGGCCCTCTATCATTCCAAAGAGTCTGGACGCAACCGGGTGAGCATCGTCGAGGCTTCGCTCGCTAACCAGGAGGATGCAACTGTCGATTTCCTCGCCACGATGCAATAGTTGCCTGCGAGGCAGTTGATTTAGTGTTTCGATCTCTCGCTTGCAGCCGCCTTCTCCCTTCAATTCCGTCCGCAACAACTTTGCCACTCTGCCTTCTGGCGTCCTGACGCAAAATCGCGCATCATAACCCTTTGCTTTCAGCTAAAGGTTTTGACGCTGCGGCTTTTGCATGGATGATCTACGTAAATTTGCGCGCTACTTTCTCCCCTACAAGGTAGAACTGACAATCGGCATCGCTTGCATCATGGCCAGCGTTGTCTTCAATCTTTACATCCCCGTTATAGTTGGTCATGCCATTGATGCAAACTGGGTGGAGATAACCTGGTGGCGCGTCACTATCTCAGCGCTAAAGGTGCTCGGCGCAAGTCTCATCAGTGGCACTTTTCTTTTTTTACAGCGACGCATTTTGATAGGGATGTCACGCAAGGTTGAATACGACCTGCGTAAGGATTTCTACGCGCATCTGGTCGACCAACCGCAGGTCTTTTTCCAGGACCATCGCATCGGCGACTTGATGGCTCGCGCCACAAACGATCTGGCCGCGGTCAGGCAACTGGCCGGGCCGATGATCATGTATTCCCTGCAGACGCTCCTCGTAGTCGTCATCGTCCTGCCGCTCATGTTCCGGATCAACTGGCGGCTCACGTTGCTGTTGTTTGCCACGATGCCGCTGGTTTCGCTGACAGTTAAGTTTTTCGGCCAGCAAGTGCACGTGCGTTTTGAAAAAATTCAGGACTTCTTTGCGCAAATCACCGCTCGTGCCCAGGAAAACTTTACCGGGGTACGCGTCGTCAGGGCGTATGCGCAGGAGGGCGCGGAGATTGCGGCCTTCAATGACCTGAACCGGCAATACGCGGAAAAGAATTTGGCCCTCGTTAGAATCGATGCGTTGATGCGACCACTGATGCAGTTTTTGATCGGTATGGGCTTCGTGCTGATCATCTGGGCGGGCGTGCCGGCGGCGATTCGCGGAGAGATTACAGTAGGCGAGTTTACGGTCTTCAACATGTATCTCTTTCGCCTGATCTGGCCGCTTATCGCGCTTGGCTACGTAGTCAACTTGTACCAGCGGGGCACCGCCAGCTTGAAGCGGATGAACGCTATATTTGCCGTGAAGCCTTCGATAGCAGACTCCCCTCGCGTCAACACGCAGTCCCCGATTCAGGGAGAAATCGAATTTCGAAATCTGACTTTTCGCTACCATCCAAACGATGAACCCGTGCTACGCGACATTGATCTGACCATCAATGCCGGTCGCACCGTGGCCTTTGTGGGTCGGACCGGCAGCGGCAAATCGACGCTCGTCAATCTGATTTCGCGGATTGTGGAAGCTCCGGAAGACACTGTGTTTGTCGACGGCATTTCCGTTCGCAATTACCCCCTCGCGCAGCTCCGTTCAAGCATTGGTTATGTTCCGCAGGAGACTTTTCTGTTTAGCGACACGCTCTCAGAAAATATTTCATTCGGTGTGGAGAGCGCTGCGCCGCCACAAATTGCGGAAGCGGCTGATGTAGCCGGGCTGACCGAGGACATCGCCGGTTTTCCCGATGCCTTTGAAACACTTGTCGGCGAACGAGGTCTCACGCTCTCGGGCGGACAAAAACAACGCACGGCAATCGCGCGGGCAATACTCCGCGAACCAAAAATTCTAATTCTTGACGATGCGCTATCATCCGTTGATACCTACACTGAAGAAAAGATTCTAGGCAAATTGCGCGGCGTCATGCGCGGCCGCACCAGTCTCATCGTTTCGCATCGAATCTCTACCGTCCGCGATGCTGATTTAATTTGCGTGCTCGACGAAGGACGAATCATCGAACAAGGGACGCATGACGAGTTGCTGGCGCTGGGCCGGGAGTATTCAGCGTTGTACGAAAGACAGTTGCTTGAAGAAGAACTTGCGCTTACCTAGTTGCAATTCATTGGAGCGTTATGGAACAAACCGATCTCAACAAAAGATACCCGACGATGCTCGTCTTGTGGTGTGCCTTGCTGATGAGCGTCGGGTTGTATTTTGTCTTTCCTTTCCTGGCGGCCCCTCCCCTTAACACCGTTCAGCGAACCCAAGCCCAGTCAATTATTATTCTTAGCTTGACGATAATGGGCGCGATCATGGTTGCACTTTCGTTTTTGGTGAAGAACCGGTTTATCGAAAGGGCCATTGACAAGCAAGATGTCACTTTAGTGCAGAAGGGCATGATCGTCGCGTGCGCTATGTCTGAAGTGAGCGCGCTACTGGGACTAATCGAACGCCTGGTATTCGGCTATCGCGGCTACTACTTGCTTTTCTTGTTTGCAGCCGCCGGAATCGTTCTCCATTTTCCGCGACGCAGCCATTTGGAAGCTGCAAGTTTCAGGAGCGGCAACCGGCCATATTAAGAAATGTCTACAGCGGTCAAACAGTTTCATGAAGAAGAGGCCATCGGGAAGACTTACGACTTCCAGGTTGCTCGTCGGCTGCTGCGCTACTTACGCCCGTATTTGCGCCTGCTTGTCCCTGCACTGCTGCTGACTTTCGCGCTAAATCTGCTGGGCATTCTGCAACCGAAATTTACGGAGTATGCGATTGACTGGCACATATTGCCGCGCCAGGCCTCCGGACTCGAGCTGTTGGTCGGACTCTACGTGGGCGTGCAACTGCTGCGGCTGGCCTTCTCATATTTTCAGGCATTGTTGCTGAACACAGTGGGCCAATATGTGATGTTTGACATGCGGCGTGAGCTTTACGACAAACTCCAGCATCAGGAAGTGGCTTATTACGATCGCAATCCGGTCGGCCGGATCATGACCCGCCTCACGAGCGACGTTGATTCGCTCAATGAACTCTTCACCGCCGGCATCACGGACCTACTTGGCGACGTGGTGATGATCTTCGCGATCATTGGCGTGATGCTATGGATGGACGTCCGGCTGACTTTTGTAACGCTAATGACCGTGCCGCTGTTGTGGATCGCGACGACATGGTTTCGCAAAGGGGCGCGCAAAGGCTACGACATGGTTCGCACGCGCATTGCGCGCATCAACGCTTTTCTTCAGGAACACTTTGCCGGCGCACAAACCGTTCAGATTTTTAACGCGGAAATAAAGTCGCTTAACAGATTTCATGAGATCAATGCCGACTATCGCAAGGCAAACATCGATACGATTTTTTACTACGCGGTCTTCTTTCCGCTCGTCGACTTCATTGGCGCCGTCGGTATTGCCCTGATCATCTGGTATGGCGGTTATCGCGTGATGCAAAACACGCCTGGGCACACCGTGCTCACGCTGGGTGCGCTGGTAGCATTCATCCAGTATTCAAGTTTTCTCTTCCAGCCGATTCGCGACATTTCGGATAAGTACAATGTGCTCCAGGCTGCTGTGGTTGCTTCGCATCGCATCTTTAAGACGCTCGACCTGCCAATCGCAATCACTTCACCCGCTCAACCGCTAAAGTCGGGTCGCGCTGAGGGCCGCATTGAATTTGAAAATGTCTGGTTCGCTTACAAAGGCGACGACTGGATTCTTAAAGACGTCTCCTTCAAGGTCGATCCGGGACAGTCGATCGCGCTCGTAGGCCACACGGGATCCGGCAAGTCGACCATCACCAACCTGCTGATGCGTTTCTACGACGTGCAGCGTGGTCGCATTCTGCTCGACGGCGTGGACCTGCGCGAATGGGACTTGCAGTCACTGCGCGAAAACTTCGCCGTAGTTTTGCAGGATATATTTCTTTTCAGCGGCACCATCGAAGGCAACATCCGGCTGGGACGAACCGAGATTTCTGAAGAACGAGTCAAATGGGCGGCGCACGAAGTGAGTGCTGAACCCTTCATTAATCGCTTGCATGGCGGCTATAAGGCCGAAGTTAAAGAGCGCGGTGCCGGGCTTTCAGTAGGGCAGAAACAGTTGATTTCCTTCGCGCGCGCGTTGGCGTTTGATCCGGCAATTCTGATTTTGGACGAGGCCACCAGTTCGATCGATACGGAAACGGAGCAACTGATTCAGCAAGCCATAGAACGCGTAATGCGTAATCGCACCTCGATCGTGGTCGCGCACCGTCTTTCAACAATTCAACGCGCCGATCAGATAATCGTGTTGCACCACGGTGAAATCAGAGAGCGCGGCACGCATCAGGAGTTACTGGCGCAGCACGGACTCTACTGGAAACTTTACAAGCTTCAATATGCCGACAGCCCGAGGGCGGCCTTAACAGAGGTGAGAGCCGAAGATGAAACTACGGCTGAGGTGCAGTTTAGCGAGTGAATCGATCCCGAATCTTGACTACCATTTCCCTGTTTCGTAATAGAATACGCAGCCACCGATAACATTATTTTCCGTAGTACGTCGCTGGCGTTTTTCATCCAAAGGAGTCCACCGAATGATGCTTCGCGCTTTGTTGTTGTCACTGCTCTTGCTGCTTTTATTCACTTCCCTGCACGCCCAGAAACGGGCCTTCACAATTGAAGATCTTTATCGCGTCAAGAATATCTCCGACCTGCACGTTTCGCCTGACGGCAAGACGCTGATTTTCGTGGTGACCACTTCCGACCTTGCCCGCGCGAAAAGAAGTAGCCACATCTGGGAGATGAGCGTTGATGGACAACGCCTTACACAGTTGACCAGAGGTGAAGCCAGCGAGTCTTCGCCTTCGTTCTCGCCTGACGGCACACAAATTCTCTTTATCAGTTCAAAAGATAGCAACCTGAATCTCTTCCCTTTGAAAGCGAGAGGCATCGGAGGCTGGCACAAACTAACGAACATCTCCACGGGGGTTTCGGATCCACTATGGTCGCCCGACGGCAAATGGATCGCGTTTTCATCCGACGTCTATCCTGAGTGCAACGGTGACGACGCTTGCAACAAGCAGATTGCCGAAGGTTGGGCGGCGGGATCGCTGAAAGCGCACATGGCTGACGAACTGCTCTATCGCCATTGGACCTCCTGGAAAGATGGCACGCGCACGCACACTTTCATTGTTAACGTCGCGACTGGAGAAACTAGAGATGTGACGCCTGGAAACTACGACGCGCCTGGATTTCAACTCGGTGGTCCGCTGCAATACGATTTCTCGCCTGACAGCAAAGAACTGGTCTACGTTTCAAATCACGATCCCGTTCCGGCAGTCTCTACTAATAACGACCTCTGGACCGTCTCGCTCGGCGACAGAGACGCAAAGCCTGTCAATATCACGGTGGCCAATCCCGCTTATGACGGCAGCCCGAAGTATTCCCCCGACGGCAAATACCTTGCTTATCGCATGCAGAAACAGCCCGGTTACGAATCTGATTTGTTTCGCCTCGCGCTTTACGATCGCGCTAAGGGCAAATCAACGATATTGACTGAATCCTTCCGCAACTGGGTCGATGAGTTTCGCTGGTCAAATGATTCCAAGTCTATTTACTTCGCCGGACCGGTCGAAGGTCAGAACCCGATCTTTCGTCTGGATCTCAACACGAAAGCCATCACGCAGGTTTTGGCTGACAAAACGATCGACGCTTCCGAGTTTGATCCAAGCGAGGACCGTTTGTTCTACATCAAGCGTTCGGTCGGCGAACCCCAGGAGATTTACAGCGCTGCGGTCGTCAATGGCAAAGCAGCCACGCCGGCAAAGCTCTCGCATCTAAATGACGCCCTGATAAATGAAGTCGATATCCGTCCGGCGGAAACGATGTGGGTCACTGGTTCAGGCGGCCAACGCGTGCAAGTATTTATCGTCAAGCCGCACAACTTTGATCCCAAACGGAAATATCCGCTGATCCTGAATGTTCATGGGGGGCCGCAGTCAAACTGGGCCGACGCCTTTCGCGGCGACTGGCAAGTTTACCCGGGCGTTGGTTACATCGTGGCTTTTCCGAATCCGCACGGCTCCACCGGCTTTGGCCAGGACTACACTGCTGAAATTTCCGGCGACTTTGGTGGCCGCGTCTATGAAGATTTGATGAAGGTGACGGACGCGCTCGAAAAACTTCCCTACGTCGACTCCACGCGGATGGGCGCAATGGGTTGGTCGTATGGCGGTTACATGATGATGTGGTTTGCAGGACACACCGATCGCTTCAAAGCCATTGCTTCAATGATGGGCATATATGACCTGCGTTCATTTCATGGCGCCACTGAAGAACTCTGGTTCCCGGAGTGGGACCTGAAGGGTAAGCCGCTGGACTCTGCGGACTATGACAAGTTCTCGCCGTCAAACTACGCGAAAAACTTCAAGACACCAACGCTCGTGATTTCAGGAGAACGCGACTATCGCGTGCCTTATACTCAGTCGCTGAATTTCTTTACCGACTTGCAACAGATGAAAGTCCCCTCGAGGTTGATCATCTATTCCAATGCCGGCCACTGGCCGAGTTGGTATGAAATGGCGCTCTACTATACGGCGCACGTTGAATGGTTCAACAAATATCTGGGTGGCGATCCACCGCCCTGGACAACTGAACAGTTTCTTCGGAATGCAGTTTTCGATAAGACAACTGGCAAGCGAAGAGTTGAGTCTCATTAAGCGCAACCAACTAATCGGATATTGAAATTGGGCCAAAGAGGCCGGGCAAGCCCACTTTCCCAACCATGAGCTGACTGTAGTTGAGTTTTGATTTTGTCAGTGGAAGGCATACAAGGCGGGACTAACGAGACCAGCCACATTACCTCTCAGGTCAGGAAGGCGGGCTTGCCCCGCTCTTTTGAAAACTAAGGAGCATCCATGACAGAACCCAGCACCACCGCCACTCAAAGTGATCCGGAACTAACCGTGCGTTCCATTGTTATTGGACTCTTCGTCGCCTTGATAATCGGCAGCGCTTATCCCTACTGCGTGTTGAAGCTTGGCTTTGGTCCAAACCTCTCGGTGGTGTCGGCTTTCCTCGGATTTATGACGCTCGTCCCTTTGGTTTTCCTGTTTCGACTGGTAGACACCAACGCGCGCGAGAACAACATCGTTCAGACCATGGGCACAAGTGCCGGACAAACCGCATTCATGTGCGTTCTCCTCGCCGCCTTCGACATGCTCAACACCAAGGGCGTACTCAATCCACCGATCCACCTCGGCACCGCGCAGATATTCTTCTGGCTTTGCAGCGCCAGCTTGCTTGGCATTCTGCTGGCCGTTCCCATGCGCCGCCATTACATCGACGAAGAGAACCTCACTTACGCGGACGGGTTGGCCGCGGGCGAAACGATCATCGTGTTGCACGAAGGACGCGAGAAAGGCACTTCAGCTCGTCCGCTAAAAGCCCTCGGCCTTGGCGCCCTGGCCTCAGGCGTACTCATGGTTCTCACCAGCTTTTTAAAACTGTTTCCCGATACCTGGCTCGTTCCGGGTATGCAGGACATGAGAATCGGGATCAACTGGAGTTTGTTGTCATTCGGTTCCGGACTGCTGGTCGGTTTTCGCATCTGCTTCTCGATGGCCATTGGGACCTTCATCAGTTGGTTCCTGCTGCCCAGATTTCTGTTGTCGCACGGCATGATTCCTGAAATGACCTACCCCAAAACGTTGCTTTGGGTCATGTGGCCCGCGACGGGCTTGATGGTCGCCGGCGGATTGACTTCACTCGCGCTGAAATGGCATCTCATCGTCGAGACTTTTCGTGGACTCAAAACCAGCAACATCGCCGGCAAGGAAAGCCCGCGTGAATTTCCCATGCGCTGGGTCGTAATTGGATCGTTGGTGATGACAGTGATTATCTGTCTCGTCCAGTACTTCAGCATGGGGATTCCGGTATGGCTTTCATTCATTGCGATCTTGCTGTCGCTGCCGCTTATGCTCGTGGGGCTACGCGTGTTGGGCGAAACAAACTGGGGACCGATTAGCGCGTTGTCAAACATGATGCAGGCCATCTTTGCCTTCATCTCACCCGGCAACGTGCCAGTAAACATGTCGTCAAGCGGACTCACCGGGACCATCGCCGTAACCTCTGAAGCGCTGATGCAAGACTTCAAAGCCGGACAGTTAATCCGTTCGAATCCCCGCAGCTTGACGATCGCCCAGTTGATCGCCGCCCCCGTCGGCTCGCTGGCGACGGCCCTGGTCTATCCCGTCCTGCGTAACAAGTTTGGCATCGGACCTGCGGGCTTGTCTTCGCCGATTAGCGTTAAGTGGGCGGGCTTTGCTGAACTGCTGACGAAGGGACTCAGTGCCTTGCCGCCCGGCTGCCTCGTTGGTTTGATAATAGGTATCGTGGTGGGCATCGTCCTCACCTTACTTGCGGAGAAGTATGGCGAGAACATCCCGTCTCCGGCAGCGATTGGTATCGGGATGCTGATCAATGCGTCAGTGCTGATAACTTTTATTCTCGGCGGCGTTGCCCAACTGATTTGGGCGAAATCAGGGCCCCGGTCTGAAGCAGACTTTCGGGTTCCGTTAGCCTCGGGTTTGATTGTTGGGGAGGCGATCCTTGCAGTGGTGCTGGCGCTACTCGCCGCGATTGGGATCAACTTCTAAACAACCAACGACGGACGACCGCAGACTGTGGACGAGAATACTCCGGCGGTCCCCGGTCTTCAGTCGCTTTGAGTCACTTTTCCCGGATGCGAGCGATGACGGCGAGCGCGTGGTGTCCGTCAGCAGCTATGTTGATCAACGCCTCCCATAACTGCTCAACGTCTTTGCTATTCTCATTGAGCAAGTGGAGACACTTTTCGGCGTTGTTAATGATCGCCGTGAGCGGCTGGTTGACTTCGTGCGCGATGGAACTCGCTATCTCACC
>JANLYH010000058.1:0-5101 GCA_031365545.1 Pyrinomonadaceae bacterium | reverse complement strand
CGGGGGGTATCACGGGTGTGGTTACCGACCAGAGCGGCGCGGTTGTCAAAGGCGCCACCGTCGACATCATCAGTGACCTCACCGGGAAAACGGAGCGCACCGCGGTCACCGATGACGAGGGGCGCTTCGGCGCTTCACTCTTGCGCCCCGGAACCTATCGAATTCAGGTCTCAGCGACAAATTTCAAGAAGGGTGTGGTCTCGGGCGTACCGGTGCGAATTACGGAAACCGCCCGGCAGGATATTTCTCTTGAAACTGGCCGCATCGAAGAAACAGTTAACGTTACGGCAACGCCTAGTTTGATCAATACAGAAAGTGCCATCACGGGCCAGTCTCTTGAGGGCCAGACGATTCGGTCGCTTCCGCTGGCTTCACCGAATTTTCTATTATTGTTATCGCTGTCGACTGGCGTCACCGGTGAGCCCGCCGATGTGCGATCGGCCGGCCGCGGAACGGCCGACGTAAGTGTCAACGGGCAGCGTACGAGCAATAACAGCGTTACGCTCAATGGCATCAACGTCAACGACTTTAACCTCGCTCACTTTGACACGGTGCCCTTGCCGAACCCGAACACTCTTCAGGAAATGAAAGTCGCAACCTCTCTTTACGACGCGAGTCAGGGTAGCAAGGGTGGCGGCTCCTTGGGTTTGGTAACCAAGACCGGCACCAAAGATTTCCATTGGGACCTTTCCTGGCAGCATCGCAACGACGCCCTCAATGCCAATGAATTCTTCTTTAACAAGAATGGCGCGAAGCGTGGCCGGTTGCTGCAAAACGTCTTCGGCGGCTCTGCCAGCGGACCAATTCCCAAAGTCGGCGGCTTCTGGTTCTTCAACTACCAGGGCGTACGCGCTCGCAATGGAATCGATCCAAATGGTTCGAGTTCATCGCCAACGGTCCAGGCATTTCCGACCAACCCCGATGGCACTACGTCTGCGGCTCTGCTCGCACCGGCTTTCGGCTTAACAGCGGCCCAAATAGATCCGGTAGCCGTGAAAATTCTTAATCTGACGGATAATCGTTTTGGCGGCCAGTATCTCGTGCCGCGCCTCGGGCAGGGTGGCTGCGGATCGGTGACCGGCGGCGCCACTGGCACGTTTCGCTGTTCGTTCTCGACGGTTGGGCCATTTAGGGACAACCAATACACGATCAGTTACGACCGTAGTTTCCGTGGTGATAAAGACAAGATCACGGGAACCTGGTTCTGGGATGAGGGCTCAATCGTCAGGCCTTATGGCACTGACACGAGCCTGCCCAATCTGCGCAACGACTTTCAGTGGAATCGTTATCTCGCGATAACCGAAACCCACCTCTTTAGCCCGACCAAGGTCAACGAGCTCCGGCTCGGGTATAGCCGCTTCCTGTTTGGCAACGTTCCGACTGACTCGCATCAGGCAAGCGAAGTGGGCGCTCAGCCCAGCGGCCAATTCACGGGACTGTACCGGGTTGCTATTACTGGCTTGTTTTCACTTGGTACCGGCGTCAACGATGATCGCGGAACCACCTCGAATACCTATAACATCGTTGATACCTTCTCGATGATTGCCGGCAAACATAGCTTGCGCTTCGGCGGTGAAGCAGTTCAATACCAGTTGAACCGCTTCAACAACTTTGCCGTGCGTGGTTCGCTTACGTTCGGCAGCACTTCGGGAGCCGGCAATGCGTTTACGGCATTTCAAAACTTTCTGCGCGGCGCACCGACGGCCCTGCAGTCAGCCTTTGGTGATCCGGCAAGAAACTTCGTAGCCACGGATTACGCCGCGTTTGTCCAGGACGACTATCGCCGCAGTTCACGCCTAACGATCAACCTGGGCTTGCGTTGGGAAGCGATGAGCTTCGGGCACGACAAACTCAATCGCGCCGGCATCTATGATCCGTCACTGGCCGCGCGGGGTTTGAATCCTTTCCTGATCCCGGAAGCCGTCAATCTCGGCGGGTTCAGGGGCACGCCCGGCGTTCGCAACTGCGCCCTGATCAGATGCCGCGACGATAATAACTTCGCACCCCGCGTCGGCTTTGCCTGGGACATAAATGGCAATCAGACAACGGTGCTGCGCGGCGGGTATGGGATCTACTATCAGCGCCTTTCCAATCAGAACATCCTGCAGAATTCCCTGGCAGCCCCGTTCACGGTTCAGCCGCTTGAGAATCGTGCGGTGCCAACCACTTTGCAGTTAGCGAATCCGCTTGCCGGACAGCCTCCGCCATCAATCGTGGCGACTGCGTTCATTCCGACGGCGACTTTCTTTGCGGGACTGCGACGCATTAGTGGTGTCGGCCCGTTGGATATTAACGATCCGGGTGTTGGTCCTATCTTCGTAAACGCTGCTGGACAGCAATGTCTAAACTATGGCGGCACGGCAACCAATTGCTCCATCAACCTGGCGTCGTTTACCAGCGCCCCGCGTGATGCGTTTACTCCCTACACGCAACAATGGAACCTAACTGTACAGCATCAACTTAAGGGCGGATGGGCAATCGAAACCGGCTATGTCGGGTCACACTATCTTGGCGGGATCGGAATCTGGGATCCGTATATCGCCAAGCTTGCAAGCCCTGGAAGCCCAATCACTGTTCGTGACATGAACGGTGCGACTTACACAATCACTACCAACACGGTAAACAACGAGGAGCTGCGCCACCAGATCCTTGGTCTCTCGCGCAAGCGTGGCTCCCGCTATTCGGGCAACATCGGATTTGCCAACTATAGCTCCTGGCAAACAACCCTTTCGCGCCGGCTGCATCGCGGTCTCTATTTCCAGGCCGCCTACACTTACTCAAAGACCGAAGACAATGTCAGCGGCTCCTTGAGCACGGACGAATTGAATGCTACCCGCGCGGGCCAGAATGGCGGCAACATCTATAACGATCAATCCAACCCCGCGCAGAATAAAGCGCGTGGCGACTTTGATCGGCCGCACCGTCTGGTAGTTAGTTACGCTTACGATATTCCGGTCCACAAGATTAAGTTCCTGGACAATCCCGTTTTCCGCGACTGGACCGTGAGCGGCATCGTCACTTATCAAAAAGGTTTGCCCTTCTCGGTAACTGATAGCACCAGCGGCGGCTTGTTTGGCACAGCCGGCGGCACGGCCCAGTATCTCTGCAACAGCATCCACGATGCCTACACGCGCGGAACGACGCAACAGCGCCTCGACCATTACTTGAATCCCGCCTGCTTTGGGGTGTCGCCGACGCTACCCAACAGCGCCGGCGCGGGAGCCACTGGTTGGGGCACAGCACCGCGAAATGCGTGGCGGGCTCCCTACCAGCAAAACTGGGACATCTCATTGTCGAAAGCATTTCATCTGGGTGAGTCAAACACGTTCCAGTTTCGCGCTGATGTATTCAACCTCTTCAACCATCCAATCTTTACGACTCCGTCGTCGGTTAATATCGGGACGCCTGCTACGTTTACACAGATCACAGGTACCGCTATTCCGGCGCGGCTAATTCAATTTGGACTGAAGTACACTCATTAATGTCCGGTCTTTGGACGATAACCTTCGCCGGGCGGACACTGAAATCCGCCCGGCTTAGTTTTTCGCCGCCGCGGGCGTTTTGCCTTAGCCTTTAGTCCAACAACGTTGCTTTTGTTTCCGGTACCCAACGTGAAACTTCTTTACCGCCATCCGCTAGCTTTCATCTTCGTGCTGGCCTGCGCGTCACCGCTGCTAGCCCAGCGCGATCGCGATACTTACTCACCAGGTTCACCAAATTCATTCGAAGTTGTCGGTCAGGTAAAACTCGCTAATACTGGCCTGCCGGGCGCCAGAATTCCAGTTAGACTCGAACGATTCGGTGGTGGGCTCGTTGATCAAATTGATACCGACAGCACTGGGCGCTTTCGCTTTGGCAACATTCAACGCGGCTACTACCGTGTAATAGTTAACGCGCCCGGTTTTCGACCCGCGCAACAGGACGCCGACCTGCAAGTCATGTTTCGCGCGTTTCTGGTTTTCGAATTGACTCCGGCAAGTGCTGTCCCCAATACGCTGCTAGACGTGATTGATGCGCGCGCGCCGGCTGAGGCTCGCGAGGAATTAGTGCGTGGTCGTGAAGCGCTTGGAAAAAAGAGTTACGCGGAAGCAATTGCGCATCTGCAAAAGGCAATCACCTCTTATCCGGCATTTTATGAAGCGCATCTTTTGTTGGGCGCGGCTCTCGTTGACGAGCGCGAATGGCAAAAAGCGGAACCTGTTTTTCAGCGCGCGCTGGAATTGAAGGCCACGAGCGCGCCGGCCATGCTTTCATTAGGCGAGATCTACTGGCGGCAAAAGCGTTTCGACGAAGCCGAAAGGACCTTGCTCGCTGGACTCAAGCTCGACGACAAATCCTGGCATGGCTACTTTACGCTGGCACGTCTCTACTGGGATCGCGAAAACATCGCGAAGGCGGCTCCGGCCATCGGCCATACGCTACAGTTGAAACCGGATTTTGCCGAAGCGCATCTGCTGGCGGGAAACATTCTGCTGAAAGTGAATCAGCCAGAGCGCGCGCTTGCCGAATATCAGGAATACTTGAGGCTGGAACCTAAAGGTGAGTTTGCCGCACAGGCGCGCGATCTAGTCGCGAAGTTGACCAAGGCAATCGGTGCAGCCGCCCGACCGTAACGGAGGGCTTCGACCAGCATGTCAGAACCGCCTGCGTTAACGAGCGGCGATAGGAACCAACTCGTGCACATAAGATCAGCAGCAACGGAGGACGCCGCAGCGCTCACGCAAATCGCTCACGATGCCAAACGGCATTGGGGCTACCCCGAACATTGGCTCGAACACTGGCAAGACGATCTCACGATTTCCCCTGATTACATCTCCCGCAACGAAGTCTTCGTCGCCGCAAGCGAATCTGAACTGCTCGGCTTCTACGCACTTATCATCCGCAAAGAAAAAGCGGAACTGGATCACTTGTGGGTGACGCCGGCGCACATCGGCACCGGAGTCGGCAAGGAACTTTTTCTCCACGCGATGCAGCACGCGGCAAAAGAAAATATTTCCGCAGTTGAGATTTTGTCAGACCCAAACGCTGAAGGCTTCTACCAGAAGATGGGCGCGCATCGTAGCGGCGAAGCAGTTTCTGAAATTGACGGCGAACCCCGCAC
>JANLYH010000043.1:0-77663 GCA_031365545.1 Pyrinomonadaceae bacterium | reverse complement strand
GAGGCTTCGCGAAGTAGCCGGGACGGTGGCGCAGTTTAAGTTGCTCTTTTTTCAATTCTGGATTGGTGATGTCGAGGTGCATCTGGCGGTAGGCGCCGTCACGATTTTTATTGGTAGATGAATAAGCGATTAGATACTGCGAACGAAGCTCCTGCTCGATCTCAGCGAAGGCGTTCCTCAAATCGGTTTCCCGCTTCGGGAAAAATGCCCGGCCACCTGTGCCTGCCGCCACCGCATTCAGGGCGTCGCGATTAACTCCCTCATACTTGCTGTCGCCGATACCAATCGCGTAGATGACAGTTTCCGCCTCCAGCGCTCGATTGATTGCGTCGCTCCTCAATAGGCGGCTGGTCGTGTCCTGCCCATCCGTAAGCAGGATGATCGCGCGGCGTCGTTGGTTCGGGACTCCAACCTTCTTCGTTTCCCCCGCAGCAGAGGTCAAAGCTGGACGCGGCTGACTGGCTCCGATCGCTTTGGGATCCGAGTTTCGCCCCAGCACTTCGCTGGACGCCAGCGCGATCGCGTCCCAGATTGCCGTGGAGCCTTCAGGCGGAATTGCCTTCATGCCGGGACCCGAAGCTATCCCACTGATTGCCCGGCCCGAGCCGAGATACGAAGGCAGAGCAACCTCAACACGCTCGAGCGCGCGATAGATGCTGAAGACATCGCGCGTAAGGCCCTGCTCGAGAAATGCCGAACCGGTGAAGGGAATAATCGCCGCCTGGTCTTTGCTGGATTGAATAATCGCTTCGATGAACGCCCGCGCGGCTGCTTTCTCCTGGGGTAAGGTGCGCTCCTCGGAAGCGCTGACGTCGATAAGGAAGGCGATGGCGAGCGGCCGATCTGTCTCACGCTGGAACGTGACAATTTTTTGCGCCACGCCATCTTCCGTAATCCGCAGGTCTTCCTCCCGCAGCGTCGTAACGAATGCTTTCTGTTTGTTGGTGGCAGTGAAGAACAGATTGGTGAGATCAGTTTCCACTCTTACGACGTCGTCATCCTGATCGGCGGGATTCTGCGCGTAAGCCAGCGCCGGGCAGAGCAGGCAGAAGATTAGCAGCAATGATACGCACGATGATTTCATTCGCGATAAAAGTGAATCGGCTCAGCGAGCGGGCCCGACTTCTCCCGGGTTTCAAAAAGTGACGAACCCGCTGTTCCCGCTGCGCTTTTATCCCTTTACTTTTGCTCAGTGTCTTGAGCCCGCCCCGCCAGCAACAAATACGAATAAAGCGCCAGGCCGGTAATAACAGCGATGCTGTACTTTATTTTAGGACTGATTGGCGCCGGTGAAATGAACCCCTCAATGATTCCCGCCACCACGAGCAACACTGCTATGCCAACCATCAAACGGACTGCGTCTTTGCCCCGACTCTTCAAGGCATCGGCACGCGAGAGGTCACCCGGCATAACGAGCGCACTGCCGATCAGCAGGCCGGCTCCTCCGGCGATGAAGATGCACGAGAGTTCAATTACTCCGTGACCTACCATGAATGTCAGCAGATCGTTGCCGAAGCCAGCCCGATAAGTTAGTGCCAATACCGAGGCGATTGTGGCGCCGTTGTATGCCAGGTAGAACAACGTGCCGACCCCAAACAAAGCGCCAAAGGCGAAGGTATAGATCGTGACCTGAATGTTGTTTGTAAAAATTGCACTGGCGCCAACCTGGTTAGCTTCATTCAGGTCTTCCCACCAGTGAGTTTTTGTTTCGATGTAAACTTCACGAAACGAAGGTGGCACGCCAACCAACTCGGAAAACTCCGGGTCATATTTAGTTCCCAAAAATCCGATGACAGAGAACAGAGCAAATACGCCGAAGGACACGGCCGTGTAACGCCAGGTGCGGCGGAACGTTTGCGGAAAGTCGCGGGAGAAGAACGTCCGAATGCGCGACCCGCCTTGCGCGTCGGCCTGATAGATCCGGCCATGCGCGCGAATAACCAGACTGTTGAGATAGTTGACGAGACGAGGATCGCGTGACTCGGCGCGCGCAACCGCGAGATCAGATGAGGTGCGGCGATATATTTTTCCCAGCTCGCGGACCTCTTCACGATGCAGACGGCGGAGTGAACTGCCATCAAGCAACTTGAGCAGATCTTCCAGACGTTGCCAGGCCGTCTTGTGCTTTTCGATGAAACGATCGTTGGACATTTTAAATTTGCGATTTGGGATTTTAGATTTAGACTAGCCTCAGGTTTACGTTCCCCGTTTAGTCACAGCTTGAGGCTTTTAATCGAAAATCAAAAATCAGCAATCGGCAATCTCGTTGAGTGTGTACCAAACTTCAGCGAAGGTCGCAACAGTGAAACTGTCGCGCGTCTAGCGCAGGCCATCTCTTCTGTGCCGACAGCCTGCGTGCTTGATACCCATATCGATCCAGATCATAACCGCTCGGTCATCACTTTTGTCGCCGCGCCGCAAATGGTTGTTGAGGCTGCGCTGCGCGCCGTTGCGCTGGCGGCTGAGTTGATCGACATGCGTCAACACCAGGGTGTGCATCCACGGCTGGGGGCTACTGATGTGCTGCCGTTTATTCCGATCAGCGGTGTGACGATGGAAGAGTGTAGCGCCCTCGCGCACCGGGCCGGCGAACGAATTGCGAGCGAACTCTCGATCCCAGTCTTCTTTTACGAGCGCGCAGCGCTAAAGCCAGAGCGCGTCAACCTCGAAGACGTACGACGCGGCGCGCTGGAGTTGTTGCGTGAACAAATTGCGGTCGAGCCCAGCCGCACGCCTGATCTTGGTCCCGCGCGCGTCCATGAAACTGCCGGAGCGATCGCTGTCGGCGCCAGGCCTTTCCTGATCGCGTTTAATGTAAATCTCAAGAGCCGCGATTTGACGGTGGCGAAGTCGATCGCTGGTGCCGTCAGAGCCCGGCAGGGCGGTTTGCCTTTCGTGAAGGCGCTGGGATTTGAGCTGGCTTCGCGTGGGCTGGTGCAGGTTTCCATGAACCTGGTGAATTACGAGGTCACGGGAATAGCCCAGGTTTACAACGCGGTCAAGCATGAGGCAGCGCAGCGGGGAATCGAGATTCTCACTACTGAGATCGTTGGACTGGTGCCGGAAAAAGCTCTGGACAAAGAGGCTGAGTATTTTAAGAAACTTGAAAACCTTTCCGAGGACAAAATTCTCGAGCACCGAATCCAGATCTGTGGCTAGGGTTAAGCTCAGAGGAACCTCAAGGTTAGGAAGGCAGGCTTGCCCCCGCTCTTCCTTGAAATGCCCACCAGCTTTGATTGAAAGTTGAAAGAGCGGAGGCAAGCCCACCTTCCTGACCTGAGAGATGAACTCGTTGAACTTCAAAACTACGATCCGAGCTTGATTATGGTCCGGCGCAAGGGCAGATGTTTCTGCATGAGTTTCAAATAGCTGCTTTCATCCACTCCCGCTTTGGCGCGAATCACTTTAATCAGCGCGCCTCTTTCTGTCTCATTCCACCCGCGCACGTCTGCTGAAGACAAAGCAGCGGCAAAGTTGTTCAAGGCAGATCGCGAAGCTGGGGGCCAACCATCCGCTCCCACTCCCAGCAGTCGCGTCAGTTCCCTAACTTCTGCCGCCAAGAATTTCTCGGCGTCGTTTCCCTGTTTCGCCATTTGGCGTTGTGCGGCGAGGCCAAGCTTGCGAACCGAAAAACGATCCCAGTCGCCCAGGTTTGTTTTCTCCAGCTCAAAAACCATCGAACGTTCGGCTAGCTTGCGAAGAGTGTTTGCCGAGGTACGATATTTTGCCCGAGTGGCAATTTTTTGTTCCTCGTTCAAAACAAGTTTCATGACTGTGGGACTGGTCGAACGAAAACCCAGCTTACGATAAAACCAGAAGGCCCCCGATTCGATGCCTTCTTCGTTCTCATAACCAATCTGATATGGATCGAGCGTGAAGACACTGACACCGAGCAGTTGGTGAAAGATGTTAAGAGTGCGTGCATACAGCCAGGCAGTTTCACCTTCGCGAAAGGTGTAGTAAAGATTGAACCCGCCCTCCATTCGCTCAAAAAGCGAGAGGCCCTCGAAGTAACCAACCGGCACCCCATTCTTGAAGATCAACGCTGCGTGGTAGGCCCGCAGCGGCAGCCGTTTGGCCGGCGGCACTCCCATCACAAAAATTTCTACACCACGGCCGATGCTTGCTTGTAACACTCTGCTCGGGTCGCCATGAGTGAATCCGTAAAGCTCGCGATAACGAAGCGTCGAAGTCTCTCTCGCCATGTCGAGAATCGCTTCACCTTGGTTCGCGGAAAGTCGTTGAAGAACCGGCGCCGGCTTCCGCAACTCGTCTCGCAACGAAACCTCTCGTCTCTGAATCAGCGGCTCGCGATGGTAGAAAATATTTTGGGCTCTTACAGGCAGACGCATACCAGTGCGCGTCGCGCGATAGCCGGGCTTCCAGTTAACAAAGAGATTTTGCGAGTCGTAGAGTTCAGCTATTTCTCGTTGGGGCTGCGGCAGGGAGGAGAATCGTTGTAGCAACCAGGGCAATTCTTTCGCCCGACCCTTTGCCGCGCGCAACCATTCCTGGTAGGGAACATTCGCTTCCACAAAGCCGTCTTCGTCAAGCAAGGGCATGAAGCGCGGCCACGTTTCCGCGAGACGATTTGAGTCGTCAAACCAATCCCAATCGAATCCGACTCGTGACGGATGACGCTTTAATAACCAACGAACAATGTAGTAAGTGAATGCATCTACAACAGCAGTGCCGGCAATTCCTGAAACTTCCGGATCGTCCAGCGCCGACAAGTCGACCTCGGCTTCGCGCACCGCAGCCACGCGCTTGTCGAAACTGCGGAGTTGCGCCTCAGCCAGTTGACGAAGGCGGGCGCTTTGCGGGTAGGCACTAAGGAAGAGCAGGATTTCGTGAAAGCGGATTAAGGCTTCAACGTCGGTGATTCTTTGCCGCGAGAGACGAACAAGAACACGTTCGACGTTAGTGGGTTTGCCAGAGCCAAAGCGGCTCTTCAAGTCGTCGAGTTGATCGAGCAGACGTTTGGTTGTGTTGGCTGCGGCGAGTCCTGGCGGCATGTTTATACTGGGACCGCGGGCATCTCGCCCGCAAACGAGCGCGTTAGCGCGAGTGGCAAGTCCTTCATCGCAGATTCTTGCGCATAAACGTTGCTATCTTCCAGGCGTCGATGGCTTTCCAGGGTAGCGACGCCATTGTGTAGTGTCCACAAGAAAGCCAAACAACATCGAGCGGCAAATTGTGACGTCTCGCTTCGGCAATCGTTTGATGCGTTAAATCGAGCGGAAACGTCAAATCGTAACGCGCTGCGATGAAACGCATCGGACGCGGGCCCAATTGTGGCAGCCGACTAATAAAAGGTACCGGACTAATCGGCGCCCAGAATTCCCGCAGCTCTTCCAGACTCAGATGATTGCCAAACCCTTCGCGCAAATGTCGTGTAGACAAGCCGCGCCAGGCAACATCGGCCACGTAGCCTGAGACGTGATTGAAAGTGCCGGCGTTAATGTCCGGCTCATGAGCGAAGGCGAGAAACGCGATGCACGAGCCGACGCTGGTTCCCAGAATTCCGATTCGTTCGTAACCTTGTTGTTTTAGCCAGCGCACGGCGGCGCGCGTATCAAGCACGGCCTGACGCATCGACTGAATTGTGCGTCCAACGTTGGTGCTCACCAGGTGATCAGCACGCTCAAGATTAGCCGGCCGCCGCGCTTCGTGATAAGGAAGAGTCAAGCGCAAGGCCGACATGCCGATGAAATTAAAAATTCGGCAAGCTTCAACGTGACTATCCGGCTGCGCGTTCCACTGCGGTAATACCACGATGGCTGCGCGCGGTTGCCGCGCCTTCTCCGGCTTCACTGGAAAAAAACGACCGCGCGCCAGGTTGTTTTCCGGAGAAGGTGTGTGAATAGCGCTCGTCCAGGTTAGCTGATCGCCCGCCAGTTGAAAGTCGGGGATTTCAGGCAGGGCGTAGAAATCTTCACTGTGCGCCATTGCGTCCGCGGAATAATTGCGCAGCACATGGCGCGGATCATCGCCGTTCACGTGTTCGCTAATGAACTCGAGCCCCCAGTCAAACGGCCGCACCAGGCGGTTGTTGTCCCGCTCGTGATGTGCGCGCTCGCGCCCGTGCATGAATGCTTTCCACAAAATCGCTAATACCCCAGCAAGGAAAATGACGCAGGTAATCCTAAAGGCCTCGGGCGGCGGAGATCAAGGGCGCCGCTGGAAGGCCAAAGCTTCGATCTCTTTTCAAAAGTAATAGGGCACGGGAGGTCCGTGCCCTATTGGGTGTTACAGCCTTCGGAGGCATCAATCGCAGGCAATTCCTGCAGTGGTTTACTGGCAGGCAGCGAGCTTGAAAGAAGCGATGCGCGTATGCCAGTTGAAAGTGCCGTTTGTGGAAAGGTACTCATTCGTGAACCACATGGTGCAATCGTCAACTGGATCAACGCTCAGAGTTGAGTAATCGCCCCAGCGGGCCAGGTTTGAAAGCTGGGACCCTGTCCCGGTGAAGAGGTTGATTTCCGAGCTCAAAGTGCTCAACGGATCAGTAACGTTGCGAGCGGCAAAGCGAATGGTTGGCTGAAGGCTTGAGCTGTTGGAAATGCTGTAGCCGACGGCCAGATTGCCTTGTTTGTCCATCGCCGCGCTACCCATCCAACGCCAATTCCCCGTGTCGGGTGCATAGGTTGATTGTTGATAGACCGTGGGCGGAGTGCCTCCGGGATTGCGCAACTCATACCACCGGATACCGGTGGTGATGTTCTTCTTGGTGGTGCCGACCTTCACCGCCTGGTTGACGACCAAGGATTCGAAAGTGCCAAAGTTACGGTAGGCAAACCGGTACATCATGCGATCCGCCAGGGTTTCCAACTTTTGGGCGGTGCCTGGCTGCGGCACGCAGGCTCCCCTGCTGGTCGTCGGGCAGGGATGACTAAAGGCCGCTACCGGGATGTTGATAGGTCCAGTGAGCGAGGTATTTGCCGGGGTAGTCCAATCAACGTGAAACTTCCAGAAGTTAAGTGCATTGCTTCCGTCGTTGATTAGGTAGTTTGGCGAACCAGCCGGTGGCGCCGTGGGGCCATCAAGATCCGCTGGCAGCACACTGCCATAAGCGGTGCTGAGTTGAAAACACTGCTGTGTGGCCGAGAGGCCAGCCAGCATGCGCGCACGATCAAGCGCGCAAATCTTGGTGCCGCTGAAAGTAGAGCCGCCCGCGAACATGTTATAAGTGACGTAGTAACCATCGGGCCAAACACCCATCTTTCCATAATCGTTAAAGTCGGTTCCGTAAAGAAACTCATAACGATTATAGGTGCCCGTTGCGTCAGAAGTTGTGGACACTGCCACGCACTGCCGGTAAGGCGTGGAATCGACAGCAAACTGCGACATCACCCAACGGTTTGCGAGTTGGTCGTATTGCACCAGCGGATCGCCATCGTTGCTGGTTTGGCAGGGACCGCCAAAGCCACTCCAAAGAGTGTTACCGGCGGCAGGTCCATAGGTCTTCACGCCAGTTGCTTTATCAAACACGGCAAACGACAAGTTAACCCACTGTACATACTGTGTAAGGCCAACGTCGCCTGTCGTGTCTGGCGGGGCGACGTTAACGCTGTAGCCTGCGAGCCCCTCGCCAACTCCCTCAAAGTTTAGTCCATTGGTCACCGGGACGCTGGCAAATGAATTCGCCTGAACAGCGCCATCCGCCTGATCAGCAGGAACATTCTTGCTGACGAAATTCATCGGGTTTTCATAGTCGCGCGCTTTCTTTGCCACTAAGGGCATGATCTCACGCAAGGGTTTGGAAGTGTCGTGCCGAACCGCATTGGTTACTTCCGGCTTGAATTGTTTTTGTTCCTTGTCGGCCGCAGTCTGATTCTGAGCGGACGATAAAACAGGTAGGGTGACAAGCGTCAAAGCGAAAACGATAAAAAGGGAAAGCGCGAATCTTTGCATTTCAATCCTTCCTTATTGCATGGGCAGGTTTAATAATCCATGGGAGTGAGGGCTTTGTCGGGTGCGAATGAAAACGCCAATTGCCGAGACAGCGAGAGCAATCCAGAATTTGTGTGCATTTTTGCGCTAATGATCGTCTGAAAAGCGTAAGAGCGCCCAAGTGTGTCGAGCGCCAGCAGTATAATACTTTTCAACGAAGAGCGGTAGTAGATAGCAGCGGCCAAATTGTGTTTGTGTTGCCCTACTGACGTGACCCAAAATGCCGGCGAACCATCTGCGGCAACAACAGCGAGGTTTTCAGGGTGAAGCCGGTAGTAAAGTTAGTGGCGAGGCCGCCAAAAAGCTTGCGCGCGTGCGGTGAATAGTGAAACCACCAGAGAACCGGCAGGAATGAAAGGCGATTGATGTGAATGGGCTGCGCGTGTACCAGTTCCAGCAATCCCAATCGCCCAAAGGGCCTCGCTTTTTGTTTTTCCGTTTTTCATTACAAAGTTCTCATTTGTCATTAGCGATTAATGGCAGTCGCAGAATTCGATCCTCTCGTGAGCCTACGCGAATCGCTAATGGCATATGAGAAACTTTGAAATGACAATTGGAAAATCCGTCTTTTTGTTCCTGACGGGCACCTACTCAACAGACACCCACCGGTTGCTCTTGTTCGACTCGCGCGCGGCGTCCATGACCAACTGCGCCCGATGACCGGCTTCGAAGTCAGCAGCGTCGGCAACCGTATTTCGTCCTTCGCGCAATGCGCTAACGATTGCTTGGGAAAAAATCGTGAAACCTCGCGACCAACTACCCTCGCGCATGCCCGGTGCGACCGGATCTTGATCGAGTGGTACCGATCGCCAGTCGCCCGAACCTGCCGGCGAATGCCAGAGGGCGCCGTTTTCCTCAACCATCAATGCGCCGCTGCTGCCATAAACTTCCAACTGGTTTTGCAGTTTCCCTGACTCAACCACAGAAAGCGAGGCCGTTCCAGTAGCGCCCTTCACAAACGGCGACTCAACGAAGCGCAGCAACATTCTGACTGTGTCGTCCGAAGTGACACCGCGCATTGTCCCGCTTGATTTCTGAGGACGCTCGGCAACATGCGTTGAGAGGGCGCAGCAAACTTCGCTGACTTCCGTGTCGAGCAACCAGCGAAATGAATCAATCGCGTGTGAGCCGATCGCGCCCAGCGTGCCGCCGCCCATTGTCTCGTCCGACCACCAGTCCCAGTTTCCCGGAACGCCGCGATAGTCAGAACGAAAAACATAATTGCAGTGACGCACGGTGCCGATTTCACCGTTGCGCAACATCGCGCGCATCTTGCGCCGGCTGCTTAGAAAACGTAATTCGTGATCGATTAACGCGAGCACGCCTGCTTTCCTTGCGCTTTCGGTCATACGTTTGGTTTCGGCGGCGTTCATGGCCATCGGCTTTTCGCAAAGCACAGCCTTACCGCGTTCGAGGGCGGCGAGCGTAATTTCCATGTGCGTTGCCGGCGGCGTAACGATGCTCACCAGATCGACATCGTCGCGCTCGACCAATTCCTGCCAATCATTAGCCACGTGTTCGATGCCAAACTCGGTTGCCACACTCGCCGCACGTTCACGATGCCGGCTGGCAATTGCCACCACGCGCGCGCCATCGCAATTGCGAAAGCCTGGAATCTGCGTAGTTCTGGCAAAGCCGGCCCCGACAATGCCAACCCCGATCGTTTTGTTGTCACTCAATCTCTTCACACGTCACTCCAGAATCTTTGGTTCACTGACCTGGTTTACCGACAATGATCAGCCGCACAACTCCAATCACGCTGCTCCTGCCTACTGCCGTTTGCCCGCTGCCAACTTGAATTTTGGTGCCCCCGCAGGGATTCGAACCCCGAACCAACAGATTATGAGACGGGTCGAGGGGCACTGATGAAGTTGGACCAAGCAAGATGAACCAGTATTTACCGAATCGTCAGCCGTCAAAGTTAGTTACATCTTGCTACGTCCGAGCCCGCCGTCGCGCCATAATCGCGCCATCTGAGTAGACAATCATAAGTCGTTGAACTCCGGCATC
This sequence comes from Pyrinomonadaceae bacterium, assembly GCA_031365545.1. Lineage (GTDB taxonomy): Bacteria > Acidobacteriota > Blastocatellia > Pyrinomonadales > Pyrinomonadaceae > PSRF01. The sequence goes on along the minus strand of JANLYH010000043.1, from coordinate 67,700 downwards.
GAAAATATGGCTTTTAGGCAAAGCTTCAGAGCGTAATGTTATATCGGTCCCATTGCTGTTTTAGTTTGGCCATGAAGGCGATGAAACGCTCGTCGCCGCGCAAACCCTTCAAGTTCGAATCGTTTGCAAACAAGGGATAACACGGAAGGCCATCATCAGCAGCCGTCTGTAACCATTGAACCGCCTTCTCGGGTTTGTTCAGCAGTGCGTAGGCCGAAGCTATGTTATAGGCTGTATGGTGAAAGTGCCCGAAGTCTTTGCCTGCAGCGATCGCGTGCGCGATCTCCGTTTCTGCTTCACGAGGCTTCCCAGTTTTAGCAAAAATCATCGCGCGAACACTCGCCCCCACGCCTCCTTCATCCTGCGGATAATCATGCAAATACTTATCGAGGAGACTAAGGGCCTCGTCATTCCTGCCCAGTTGAAAGAGTGCGGTGGCTGTTTGAAATGCCCACAGGGATGGATTTTTTTCTAACGGCGTACTTTTAAAAAACGAGAGTGCCTCTTCATACTGTCCCCGATAAAGATAGATGACTCCGAAACGAAAGCGCGCCAAGGTATTGCTCGGATTGATGGCAACCGCCTTTTCAATCTCTGTCCAAGCTTTATCGAGTAAACCCACATGAAAGTACACGAGTCCGAGTTGATGGTGTGCCTCATCTAGTCTTGGATTTAGCAAGAGCGCCCGTTTATACGACTCAATCGCCTGTGCGTGCGGAAATCGGTTTCCATGTGTCCATAAGAGTAACCCGCGAACGAAGTGCGCTTCAGCCAAATTAGGATCAATGGACAACGCCTTCTCGTTGGCGAATTGCGCTTTCAGATTCAGTTCCTTCGACTCTTCGGGCGTGTAATAGAAGGCTTTGATGTAATAAGCGCGAGCTAGTTCCGTCCACGCCAGCGCAAACTTGGGATCCGTACCAACAGCGCCTTCGAGAAGTTTGATAGCGGATTCATTGTCTTCTCGATTCTCACTACTCATCAGAACCTTTGCGTGCAAGTAAGTATCATAGGCCACTGAATTTGATGGATTGTCATTCGTTTTCCTCGAGGCGTTAGAGAAAAGCGCGTACGCCGAGACCAGTATCACTGCCAAGACAACTGTTGCGAGAGCAAACGTCGCACGGCGGCTGATATTGGCGGGTCGCTTTGGTATATCACCGCCGACTGTGGCGTTTGAGTGCGGCTCTGCTGTTGGCTGAATGGCACGAACCGAAGCCCCTTGCTGATGTCCGACTTGCAGTTCCTGAAGATCGGTTCTCGCATCGCTCATCGTTTGATACCGGAGCGCGCGATCTTTAGCTAAACACTTTCGAATTATCCGCTCCAGCTCGGGGGGGCAGTGTTTGACGAAATCAGAGACGACCGAGGGCTCTCGGGTGAGAATTGCCGAAATAATCCCCGCGGGACTCTCGGCCGTGAATGGCTGCGCGCCGGTGAGCATCTGGTAAAGCACGACACCGAAACTGAAAATATCTGTGCGAGCGTCGAGAGCTTGTCCATGAACTTGTTCGGGCGACATATAGGGAACTGTTCCGACGATCGTCCCAGGCGTCGTCAACAAGGCCTGGGTCGAAGCCTCGGCAACAATCTCCAAATTGCTCCCTAGCCCGAACGGCTGCGACAATCTTGCCAGGCCAAAATCCATTACCTTAACCTGGTTGCGCATAGTGATCATGATGTTCGCCGGCTTGATGTCGCGATGAATGATGCCGCGATTGTGTGCTTCAGTTAGAGCATCAGCAATTGCGGCGGCGGTGTCGACCGATTCGGAAATGCTCAGAGGCTTTCGCTTCATTCGAGCGTCGAGCGTCTCGCCTTCGACGTACTGCATAACAATGAAGCTGCGGCCGTTCTCATCTGCCACTTCGTGGACTGTGCAGATGTTTGGATGGTCCAGCTTGGCCGCAATCTGCGCCTCGCGCAGGAAACGTTTGTTGACTTCTTCGTTTCCCATCGAGTCGAGAGCGATAAACTTAATTGCCACTGGCCTTCGCAGCGTAGTGTCCTCAGCCAGATAGACTTCTCCCATTCCACCCTGACCAATTTTTGAGCGGATTTCGTAGCGGCCTAGTTTTGTGCCAGCCACAAGGGACATTTAATGAGCACTTAGTAATTCGCGATTAAAAGCACGCTATTTTAGCGGACAGCGCGTCTACGCGCGAGTTTTTACACACGGCCCTATGTGACCTCAGCGAGATTCTTGTTATTACGTTTTGCAGTTTGGCAGAGCAACTTGGTCACGAGTCGTGGTGGTGGACACCAAGCCATGATGAGTGGGTTGGCGTTAAACTTCAGCGCGTAAAATCGACAATCTACAAATCGGAATTTGGCAGTATCTGTGGTGCCCCCGCAGGGATTCGAACCCCGAACCAACAGATTATGAGTCTGCTGCTCTAACCGTTGAGCTACAGGGGCACACGTAGGACGGACTTGCCAGTCTGTCCTCCGAAAAAGGACCTTTCAGGATTGCCGTGCGATTCTAGCGGAAATCTTCGCGCGCCCAAAATCTGTTCAAAGCTATTCAACTCGCGTGTTAAGATTTTGGCGCAACGCGATCCGCAAAACTCAGATCTCGGAATGTCGGAAGTCAGACCTCAAGCGACAAGTCAACGCATGGCTACACCCAACGCTAACGACCTGCATCTGGTTCCGCTTGGGGCGGGAGATCTCATTGACCGCGCCGTGCGGTTGTATCGTCGTCACCTTCTCACGTTGCTGCGCATCGCGGCGGCCCCGGTGGTGATTTCCGCGATCGGCTGGGTCATGTGGACAATCGGAATACGCGAGGTTGGCTCCGCCCCGACCACTGCCGGCGTTATTTTTTATGGCTTTCTAATTTTCGCGGCGGTCGTCGTAGTTGTTGCCGGTCACATTTTTGGTTTGATTGTTATGGGTGGCGCTTCGCGCAACCTCGTGACCCATCTGCTCTGGGGCGAACCCGTGCTGGTGCGCACTACCTATGCGGCAGTGCGCTCCAGATTCTGGGCTTTACTCGGGGCTACCTGTATGGTCGTGATGTGGTTGGGTATCGCTATGATGGTTGCCTGGTTTGGCGCTTACATCATCATCCTTATCATAACTTTCTTAATTATTTTTCTCGCCCAGCTTTTGCCTGTCTGGCTAACAGTCGTTATCGGAGTGATTGGCGGCATTGCGGCGACCACAATATTTCTCTGGCTATTCTTTTTTATGGCCGGCAAAGTGGCCTATGTTCCGCAGGTAATGTTGGTAGAAGGCAAACGCGTGTTTGAATCCATCGCCCGTAGTTTTTCCCTGGCGAAGGGAAACGTCAGGCGTCTGATGGCGATGACCTTCTTCATCACTTTTGCAACTTACTCCGCCTTGATGCTACTGGTGATTCCACTCGGCTGGTATGGATACCTAAACGGGATCGATCCTTCGCCCTGGAATGCGACGCAGTGGCCGGCCTGGTACGCAGTCGCCTATGGCGTGGTTGAACCGCTTAGCTCGATTCTGTTGGCGCCCGTTTGGATGCTGGGCATGTCTCTGCTTTACGTAGATGAGCGAGTTAGACACGAAGGCTATGATATTGAGTTGATGGCTTCTCAGAAGTTGGGCCCAATGCCGCAGATCGATGTTAGTTCACCTTTTGCTCCGGCGATCTCTACGGGAGCCAGTCGACTGCCGCTGCAACGCCCAAGTGATACAGGAAACATACTGGGGTTGAGTTGAGAGAAGCGAAAGTTAGAAAGACCATCTTCCATTTCTCATTGCAGATTTCTCATTTTTCATTTGGGGAACCATCGCAGTAATGCGTAAGTGCAAACCACTTCAAAACAAACGGCAAGTGTCATTAGCTGGTCGTCAGGTCGCGCGCTATTTCTTCGCGACTGGCCTGGTTCTGTTTCTCACCGCGGCGGCCGCCGCGATTCCCGTGACCGACTATCACCGTCACCTGCGCCAAGCGGTAACCCTGCTCGAGGCAGTTTCCCACTCCAAAGAAAATGAAAACACCAATGAATACTATACGCGCGACGTTGAGAGTGTGCGTCGCGTGAGTGAGCTACTGCCGGCGAATGAAAGTGTGGAATCGAATGGCGCAAGTTTTCAGCTTGATAACTCCTGGCTGCACGAATCTCTGGATAGATACTCGAAGGACTCTTCCAAGGACCGCTATGAATTGCTGCAGGGAACAATAGAGCGCCTCAAGGCGCTGGATGAACGGGTCGCAGAGTTTGAGAACCCAAGCACCGGAGCGGTTGGCAGCAAAGCCGAAGACAGCCGCAAGCTTGCCGAGATTTTGAGTCGTCCTGAATATGCGCGCAAAGTTCAGTCGGAAAATGCTCTCTCAAAACTGCTGGATAGATTTCTCAGGTGGCTTGCGAGCTGGCTGCCAAGGCCGAAACCAATAGCTCCCGGCAGTGTCGGTATCATCAGCCGAATCGCACAATGGGTCGTGATCATTTTGGCGCTCGCCGTTTTAGGTTTTGTACTGAAGTTGTTTCTGCCGCGACTGCTGCGCGGCGGGCGCACGAAGAAGAAACGCAAAGAACAGGCGCGGATTGTTTTGGGCGAGAGGCTGGAGCCCGACCAGTCAGCGCTCGATCTGCTTGCAGAGGCCGAGGCGCTGGCCAGACGCGGTGAATTGCGCGCGGCGATCCGCAGAGCTTACATCGCCCTGCTGGTTGAACTGGGAGATCGAAAGGTAATAAGCCTGGCGCAATACAAGACGAATCGCGACTACCTGCGCGCCATGCGAGAGATTGAACCGCTCTACCGCAATGTAAAAATACTGACCGACAGTTTTGAACTTCACTGGTATGGCCTGGCCCAGGCCAACGAAACGGACTGGTTGCAGTTTCGTTCCGCTTACAACCAGGCGTTGATGCGATGAAGGAAGCTAGCCGCGGATGCACGCGAATACCCGCTGATAGGAGCTGAATTGGTAGTTAGCTTGAGCGGCCAAAATACAATGATCCAACTGTCGCGTTTTTGTGTTGTTTGATCTGCGCAAATCCGCGTTAATCCGCGACTAATAATTCTTATGCGTCAACGACTGGGAATAATAATAACGATCGGCCTGGCGGTCCTCGTCCTGGTGGTGATCAACTCCGCGGCGTACGTCAGCGAAGACGAAAAGCAGGAAACCGAACTGACGCCGAATCGCTCAACCTACAACGCGGGGCCGACCGGTACTCGTGCTCTTCACGACTTCCTGAATGAAACGGGCAACCAGGTGATGCGCTGGCGCGAGCCTCCCGAGCGATTGTTGGGAGCCAGTGGTCAAAAGGTCCGGACCTTCGTCATTGTTGGTAGACCGCGCACAAACGTCGACAAGGAAGAGGCAGACAGTGTGCTGCTGTGGGTGACGCGCGGCGGGCGGTTGGTGATCATCGACCGGCGGCCCGAAGACTTTTTGTTGCCACGTTCCGGAGACTGGAAGGTCACCGCCGAGTTTCTTGATTTTTCTGTTGCGGCTGATCCGGCGAGTCCGGAACAAATGACTGCGGGCGTCACCCCAGTTCAGCCGGTGCAGCCGACTGCTCTGACGCGCGACGTTGAATCGGTCATGACTTCGCGCTACTTTGCGGCTATCAAGATTTTTCCTGTGAGCAAAGATGAAAAGAAAAACACGGATGAAGTTGTTATTGACGAGAATAACGAACACCCGGACGAGGAGCCACGATCTGGTTCTGGCAAGTCTCCAGTAATCACCGCTGCAAACACCGGCGCGAACGTTTCACCCGCGCCGGTAGTTCATCTCAACTCCTCCAAAGCACCGCTGCTGATCGATTACGCTTACGGCAAAGGCCGGATCGTTTTGCTTAGCGACCCTTATGTGGTCGCCAACGGCGGCATTAAGCTTAAAGACAATCTCAGGCTCGCGCTGAATCTGCTGGCGCCTGCCGACGGGCTGATCGCTTTTGACGAGTTTCATCAGGGACATGGCACGACTCATAACGCATTCGTCGGCTACTTCGAAGGGACTCCGGTGCTGGCCATCTGCGGCCAGATAGTTTTTCTGATTCTGCTGATACTGTGGACGCGCGGCCGCCGGTTTGCTCGGGCTTTACCGCTGCCGCAGGTTGATCGCCGGTCAAGTCTGGAGTTTGTCGCTTCCATGGCGGAGTTACAACAACGCGCGCGCGCCTATGATCTGGCAATCGAGAATATCTACTCGCGCACCCGTAGGGTACTGGCGCGTTACGCCGGCGTTGACTACAACAGTCCGCGCCGGACGATTGCTGAACGCATAGCGGCCCGCTCAACAATCAAAGGCCACCAACTCGAAACACTGATGCGCCAGGCGGAGGAAGCGATCAATGGCGGTGAGATTAGCGAACGGCAGTCGATCCAGTTAGTTAAGCGGCTGCGCGAAGTTGAAACCATGCTGGGACTGCGCATGCGCTCGCGCGAGGTGAAACAATCGGCGCAAAATATTTGACGAAACCTGATCTTTATACTTTGATACAGGCTCAAGGAACCCGGCTCCAAAAACATTCAAGCGCGAACTCCCAAAGTTAACTCTAAAACTATGATTGAATACGTCTCCTCAACTGTCGACCACATTCGGCGCGAACTTGGTAAAATTGTAGTGGGCCAGGACGAACCGATTGAACAAATCCTGATCGCTCTGCTCGCCGAGGGCCACGCGCTGATCGAAGGTGTGCCCGGAACCGCGAAGACGCTTACCGTGAAGACACTGGCCCGCATCATCAATGCCAACTTCGGCCGGATACAATTCACACCTGACCTGATGCCCTCTGATATCACCGGCACAAACGTCTTCAACGTTGCAACTTCGGCTTTCAATTTGCGACCGGGTCCGATCTTCACCGACATTCTCTTGGCGGATGAAATCAATCGCACACCGCCCAAGACGCAGGCGGCGTTACTCGAGGCCATGGAAGAACGGCAGGTAACCATCGACGGGGATCGCCACGTCCTTTCTCCCATCTTTACTGTGCTCGCAACTGAAAACCCCATCGAGTATGAAGGCACTTATCCGCTGCCAGAAGCGCAACTGGATCGCTTCATGTTGAAAATCCTGCTCGACTATCCCGGCGAAGAGCACGAGCGACAGGTGGTGGCAAACTGGGACGCCGGCTTCAACTCTCGCCGCCTAAGCGATGTAAACATCGAACCGTTGCCTGATGCAGACGCTATCAGTCGCTGCCGTCGCGAAGTGAGTGGCGCGCGGATGGAACCTGGCGTGCAACACTATGCAGTTGATCTGGTGCGCCGGACGCGTACGCATCCCTTCATTCACTATGGCGCGAGTCCGCGTGCTTCAGTGGCTTTACTGCTGTGCGCGAAGGCCCTCTCAGCTATTCGCGGTCGCGAGTTTTCCACACCTGATGACGTGCGCGATGTCGCTCGGCCCGTGCTGCGCCACAGACTGACCTTGCGTGCCGAAGCGGAGCTCGATGGCGCCACGCCGGACGCTGTCATCACCGATATTTTGAAGAGCGCGGAAGTGCCGCGGTAGAGATCAAAGATCAGAGGTTGGAGGTCAGAAGTCAGAGATCAGGATAGAGATGGCCACGGTTAATGCTTATCCTCCGATTTTCAGTTTTCTAACTTCTGATCTCTGACTTCTGACCTCTGACCTCTGACCTCCGACTTCTGACCTCTGTTTTTATGCGCTTCGTTTTCACTAAACTCTTCTACCTACTGGCTGCCGTAGGCCTCATTGTGCTGTCACTCTCGTGGGGTCGGCCGTGGCTACGTTGGGTCGCGCTCGCTTACGACGTTACTCTAATTGTCCTGGCAATAATCGACGCGCGTCGCAGCCACCTTCCCAAAGGCGTTCGCATTACGCGCGAGTTCAGCGGACGATTTGCAGTGGGCGCCGAGACCGAAGTTCACATTAACGTGCAAAACGGCCAACCACATCCTCTTTCCCTGGTTATCAAAGACGAGTATCCGCCACAAATGAAACTGTCGGGCTTGCGCGAGGCTAACCTGCAGGTCGACGGGCAAACCTCGGCCGCGCTGGTTTATGGGCTCACGCCGCCGAAGCGAGGGCGCTTTGAGTTTGGCCAAATCGCGGTCCGCTTTCTTTCGCAGTTCAATCTGGTGTGGTGCGAGACGCTCGTCGGTGATGCAGTGACCGCTGTCAAAGTCTATCCAAACATGCGACGCGCTCGAGAGGCAGAGTTGAAAGCGCTGGGGGCGCGTTCGCTCGTTTCTTCACATCGAAAAACTTCCTGGCGGGGGGAAGGTCGCGAGTTTGAATCCTTGCGCGACTATGTGCGCGGCGACGAACTGCGACACATCTCCTGGTCAGCGACGGCGAGAAGAGGAAAGTTGACTACGCGGCAATATCAGATCGAACGTGATCAAACAATTCTGATCGCTATAGACGGTGGACGTTTGATGACGGCACGCATTGAGCAGGAAACGAAACTGGATTCTGCGGTTCACGCCGCGTTGGCGCTGATGTCTGCGGCGGCGCGAGCGGGCGATAACGCGGGGTTGCTGGTATTTGGCCGCAAGATCAAAGCCTTCGTACCGCCAAGCCGCGGCCGCGATCACATCGACGCGGCCTTGGAAGCGCTCTATTCAATTGAACCGGAAATGATTGAGCCTTCCTACTCGCACGCGTTTGAATATATTGCTGCTAACACCAAGCGTCGCTCGCTCGTTATCGTGATCACAGATCTTGTCGACGAGGAGGGCTCGAAGGAACTGTTGACTTCGCTCAAGCTGCTGCGCCCGCGACATCTTCCGTTAGTAGTAACGATTGCCGATCGCGACCTGAGAGCGGTGGTGAGTAACCCACCGGAAAATGCGAGCGACCTTTTCACCCAATCAGTCGCTGAGGAAATCATGTACCTGCGGGAGGCTGCGTTACGTTTGGTGGAATCTCAGGGAGGCCTGGCACTCGACGTCACCGCCGCCGCACTGGCACCGGCGCTTCTGGAAAAATATCTTCAGGTAAAAGAGCGAGGGTTGCTTTAAGAACAAATGAAGGAAAGAACGGTTCCCTGTGCGCGCCTCCCTGGGAAAAGCAGTTACTTAAGGCTCTTGATGTTTGCCGGTTTAGTAAAGAGCGAATCGCTGAGTTGGTTGTTGTATTCGATCGACTCGTAACCAATGCGGCTCGTTTGCGCGCCGTTGATGTAGTGGTCGATGACCCATGGTGCGGTGATGCCTTTAATCGTAATCGGCTTCGCCAGGCGATCTTCCTCAGTAAACTCTACAGTCTCGTCTGAGTCTGCTTTCTTTTTTGTCGCTTTGTAGATCACCTTAGCCGGCAGACCTTCTTTCGCCGCAAACTCAAATTCAATCCAGAAACCGTCGGGGTAGGTAAGGCGAACTGTTTCATTTCGCCGGGCCAGTCCAGCCTCGCGCCGGCCAACATAAGTGAGAGTTGCTTTCTCCGTCTTCCACCAACCGCGCAGCAGGTTTTCGACGCTGGTGCGCATGCCTCGCTTGAAGTCTTCTATCTGGGGGGCCTTCATTTCGTTTATCGATTTGGTGGCGCCATCGTAGAGCCAACCGGTTTCGCCGCTGTTCGACTGGATCACGCGGATGCCTTCGGTGGTAAATTCGGTCCGCTCACTATCGGGATAAGATATGTAATCAACAAACCTCGCCGGAACTTGCGGCAAACCGTCATGGAAACTCGTGAATAAGCCACGGCCAACAACAGTCTTGACGTTTAGGTAGGCACTGCCGCCCAGCACTTCAATCGCGCGGTTAAGAATTGCTTCAATTCTGGAATCGTTGTCCGGCGAGGGTTTGGGAGCGGGTGCCTGCTGCCCGTAACTCGACAGACAAAACAAGACGAGGAGAGACAGTGTCCCAAGTGATCGACGAAGATTTAAATAGGTCATTTTAAAGGATCGCATTTTCGCAGATGTTTGGCCGCCCGCTTGGGGATTAATCAGAAGCCACCCGGCGAAGTATTGCCATATGAAAAAGGGCTTCAATAAAACCTTGTTGAAGCCCTTGTTGGATGCGCGCGCTGGCAACTAAGTGTCGCTCGCAAAAGCCGACGAACTAATTCAAACTCGCGTTTGTCCCTGCTGCCATCTTCACGACAATTTCGCCTTCTTCCACCTCAACCACGAAATTTGTGGAGTTCTTCCACAACGCAGTCAAGGGAAGCTTCACTTTCTCATCGATATGGCGCTTTAAGAAGCGTGCGCCATACTTAGTATTAAAACCCTTTTCGGTTAAGAGGTTGAGCGCTTCCTCAGTAATGCTGACCTCTTTTCCCTGCCGTTGCATCTGACGCTGGAGCTTTTTCATGTAGAGTTCGGCGATTTGGCGCACCTCGTCCATCGTCAGCGGTGCGAACACAACGATTTCGTCGATGCGATTGCGAAACTCCGGCGAGAAACGTGTTTCGGCAGCCTTCATTATTTCATTTTTAACGACGCGAAAATCCTGGGCGGTCTTAGAGCCAAAGCCCAGCGGTTTCTCAAATTTCTTGAAGCTCTCGGACCCGAGATTCGACGTCATGATCACGATTGCGTCAGACAGGTAGACTTTTTTTCCGCGGCCGTCAGTCAACCAGCCTTCGTCGAAAGCCTGCAGGAAGAGGTTCATCAAATATGGGGACGCTTTCTCGACCTCGTCCAGCAATAGGACCGTGTAGGGATTCTCGCGCAGTTGTTCCGTTAAGATGCCGCCGCGCTCCGAGCCCACAATGCCACGTGGCATGCCAATCAACTTCTCGATGCTGACGGTGCCATCGCTGTATTCAGACATGTCGATGCGCACCATCTTCTCTTCGTCACCAAACATAAATTCGGCGACAGCCTTCGCCAACTCGGTTTTCCCCACGCCGGTAGGACCCAAAAACAGCAATACGCCGTCAGGTTTGTAGTGTGATTCTTTCAGCGGACCCTTGTTGAGTCGCAGCCGTTGCGCCACGGATTTAATAGCAGCTTTCTGGCCGATCACTCGTTGCGAAAGCATCACTTCCGTCATCGAGAAACGCTCACTAGTGTCGCGAAAGATCATGTCGCGCGGAATGCGTGACTCCTGCGAGATCACATCGATAACGTGTTCCGGCTTGACGACCATGGTTTGCGGTTCATTTATTTCAACTTTGACCGCTGCAGTGTCGAGCCAGCCAATTGCCTTATCTGGCAGGTGCAAGTTGCGGATATATTTCGGGGCCATCTCCAGGGCGATGTTGATTGCCTCATCGGAAATCTTTACGGAATAGTTTCTCTCCAACCGCGGACGCAGGCCCAGCAGAATCTCGCGCGTTTCATTTATCGTGGGTTCAACGACCTTCACTAAACGAAAGCGCCGCGCCAGCGCCTCGTCCTCAGAGATGTACTCCTTGTATTCCGAAAGCGTGGTGGCGCCAATGATGCGTAAATCACCGCGGGCCAAGGCTGACTTGAACATATTGGCAGCGTCGGAAGAGGTCCCCATCGCGGCGCCGGCACCCATGATTGAGTGGGCCTCATCGATGAAGAGAATCAGATTGTCGCGTTCCTTAACTTCGTCGATGATCCCTTTGATTCTCTCTTCAAACATTCCTCGCAACATTGTGCCGGCCACAATGCCACCCATTTGTAACTGAACTACATGCGTGCCCCGCAAACGCGCTGGAACTTTTTCGGGTTCCATTTCGATCATTCGCGCCAGCCCTTCAACGACGGCGGTCTTGCCGACGCCCGGTTCGCCCACCAGCATTGGTGAGTTTGCGCGCTCGCGGTGGCAAAGGATCTCCACCATTTGTTGGATTTCTTTTTCACGACCAATCGTAGGCGCGATCTTGTCGGTACGCGCCAGGCGATTTAAAGAAACTCCAAAGTGTTTGAGGTAGGGTGGCAGCTCAAACTTCTTGCGATACTGTTCCTCCTCGCGTTCGCGTTTCGAAACCTGTGCCTGCACGTTCTCAGCTACCGTGTCAGGATTTACACCCATGGTTTTGAGAACTTCGAGGAAGAGGCTGTCGTGGCTCGTCAGGGCGGAAAAGATATCGGTCGCTTCGATGGTCTTGCGACCCTGAGCGCGGGCGCGCTCCATCGCGCGCTTGAAAAGCTCGGTCGTCTCGGGAGAAATACGAAACCCTTTGCCTACATGCTGTTGGCGGGTGCCGTCCAGACGCTGGTCAATGGCGATTTTGATAACGATCGGATCCAGTGAGAGTTCGCGCATGGTCGAGTTGAACATGTCTGGTTCCTCATGCATGAGGGCCTCCAAAATATGCTCAACTGACACGAAATTCTGATCACGCTGGCGCGACTCACTCAACGCGTAGTCGAGTATTCGCTGTCCCGTGTCTCCAAATTTGTCTTTATACGAACCTAAGTCAACCATTGTCATGCTCCCCCGGCTTACGCCCTACCAACCCCGTGCACCATTTCATAACAGCAAACTCGCTTTTGCGTTCCATTCTCCTGCCGCAAAAAACTCTCCCCCAACCTCGCAGGTTGGATGTCGTTGAGCATATGCGCCGTTGCGTCGCGACGCAACAGGAATTCTCCCGACCCTTGCCAAGCAAATCTTCGGCCACCGTGGCACTTCAACCTTACGAGTGAAAAGCCTGGCTCACCATTGTTTGACTCAGTTCGACCGGGCAAACTGGTTGGGGACAGTGACTAATAATCGTAATCCTCGCCACCACCTGGCATGGGAGGTCCCGCTTTCTTCGGTTCCGGCGCGTCGGTAACAGCCGCGTCGGTTGTTAACAATAAACCCGCAATCGAAGCGGCATTCTGGAGTGCGGTGCGCACGACCTTGGTGGGATCGAGTATGCCTGCGGCCAACAGGTCCTCATATTCGCCGCTGGCCGCATTAAACCCTTTGTTGCCTTTCAACTCCGCAACTCGGCCAACCACTACGGCGCCATCCAGTCCTGCGTTCTCAGCGATTCGCCGCAGCGGTTCCTCCAACGCCCGTTTGATTATCCTTATGCCCGTCACTACATCCGGATCATCGTCGGTAAGTTGGTCAAGCACTTGACCCGCGCGCAACAACGCCGTACCACCACCGACAACCGTGCCTTCCTGCGCTGCCGCCTTCGTGGCATTCAGCGCATCCTCGACGCGCATCTTGACTTCTTTCATTGCGGTCTCGGTCGCGGCCCCCACTTTGACAACCGCAACACCGCCTGCGAGTTTTGCGAGTCGTTCCTGCAACTTCTCGCGATCGTAATCCGACGTCGTCTCTTCGATCTGTCGGCGAATGGTTGCCACTCGTCCTTGAATAGCCTTGCGATCACCGCCACCCTCAACAATCGTTGTTGCGTCCTTGTCGACAATCACGCGTTTGGCTGTGCCCAGATCCGAAAGTTGCACATTTTCGAGTTTCACTCCCAGCTCTTCGGTTATCACGCGCGCTCCGGTCAGAACTGCGATGTCTTCGAGAATAGCTTTGCGACGATCTCCAAACGCCGGGGCCTTCACAGCACTGACCTTGATCGTACCCCGCAGTTTGTTAACTACCAGAGTCGCGAGCGCATCACCTTCGATGTCTTCGGCGACAATTAATAGCGGTCGACCGCCCCCGGCTGCCTGTTCGAGAATGGGCAGCAGGTCGCGCATCGCCGCAATTTTTTTCTCGTGCAGTAGAATCAATGGGTCGTCGAGCACGGATTCCATGCGGTCGGCATTGGTGACGAAATAAGGCGACAGGTAGCCACGATCAAACTGCATACCCTCGACGATCTCCAGTTCGGTTTGCAGTCCCCTCGCTTCTTCAACTGTAACTACGCCGTCTTTTCCCACCTGCTGCATGGCTTCGGAGATGAGCTTGCCAATTTCGCGATCGTTGTTTGCCGAAACACTGGCCACGTTCATTAGCTCTTCCTGGTTCTTAACTTTGCGAGAAATGCGCTGGAGTTCGGCGACCACTGCGTCGGTAGCCATTTGAATGCCGCGTTGCAAAGCCATCGGATTAGCCCCGGCAGTTACATTCTTCACACCCTGGCGAAAGATAGCCTGCGCCAGGACAGTGGCGGTTGTGGTGCCGTCGCCCGCGGTGTCGTTGGTTTTGACAGCCACTTCGCGAACCATCTGCGCGCCCATGTTTTCGTATTTGTCTTTGAGCTCAATTTCTTTCGCAACGGTCACGCCGTCTTTCGTTATCACTGGCGAGCCATACTTTTTCCCGATTACGACGTTGCGGCCTTTTGGTCCCAGAGTTACGCGCACGGCGTTCGCAAGGGTATTCACACCTTCCAGCATTGCCTTCCGTGCTTCTTCGCGAAACTTCAACTGTTTTGCAGCCACTCTCGTTCTCCTTTACGTTCTTCGTAACCGTTCAATATCACTTCTCTCCGGCGTTTTGCGCCCTATCCGTAAATCGTCCAACTTTAACACGGGCCGGTCGCAAGAGGCGGTCGCCAACCTTGTAGCCGCGCGTGTGCTGAGCCACAACTTTGCCCTCTGCTTCCGGCGCGACCTCAACGGTCTCAACCGCATCGTGCAACTCCGGATCAAACATCTCGCCCACCGCTTCGATAGGCTGAACACCCGCAGCCGTCAGCGCGCTTTCAAAACTCGCTGATGTTTGCCGAATACCCTCCGCGATTACCTCCGCTGAACTTCCGGCTGCGGCGGCCTCGGTTGCGCGTTGTAGATTGTCGAGTACGGGCAGCAGCCCGACGATGAAGTCAGCCTTCTCACGCTGCGCCCGATCGTCCGCAGCCCGATTCAAACGCCGGCGAGTTTCGTCAGTTTCGCTTTGCAGTTGTTTGCGCAACTGTTCAAACCGCGATTGCACCTCGAGGGTCTTTTGCTCGGCGGCTTTGGTGCGCGCTTCAAGCTCTTCTACATAGCTGGGCTTGAGATTCGGGGCCTCGGCCTGAGCGGTCGCATCTGAGTTTTCGTCGTCATCTAAAAGAATGCGGCGGCGATCCGTCACCCGAATCTCAGCTTCGTCGTCCCGCTTGTTCCTAAGATCTCTGCCGAATAAATCCCTTGCCATTTAGTTCCCCTCTTTCAAATTCCCCAATTGCCGGTCCGTCAAGAAATCTTTATTTCGACTCGCTGCGCTTTTCGCTCAGGACGCTTCGGCAGATGAACCTGGAGCACACCATCCTTGTAGTCGGCCCGGATATCGCCTTGATCGACAGCCGCGGGAACGCTAAAGGTCCTCAGGAAATTCCCACTGGGACACTCCCAACGATGTTGGGTGTTGGCAGGCGCTGGTCTCGTGCCCTTGATCGTCAATCGATTGTCGTCAATGCTGATATCGAGTTGCCCACGATCAATACCGGGAAGGTCAGCGACCACCGTATACTCGGTATCGCTTTCGTAAACGTCCGCCGCCGGGTACCAATCCGCTCCCTCGGCTTCGTCCGCCGGCTTTCCCTCCGCAGCTCGTCGCTGCGACGCATCTTCAAATAACCGGTTCATGCGATCTTGCAGAGACACCAGGTCATGCAAGGGATTCCATTGTGCCATCACTATTCCCCCTCGTAACGCAAACTGTTAGTTTGCGGTTTGCCGTCCAAACTCATTACGCTCGCGATCGCAAACTAGTTGCTTTAGCTAAGCCGACACTGCTGCCGCTTCTATCTTGAGATCCATCTGATCGCCTACGGCGGACACTTTCACTTTCTGTCCCGGCAGAATTGCTCCACTTAGCAGTTTCACTGCCAACGGATTCTGTATCAGCGTTTGGATGGCACGCTTGAGCGGACGCGCGCCATAGTTTGGATCGTAACCTTCGCGCGCCAGCAGTTGCAGTGCTGAATCGTCTAACGCCAATTCAATATTCCGTTCGGCAAGCATCTTCCGCAGATGCTCCAGCTGCACAGCGATGATCTGACCAATCTGTTCGCGTGAAAGCTGATGAAAAATCACGATGTCGTCTATGCGATTGAGAAACTCCGGTTTGAAATGCGCACGCAACTCCTGCAAGACTGCATCGCGAACCTCCTGCTCGTTGCCTTCCGCATCCTGAATTTCGCGCGAGCCAAGATTCGACGTCATGATCAAAACGGTATTCTTGAAGTCGACCGTGCGGCCCTTGGCATCAGTCAGCCGGCCATCATCAAGAATCTGGAGCAGCACGTTGAAGACATCAGGGTGTGCTTTTTCGATTTCGTCAAACAGCACCACGGCATAAGGGCGGCGGCGAATTGCTTCCGTAAGTTGTCCGCCCTCCTCATAACCAACGTAACCGGGAGGCGCACCTATCATGCGCGCCACCGCATGCTTCTCCATATACTCAGACATATCCAGCCGGATCATTGCGTGCTCATCGTCAAACAAAAACTCCGCAAGCGCGCGAGCGGTTTCCGTCTTGCCAACGCCTGTTGGACCAAGAAAAATGAAGGAGCCGACCGGTCGATTGGGATCCTGTAGGCCAGCGCGCGCGCGACGAACAGCGTCGGCAACTGCCTTCAGCGCCTCAGCCTGTCCGATGACCCGCTGGCTGAGCCGCTCCTCCATCGTGACCAGTTTCTGCATTTCACCTTCGAGCATTTTCGAGACGGGAATACCGGTCCATTTCGCCACCACCTCGGCGACGTCCTCTTCATCCACTTCTTCCTTGAGCATCACGCCGTCGGTTTGCAGTTCTGCCAGCTTCTCCTGCTCGGCAGCAAATCGGCGTTCCAGTTCCGGAATCTGTCCATATTGAATCTCGGACGCGCGTGCTAGATCGCCGGCATTTCGCACCTGATCGAGCTGAAGCTTGAGTTGTTCCAACTCAGCCTTGGCTGTCCGCATGCGTTCAATGGCTTCTTTTTCCGACTGCCACTTCGCCTTCATGCCGGAAGACTTCTCGCGCAGATCGGCAATTCGCTGCTCAATCTCCCGCAGACGTGCCATCGATCTTTCGTCCTCTTCGCGCTGCAAGGCCTGCCGCTCGATTTCTAACTGAAGTATTTCGCGTTCAAGTTGATCGATCTCCTGCGGCAGCGAATCGATCTCAATCCTGAGACGCGACGCTGCTTCATCAATGAGGTCAATGGCCTTGTCCGGCAGAAAACGATCGGTGATGTAACGATGAGAAAGCGTGGCTGCAGCCACAATGGCCGAATCTTTTATGCGAACGCCATGATGAACTTCGTAGCGCTCCTTAAGTCCTCGCAGGATTGCGATGGTGTCTTCTACAGTTGGCTCGCCAACATACACTTGCTGGAAGCGGCGCTCGAGGGCCGCGTCTTTTTCAATATACTTCTTGTATTCGTTAAGCGTCGTCGCGCCCACGCAGCGCAGCTCGCCCCGCGCCAGGGCCGGCTTCAACATGTTCGAGGCATCGATCGCGCCTTCGGCAGCACCCGCTCCAACCAGCGTATGGAGTTCATCGATGAAGAGTATGATCTGGCCCTGCGCGTTCTCGATCTCTTTCAATACAGCCTTGAGCCGGTCTTCAAACTCACCGCGATACTTTGCGCCCGCCAACATCGATCCGAGATCGAGTCCGACCAAACGCTTGTTTCGCAACGTCTCTGGCACGTCGCCGGAAACAATCCGCTGCGCCAGCCCCTCGACGATTGCAGTTTTACCCACACCCGGTTCACCGATGAGTACTGGATTGTTTTTCGTGCGCCGCGAAAGCACCTGGATGGTCCGCCGTATTTCATCATCTCGGCCGATCACGGGATCGAGTTTTCCTTTGCGCGCCAACTCAGTCAGATCGCGCGCGTATTTTGATAGCGCTTGATAATTCTGTTCCGCATTCTGATCGGTAATGCGCGAGCCACCGCGCATCTGCTCGATTACTTTGAGCAGATCGTCCCGCTTCATTCCGTGCTGACGCAGAATCTTGCCGGCTTCCCCGTCCTTTTCATCGACGATTGCCAGCATGAGATGCTCGGTGGAGTTAAACTCGTCCTGCATCTTATCGGCGTGCTTTTGAGTTGCGGTAAAGATCTGACTTAGACGCGGACTAAAATACTGCTGGCCACCCTCGACGCGCGGGAAGCGCGCGATTGCCGCTTGCGTATCATTCAGCACCACCTGAACATTGACGCCGAGTTTGCCAAGAATCGGTCGCACGATGCCTTCCGGCTGCTCAAGCATGGCAGCAAGCAAATGCTCAGGTTCAACCTGCTGATTTTGATTTCGCTCGGCGAGTTCGATGGCAGCCTGGATGGCTTCCTGAGCTCGCAGGGTGAACTTATCTAACCGCATAATCTATATCTACCTTACGCAAAACTTGTTTAGGCGGGGCCTGGTGCTTCCGGAAACCGCGACCCCGCCCTGTTTCTTGTTAAGCCTGAAAACTGTCCGAGCCTTCACGAGGCAGTAACAGTTTTGGCTTTCGTCTCAATTGTTTTTGCCGAGGTAGCAGACGTCTCACCGCCAACCTCAATCCGCCGGGCTTTCGTTTCCTCGCGCTTCGGAAGCGTCACTCGCAAGACGCCGTTGCGATATTCGGCGGTGGCGCCGTCCGCTGATACGGTCTGCGGCAAGGTGAACGAGCGCGTGAAAGATCCGTATGAACGTTCCACGCGGTGGTAATTATCCGTCTCTTCCTTCTTTTCAAACTGTCGCTCACCTCTCAACGTAATCACGTTGTTCTCGATGGTCAGCTCAAAGTCTTCCCGCTTCATGCCTGGAAGCTCAGCTTCGAGTACGATTTGATCCTTGTTCTCATAGATATCCACACTCGGGTTCCAGGCGCCTCGCCCGATACCTTCTTCTCCAAAGCCTCGGGTAAGGTTGGTCGAAAAAAGCCGATTCACCTCTTCCTGCAGAGTACGCAGATCGCGAAAAGGATCATAACGAACGATAGTCATCTTACTTCTCCTCCAGTTATTGATTCTGCCCCTCAGCCGCGGCGATTCTATCCCCTGGCAGGCTGTGAGCGGCTCGTAATAATA
Organism: Pyrinomonadaceae bacterium; assembly: GCA_031365545.1. Taxonomy (GTDB): domain Bacteria; phylum Acidobacteriota; class Blastocatellia; order Pyrinomonadales; family Pyrinomonadaceae; genus PSRF01. Next base: position 48,979 of record JANLYH010000043.1, on the reverse strand, counting down.
ATATTTGAGTCTATCTCTGTCAAGTTAGCAGAATTGGGTAAAAATGCGAGCAAATATTGGCGCAAATACTTGCTGTGGAAATCTTGGGCGGCGGGAATGGGCGAAAAGGCGGGCTTACTTCAGCCCGAAAAATCGCTTGATCGATTTGAGAAGGCCCGCGGAGTGGTCTTCATCTGTGGGGGATAGTGCTTCGCTGGCGGCCAAGCCCTGGCGGCGCTCGGCGATAATATGGCTCAGCGATTCGACCAGATCGGGATTAGTATCAAAGACTTGCTTCATGGCGGCGTGCCCGATCTCCAGCACCTCAGTCTCTTCAATGGCCACGATGTTTGCGGTCCTTGGTTCACCGGTGAAAAGCGCCATCTCGCCGAAGAAAGCACCCTCGCTGAGGGTGGCCACGGTCCGGGCCCGACCAGCTTCACTCAACTGCACACTCACGCGGCCGTTATGAACGACGAACATGGATGAACCCGGATCGCCGGCTCGGATTACGGTCTCGCCGGGAGCAAAAACGTGACTCGTCGCGGCTTGTGCCAGCATCGCTGTTTCTTCGGCTGACAGCGGCGCGAAGATATCCACCGCCGCTAGCCGTTCGACAATCGCACCACCGTCACCGTCGGGTGCGCCCTTCCTGGACGAACGTTCCACCAGCAGTGTGCGAGTAGGAAATGCAAAGGACAGTCCGGCGCGACGAAATGCATACCAGATTCGCTGACGCACCAGCGCGTCGGTATCATGATGCTTTGCGTAGTCTTCGGGCCAATACTTGACCTCATACTCTACCCCGCTCTCACCGAGGTTTCTGATGCGCACTACGGGAGTAATCTTTTGCGAGACGTTGTCGGCTTCGCGAACCGCTTCTCTAACAACGTGGATGGTCTTTGCCGGTGAGTCAGTAAGCAAGGTGTTGAAGAACACGAGCCGGGCATTCAGGTTTTCGCGCGGACAAACTTCGATCGGTTCTTTCGCCGCGGTGCTGTTGCTTATCAGCACCACGTGATTCGAGAAGGTTCTGATCTTGACGGCCCGCCAGGTGATTTCTTCCACTACGCCGGTATGCCGGTGCACACCTACTGTTATTACGTCGCCTACTTGAAAGGGTCGATCGGCCTGGAGCGATATTCCCGCAAAGAAATTTCCCAGTGTGTCCTGCAGCGCTAATCCGAGGATTACACCGAAGATTGCCGAAGTAGTGAAGACCGCTCCGAGATTGGCGTCCGGAAATATGAGCGTAAAGATCAGGAAAAACAGCGCGGTAAAAGCAACGATCGAGAAGATGTTGCGAACCAGAGTAGGTGCTTCAAACCCCCGCCGAAAACGAAAGATTAATCCAAAAATGAGCGCGTTGAGAGCGCGCACCACGAGATAGGCGAGTACTGCGAAGGAGACCAACCGCAGCACGCCCATGATGGCGTTGGTTCGTGCAGCCAAACCCATTTGGGTCTGTAGCAATTCTCGGATTCCGTGATCAAATTTGAAGAGCAAATAGATCACCAGAAGCACGATCGCCGTAGCTACGGAGAAGAGTACAACCTTATTTTTTTGCAGGGGCCGGTTCATGTTGTTATTAACTTTTTCCCAGCGAGAACCCGGAGACTTCTGGAGATCAGAAACCTATCTTTTATCACTGATTTCCCAGCTTGGCGAGAAAGAATCCTAGAGGCTAGGTATCCGCATAGGGCTACTTCAAAAGCCGGGGAAACAGCGTCACGAGAATGAACAGAAGCGAAATTAACGTCACAATGATGGCCGTAAGCCACGCGCCGAGATTATAGATGGGGCCATTAACACGCGCTCCCATCAGATCGCGATCGTTTACCAGTTTCAGAATCGCAAAGAGGATGATAGGCAAGAGCAGGCCGTTGATGACTTGTGTGACGAGCAGTACGCGAATTAGCGGCAACCCGGGAATTACGGCGATAGCGGCGCCAACCGCGACTAGAAACGTAAAGACGCCGATGAAAATCGGAGCTTCACGGAAACTCCGGGAAACGCCTTTCTCAAAACCAAGCGCCTCGCTGATCGAATACGCAGTGGCCAGCGGTAACACGCCCGCAGCCAACATCGAGGCACCAAACAGACCAATCGCGAAAAGCTTCTGCGCATAGGGACCGGCGAATGGCTCGAGCGCGCGGGCAGCATCAGCCGCACTCTCAATGTGCAGGCCATGCTTGTTCAAGGTTGCCGCGGTAGAAACCACGATAAAGAACACCACCATGATTGCCAGGATCGTTCCTACCCAAACGTCTTTCCTGGTTCGGCCGTAATCCTCAATGGTCACGCCTTTCTCAACCACAGACGACTGCACGTAGACCTGCATGTAAGGCGAAATTGTTGTGCCGACAACGGCGACGAAGGTAAACAGGTAAGCATACTCAAAGCTGAAGCTCGGTTTTACCAACCCAACTGCTACCGCGCTCCAATCGGGTTTAGCCAGGAACGCCGACACGATGTAACCGAGAAATACGAGCGACATCAGCAGGAACACTCGCTCAACTCGTTGGTATGAACTCTTGACTACCAGCCACCAGATTGCCATCGCTGATAAGGGAACTGAGAAAAAGCGCGGCACGCCAAATATTTCGGTAGCTGCCGCGATACCAACGAATTCAGAAACCGTGACGCCGGCATTTGCGATCAAGAGTGCCAGCATGACGAACGCAGTCCAGCGAACACCAAAGCGCTCGCGAATGAGATCGGCGAGTCCTTTGCCGGTGACCGCACCCATGCGAGCGCACATTTCCTGAACCAGGCCGAGGCTGATTGTAATGGGAATGAGAATCCAGAGAAGTCGGTAGCCTTGCTCGGCCCCTACGGCAGCAAAGGTAGCAATACCGCCGGCGTCATTGCCGGCGCTTGCCGCGATCATGCCGGGACCGAGAATGGCTAGGTAAGCAAGGAGCCGGCGGCGCAATCCGCTGGCTGGTTTCAGACCTCGACCCCGCCGCCGCAACAAACGCCGGCCAGTAGCTATTACCGCTTCCCGTGATTCGGCCACTTGGAGGGTCTCCGTCAGTCATAAACTCTTAGCCGCAGATTTCCGCCGATAATCGCAGATCAGATCAAGAAATAATTTGCACAAAAACTTTGGGAAGCTTCAGCCGCGTTAGTCCGGCGGCCAATTCTGAGATCTACGCAAAAAGTCTTGGCAAGCGTTGTCGCCAATCTCTTGGCAAAAGGATCTCCATTGCGTCGTCAACGGTGATGATTCCGAGAATATCTCCCGTTTCATCCATCACGGGCAAGGCCAGAAGATTGTACTCGGCGATTCTCTGTGCCACTTCATCCGCTGCCTCGTCCGGATGTGCTCTTTGAAACTCTGTTCTCATGACCTCGGCGAGGGGCATTGCCGGGTCAGCCAGGATCAGACTACGCAGCGCAATCACGCCGACCAGTTTCCATGAATCTTCAGCTTCGACGACGTAGAGGTAATAAATCATGTTTGGCGTTTCCGCCATCTCACGTAAGCGCGCCAGTGCTTCGCCGACAGTCAAGCGGTGCGGCAGTGTGACAAACTCAGTAGTCATGAGGCCGCCGGCAGTGTCGTCTTCGTAGGGTAATAGTTCCGCAACGTCCGCTTGTTCTTCATCCTCCATCAGACCGAGCAGCTCTTCTGCTTTTTCTTCCGGCAAGTCGCCGAGCACATCGGCCGCTTCATCAGGTGACATCCATTCAAGGATGTCAGCCGCGCGTTCCCCGTCCATATTGCCGAGGATGCGCGCCTGTCTTTCGGCGGGCATTTCCTCGAGCGTTTCGGCGGCGGTTTCGTCATCGAGCGACTCAACCACCTCGAAGCCGTGATGGTAGGAAAGCGCTTCAGCGAGTCGCGCAATTTCAACCGGGTGAAGGCGTGCGAGTTTGCCGCTCGACGACTTAAGCTGAACTGTCGCCGCATCGGTCGCGAGGTAACCAACGTCAGCCCAGTCCAGCACTTCAACTGGCTTGCGGGTACCAAAAAAACCGCCCGGTGCAAGGCGTCGATAGAGTCCCTGAAAACTAACGTCTGCTCCCGTGACCCGCAAATCTCCCGCGGCTTCAATGAGCTGCACGTCGTTCACGCGGACCACTCGTTTGCCGTCAACGTCGATCAGTTGTTTATCGAGCACGTCGCGCGCGAGCAACACTTCGCCGTCGCGGCGCACGAAGGGGCGAAGATTCAACTTGTCTGAATTGAGCCGCGCACCCTGCTCGTTGAGCTCGGTGATGCGCCAGCGGGACAGGAAGAATTCGCGCCGGCCAAAGCGCGCCACGAGACCCATCACCGGAGGATGATCGTCCTCGCCAAGACGCACGATAACGTCCTTGACGGTGGCGACACGTTCGCCTTCGAGATCGCGGATAGGGCGACCCAACACTTGCGACAAATAAAGCATTATTGATTTACCCGGGGGTTACTTACTTCGCCGCAAATCATACCATGAGCCATGCGGACAACAGATGGATGGAGTTCGAGAGAACTACCCCATTTACACGCCAGTGGCTCGCTTGTGACTCTTGCTTTCAAGCAAGTCCGAGAGTATATTCAACTCGCAGATCGCCCAGTTCCCGAAATCCAACCACCTCGCTGGAGGCGACGCATAAGACTCAAACATTTCAACGCGCTAGCAATCATCCTCGGTGTGATGTTGCTCGTCCTATCGTTTGCGCCCCAAAAAACCGAGGCGACTTGCCGCTCTGATTTCGGCTGCGAAACAATTTGCGCACTCTCTACAATGTCCACAGTCGTGCTCGAGCTTTGAGTGTGAAGTGACTTGCGGAAAAACATACAATCCCGAGGCCGAAAATTGTGACTTCGGTTCATTCTGCTGTCAGAGATGGTGCTCAAGTTTCTGCGGACAATAACTTCCCGGGTTAACAAAAAAAGAGAGATGAGAAAATGAAGCTAAAAGTATTTGTCACGGTATTTTCGGTGGCGGTATTGTTGGGGGGCGTCATCGCGTTTAGTCATAGCCGAAAGTCCGCAAAGTTGCCGCTGCGGTCCGGCTTTATCATTAACTACACCTTCGGGGAACACGGCCTGCTCACCGCCGTCATAAAACGCCAGGTGAAAGCAAACGGCGAGTTTTTGGAGGAATTTATTTACACGAATGGCAAGCACACAACATTTGCCGGGACGGAGGAGGGTGGCGCGGTGGTCGTAGATGGGGTTAACAAGAAACTTAACTACGTGGGAGGCGCGTTGATTGCTCAGGGTATGACGATGGAACAAACACGTAAGAGCGCTGGGCCTTACTACGTACGCGATGATGTGCTGTTAGGCTATGACGTGGTCGTGTCTGAGCGGTGCACCGAGAATCGTGACCAGTGCACTACCTTTTGGGAAGCGCCGGAATTGGGCAACAACTTGCTCAGGATGGAAGAAGCAAGCGATGGGGTCGTCCACATTGTTCGCGAGGCTGTCGCAGTAACCCGAGGCGAACCAGGTTTCACCGTTCCAGACTATCCAGTTGACAAATCGCGGTTTGAACGAAGAAACGCAGAGCGCACCGAACAGAGTAGGTAGCTCACGGCGTCAGCGTGAGAGTCGGATGCGCGTCATCTGGTTTGCTTTGTCGACAGCCAACTCCAGCGCGCGATCGCGGCCGGAATAAAGATCGTTTCGTTCAACGGTAACCGTCTCATCAGGCTTTAGACCGTGACCTTCAAGACGTTGGCCCTGGGCCGTTTCATAGTCGAGCTCGCTGACATCAAGCAACCCTCCGTCGGGCAACAAATGTCTGTTACGAATGGCGAGCACGCAGCCACAGGTTTCGGTGCCGATGATGGTTGCGCGACGCGAAGTTTTGAGCGCTGCGACGAAGATCTCTGCCGCGCTTGCGGTGCGTTCGCTGGTCAGGATGATCACCGGAAGTTTGGTTTGCGCAAGCGGATCGGGCAGGAACAAAGATCTGAAGTGGGTTGAAATCGTGAAGCTGCTTCCCGCACGATCGGTAAACTGGCCCAGATTGGCGCCGATCCCCAAAAAGCTTGACGCGATATCGCTCATCGCCTCGGCATCGCCGCCACCGTTGGTTCTCAGGTCGAGAATCAACCCTCGTGCGCCCTGTAGTTTCTGCTGCAGACTCAGCGAAAACGCAGTCGCGATCGGTTTGGTAAAAGCGTCAATCTCAATCACCGCAAGGTCTCCCCGCTCGCGCCGAACATGAACACCGAGTTCGCGCTCCTGCCAGAAGCGAATGAAATGAGCAGATCTTTGTTTTCCGTCTTTACCCTTCCAGGCAATGTCGACAGGCGTTCCGCTTGGCCCGTCCAACAGTTTTGCGAACACGCGAAAACGAGTTGAAGCGTTGGCAGGGTTAGCCACGTTATTCAGCCGATTCCTGACCAGCGACATTGCCGCCTCGCCATTAACCGTTTCAATAACGTCGCCGGCGCGCAGGTCCACTCGTTGCGGCGCAGACTCGTGATCGACTTTGCTAACCGTCGGCAGTCCCGCGACCTCAGCAATCGTGAAGCCGACTGTGACAAAACGAGGGTGCCACCAGTCAAACTTTTCCTCGGGCGCAAAGATGCGCGTATGGGGATCGTTGAGTGACGCAATCATTCGGCGCAAGACTGCGTACAGTTCGGCGCTAGACTCAGCTTCTGCCGCGAGCGGGCGAAAGGTTGTTCTTTGCGCGTCCCAATCAAGTCCGTGAAACTTCTGGTCGTAATACCGTTCGTCAATTCGGTTCCAGGCATCGTCGAAAACCGCGAGTCGGCTTTCGCGCGCTGCGGTGGAAGCGAATGCCGCATCATTCCGCGCCGCGCGCACCGACCGCAAAATTGGGGACGGGGTAAGCGGGAACGAGTAAAACGAAAGCGCGGCCAACAGGCAGATCGTTAAGCAACTGCGGGATCTCTTGCCCTCGTCCCTTCTCCTTTTTCCCTGAATGTCTTTACCCATTTCCCTTTTGCCTCTGCGTTTTATTGTGCCGGTTTGCGGAAGTTATAGCGCAACATGACGCGAATCGGAATGGCGACGCCGTTGCGCATTGCTGGAAAGAAATGCAGTCGCCGAACAGTGGCAACGGTCGCTTCATCCAACCCAAAGCCGGCCCAGTGCTCGACTTCCACTCGCCTCACTTCCCCTTCAGCATCCAGATCGACAAGCACGTCGACGGTCGCTTCTGCTTCGGCGGCGGCGGCGGATTCGGGGTAAGGCGGTATTAGTCGTCGGTACGGGCGCGGCAGCCGTAGCCCTTCCGCGGCAGCGCTCTTGTCATCATCGGGCGCTGCTTCGATGATTGGAACTTGATCGGCTGTGGTGAGCTCGCGTTCGCCGCGTTCATCTTCCTGCGCCCGATGAATTAAGATCGTGTATGGCGGATCGGCAGTACCCGCAGTTAACTGCGCGAGCAGCGCTTGTTCTGCGACCGCAGCAGTAGCAGCGCGATAGTTGGGGCGTTCCCAACGGATAAGTTTTCCCGTGCGCGCACTCACCAAAAAGATCGAAGCGTAAGATTCAAAATAGACCGGGCCGGTAGAAGGCGAACGCCGCAGAGTCTGCGCGTCGCCCAGGATTACAAAATCGCATCCGAGCGCGGCGCCGAGGTCCCGGGCCTCGCTGCGTGACAGACTGATCGACCCTGCATAACCAGCCCCGCGAGCTGCCGCGCGAACCTGGTCACGGTCCATCACTACTAAGCCGCCAGCCTGGCGTTTGAGATTAGTGGAAAACTTATCGGCGGACAGGCGCGCAAACGTCGAATCGCCGAAGTCCAGAATCGCCAGGGTTGGTAACCGTTCAACTCTTTGACGCGCATTTTCCGGCAGCTGTGAGGCGAAGTGGCGCTGCTGAAATGGGCGAGCGGTCACGACAACCAGAAAACTTAGCAACAACAGCGCGCTGCCGCTCACGTAGAGGCCGAGACGGCAATCAGGCCTGATGGAATTCAACACTCTAAAACTCGTCTCCGGTCGATAAGGTATTAGTGCCTCTGCCACAATTGCTGAGACGGTACGCGGAGTGCGCGATTGAATTTGCTGGAAGCGTTTTCCCAGGCGATCGTCGCCGTCAACTCTACCAGGGCATCGTCATCGAAGAAGCTACGAAGTCGCGCGAACAGTTCATCGCTGACTTCGCGATTGGTAATTGTCATCGCGTCAGCAAATTCCAGCGCCAGGCGTTCAACCTCAGAATAAAAGCCACTGGTCGCGTAATCTGGCAGAGCATTAATCTTGTCGTCAGAAACTCCGAGCCGGCTGCTCACGGCAGCATTTATGTCCTGTCAAAACTCACAGCCGTTGAGCGAGGCGACGCGGCGATTTAACAACGCTCGCAAACTCGAATCAACTAATCCCGAAGCTTCGATGCCGCTCCACATTGCTCGTGCGCCGCGGAAGATCGAGGGCCGGCGCGCATAAACAAGGTGATTGAGTAAAGGATTCCCCCAGTCTTTTGATTGCGCCTTGAGGACTGCCCTGATTGACTGGTCGGCCGCTCCTATATCGACGTTTGCTATTCTGGCCATCTAATGATCTCCCGAGAGACCTCCCGTTCGGTCTCGAATGCGTTTACTCGCCGGCCACCGACGAGCGATTGTTCGGCGTCAGCTTGTGATAGAGCTTGTAAACGTCGGTTTTCACTTCAGCAGGGAAACAAACCCGGTGCAGCTCATACCCGCGTTGCAGGCCGCGCACGACCTCACTAACCTCGCTGATCTCTCGAATGCGAGGCCGTGCATAACCGTCTTCCACGTAAATCCGACTCTTCGGCTCGGCACCCTCCGCCGTGTAATAGTTGTAATACGGCACATCACTTGCGCGGTCTTCGATGAAATAGTAATCCGGATCGTAACCGGCGCGGCCCACGCATTCCCGCGCCGCCGCCAGGAATTCCGGCTGCTCTGCCTCCGGCATATCCAGATCGATCGCCTTGAACAACCGGCGACCAGTGAAGCGCTTGCTGAGGTCCGCGAGGATTTCGTCTGACGATCGTTGCCACTGCTTGACGTGAAACAGAACGTCAGAGTCGTCTACCTCCAGATACTCGGTGACCGACAAGTCGGTCCGGCGCAACACCTTTTCAAAGGCGGTACCCGGTGCATGCCAAACGGGCTCACCGTTCTCCAGAAGCGTCAGCGCCCGTCGCAGGATCGCTCGCAGCACCGCCTCTGCTGACCGCAGCGTGCGGTGAAAATAGACCTGGCGAAACATGTAGTAGCGAGCCTGCAAATACTCTTCAACGGCATACAGTCCTCGCGCGGCTACGTAAATTCGATCGTGGCTTTCGTCTATGGCAAGGGCGTTGATAATCCATTCGAGGTCGTAAATCCCATACTTCGCCCCGGTCATCAGTGAATCGCGCAACAGGTAGTCCATCCGATCCACGTCGAGTTGCGACGAAACGAGTTGGGCCAGAGCCGCCGGCTGAAACTTGCCTTCGACTATTGCCGCTACGTTTGCCGGCAACGCGGCCGAATAAGAGTGGAGCAGTTGCCCGATTTCTGTTGCCTCACTGAGCACCACTTCCACGGTCCACTTCTCGTGATGGAGCCCGAGCACCTTTTCCATGACGTGCGAAAACGAGCCGTGGCCCACGTCGTGAAGCAAAGCGGCCGCTCGCGCCGCGGTGTGGTCCTGTTCGTTGATTGCGTGTTTTTCGCTGAGGCGATCCAGCACGCGGGTCATCAAATGAAACGCGCCCAGCGAGTGTGTGAAGCGAGAATGTTCAGCGCCCTGATAGGTATAAAGCCCCAGTCCAAGCTGCTTGATGCGCCGCAGTCGCTGAAACTCCGGCGTGTCGATCAAACGCATCATTAGCTCGCCTTCACTATCGTCAGTGCGCAGGCGAATGATGTTGTGGACCGGATCGCGATAGATTCGTTCAGACATTTTGGGGTTTTCTTAATACCTGCAAAAGCACCGAAAGGCAACAGAGCAGAGTGGAGAACTGAAGAAACCCCGGGGGACGCGGTGCTCGCACGATTCTCAAGGCCGGTTGTGATTTATGGATTGTTCCCAATATTTTGGATTTGAGGCGTCAGTTTGACCGAGAGCGGTGGCGCTAAACAGGTGAAATTCAAGGCTTTAGGTACTTGAAGCTCGAGGGCATACGAGTTGCAAAATGGGGCAACGTATTATGCAGTTTCTCCAGGGAATCATGATCATGCCGTTGCGCTCCGCTTTTTCGGGGCTTGGCTTTCCGCGGAACGCGCGGTTTCAGTCTGCGGCAATTACAAGTATTACCAATTAGAAGAAAGGATCAGCTAAGTATGAAAAACAGCATACGCTTTATAGTCCTGTCGCTGTTCGTTCTGTGCTTCTCGCTCAGCGCTTATGCACAGTCGTCTACGACAGGTTCACTCGAGGGCACGGTCGTTGACCAAGCCGGAGCTGCGGTTCCGGGGGCAATGGTTAAAGTCACGAGTCCGAATTTGATCAGCGCCCAGTCGGCTACCACAGACGACTCCGGCCATTTCCGCGTCCTGAATCTCCCCCCCGGGAAATACATGGTCACGGTCGAGGCGGCGGGAAAAGGCTTTTCCAAGTTTGAGCAGAAAGACGTCGAAGTCAATCTTTCCAAAACTTCTTCGTTAGATATCTCGCTCACTCCTGGCCAGGTAGGCGCTACCGTGAACGTCACTGATAATGGCGGCGCGGCGGTCGACACGACGCAAAACACCTCAGGTACCAACGTCTCGTCGGATCAGTTTTCGAACTTCCCGACGCAGAGAACGGTCCAGGGTCTTTACACGATTGCTCCAACAGTGACTCGTTCAGGCTTGCGCGACGCTACCGGTCGTGACCGCGACCCTTCAGTGGGTGGCGCATCGGGCCCCGAGAACAACTACATTCTGGACGGCGTGAACACAACCGACCCTGCATTTGGTGGATCGGGCGCAAATCTTCCTTTTGAGTTCGTCCAGGAAGTCGAAATCAAAACCGGTGCTTACGGCCCAGAGTATGGCAAGTCGACCGGGGGAATCTTTAACGTAATCACCAAGAGCGGTGGTAACGAGTTTCACGGCGACATTTTTGGTTATGGAACCACAAAAGGCCTCGTCCGTGGTGTTAAGAATTTCCCGTTTACAGGGTCTGCTTTCAATGGTTTCTCTGAAGTTGACGCCGGCGTTGACGTCGGCGGTCCAATTAAGAGGGACAAGCTCTGGTTTTTCGGAGCCTTCAACCCCCAGCGTCGCAATAACTACTATTTGACGCAAACCTTCCACAACCCGGTTTCGAATCAGGTAACCATTCCCTTCTATGCCGGCAAACTCACCTGGGCCCTGAATAACAAAAACACGTTCACGGCATCCACGTTTGGTGATTTCACGAAGGTTGACGGGTTTCTGGCAACCGCTGCGCTGAATAACGTCAACGGATTCGGCAGCGACATCACCGCTTTCCAGGGAACGCAACAGACCGGTGGTCATAACTACGCGTTTCGGCTCAACTCAACGATAACCAACAACTTCATCGCTGAGTTCTCAGCTGGTCTGCACTTCCAGAGGGCCAATACCATTCCAAGGGCGATTTCGGCGCCGCTGATTGCCGACAACTTTGCGGTGCTAAAGAGTGGTACGGTTCTGACTCCAGTCTCTACCGGGGTCACTTGTCCCGCTTCTGGCTGTCTCGGAACCGGCTTCATTGATTTTGTCGATGGCCGGGGTGGCTCATTGCAGCGCGGCTACGCGCGTGGCCCAGGCTTTGGACTGTTTTCAAGCCAAAACCGCAATCGCTACGAGATCAATGCACACCTGCAGAACATCTTGGGCAAACACACGGTCAAGTGGGGCTTTGAGTACTTCACGAACAGGTACAAAATCAACACGCTCTCGAGCGGACCTGCTGTCACCTACGCGTTTACTCCTGGTGGCACGAACTCTGATGGCACCCCGTTGCGGAACACAAACGGGGCTGCGAATGTAACAAACGGCGAGCGCATCACCAACAACTGGTTGGTTTGCACCGTCCGGGGCACGGTAATTAACTGCCCAAGCTCCGCGGGTGTCACTCGCGTATCTTCCATTCCGGCGGCTACATTGGCGGCTTTAGGCCTTACGGTGAATCCGGTCGCGAATGCGATAACTACGGCGGAAGCCTTCGGCAACCCCTTCATGGTTAGGAATACCACGCGTGTTCGCGATTTCGAGCTCGTTGGTGAGACTAAAACCAACGTGGAGAGCTTCTATGTCGGAGACGATTGGAAGTTTGCTCCGAACTGGCAGTTTAGCTATGGCGCTCGCTGGGACTACCAGCAAGGCTATAACAACGGTGGCGGCAGCTACATCAAGTTCAACAACTTCAGAGACAATCTTGCTCCGCGGTTTGGTCTAATCTGGGATTTCACCGGAAAGGGCAAGGGCAAGTTGTTCGCTAACTATGCTCAGTTCATCGAAGTTCCTGTTCCTCTAGACGTCAATGTCCGCGCTGCGGGTGGCGATGTTCAGACTGACAAGAACTTTAACGTTGATAGACTGAATGCGCCCTCCGGCTCCCTGATCGTTCGTGGAGTCAGCACCGGCGCAACCAATTTGGGATCTGATGCTACACCCCTTGATCCGGGTCTAAAGCCTCAGAGCATTCGCGAGATGACCGTTGGCGGCGAGGTCGAGGTTGGCGACAGCAACGTGACCTTGGGCTCCCGGCTAATCTATCGCGCGATGGTAAACGTGATTGAAGACGGGTCTTTTGATGATGGTGATACCTACTTCATCTTTAACCCAGGGCGCAATAAGCCTGGCACAACTGAGGCATTTGCCTGCGCTGGTGATCCAGCGACTGGCCGTGCACCACAGTGCTTTGGCCGCGCTCAGCGCTTCTATCGCGCCATTGAGTTTACCGCCACGAAGCGTTTCGCAAATAACTACCAGTTTATCGCTTCGTACGTATTCTCAAGCCTGACCGGTAACTACGAAGGCTTGTTCCGCAACGACAACGGACAGTCTGATCCGAACATCACTTCGCTGTTCGACCTTCAGAGCCTGCTCAACAACACGTATGGACGCTTGCCGAATGATCGTCCGCATCAGTTCAAGTTTAACGGCAGCTATCGGACCCCGTGGAAGCTTCTGCTCAGCGCAAACTTCTACGCGCAATCCGGCTCGCCTTTCAACCAACTGACGCCGCACCCCATCTATGGAAACAACGAAGGGTTCGCGGTGCAACGCGGTACGGCCATTGTTCCGACCGTTTCGGCAACTCAGGTTGGATTCCCGAATTACGTTAACAGCGTCGGTTCAACCCGAACGCCAACAACGATGAATTTGGATCTAGGCGCCTACTACCCGATTAAACTTGGTGAGAAGCGGGAGTTACGCCTATCTGGAGACTGGTTTAACGCCTTCAACAGTCAACGTGCTGTAACTCTGGATCAAACCTACAGTATTAATAGCGGCGTCTCGGGCGTTGCTCCAGTGCTCAATCCATTCTATGGATCGGCGCTGCTGGTGCAGGCTCCCTCGGCGTTCAGGTTTGGTGCTAAGTTCACCTTCTAAGCAATAAGCTTCGCCGTCGGGCGATAGCCATTGCTCTTAACCTCGGGGAGAGGCGCTGAAACGCGCTTCTCCCCGTTTGTTTTTTCAACTATGATGTACTAACTAACTTTCCTTCTTTGAATCTAAATACAATTCTCCCCCCTTGAGTTCTTGAGTTCAGGTGAGCTGTTATAAGGAGGTACCCAATGCCCTGCGCCCACTCTTCCCATATTCGAAACCAATACGCGCCTGCGAAGAGTTTCTTGTCATTCCTTATCCTGATGCTTCTCCTGCCGGTGTCTGTTTTTCCCCAAGGGAGTGGGAGAGCTTCAAGTGGCACAGGTGGTAATCATATTATCCAGGGCTATGTGTTCTTTCCTTCAGGTCGGCGCGCCGAAGGCTCTATCCAAATCAAGCTCCAGAGCTACACGGCCGGCGAGATTTCGGTATTGGCAGATAGCAGCGGCTCATTCATTTTCTCAGCGCTTGCTCCCGGCAATTACACCGTAGTGGTTAACGCCGGCGACGAATATGAAACTGCCAGCGAGAGTGTCTTTATTGACAATGATGTGAACCTTTCGCGGTCGGGGGTTCCCGCTCCCAGCACGTCACGCAGGTATTCCGTCATGGTGCACCTGCAACCAAAACGCGTAGCCGATCGGGCCAGGGCCTCCGTATTGAATGCAGCGCTTGCGGAGGTTCCGGAAGCCGCTCGCAAGAAATTCGAGAAGGGCGTCGAGCTCGCTCAGTCCGGTGATGCTTTGAAGGCGATCGACAGCCTGAAGGCTGCCGTTTCGCTCTATCCGAAATTTCCCCTGGCACTCAACGAAATAGGTGTGCAGTATCTGAAGTTGGGCCACGCCGACAAGGCTGTAGAAGCTCTGAAAACTGCCTCAGAACTCACCCCTGACGCTTTCATACCCAGGCTTAATTTGGGAGTCGCGTTGTTGGAGGCAAGGCAATTTGTTGATGCCGAAACGCATCTGCGTGAGGCTTTGAAGCACAACGCTTTCTCACCCACCGCGCACATGTACTTGGGACTCACGCTAACCCATCTTAAGAACTATGACGAGTCTGAAAAGGAACTGCTGCGGGCGATTGAGGTGGGCGGCAACCAATTTAGTTTGGCGCATTACTACCTTGGCGGGCTCTACTGGAAAAAACAGGCTTATGGCCGGGCGGCTGAAGAATTGGAAACATATCTTCGTTTGAGCCCCGATGCCGCGGATGCTCAACGCGTGCGCGCCACTATCAAAGATCTGCGGAGTCGGGGTGCGATAAACAAATTTCAAGAAGCGGGGTGACAGTTTATGTTCGCGAATCAACTCAGTTCGCTTGCTCTATTAGGACGATCAGCTTTCTCCGGTTTTGCTCTTGTAGCTTGTCTATTGCTCTCGTGCGGCGTTGCCGTTAACGCTCAGAACCCAGGTAGTTCGCATGACATCCCCGGTGAGGGCGCGAACACAATTCAAGGGCATATTTATCTGCCGGCCGGTCAATCAATCTTAGGCTCAGCTTTTAAGGTTAGACTGGAGAGTAGCAACGTTTTCACCACTCCCTCGGCCGTCACGGATCAGGACGGGGTCTTCAGGTTCAATAGTCTGCCCCCTGGCGACTACACAGTTGTAGTGGATGGTGGCAAAGAATATGAAACGTCTCGCGAGCCTGTGAGTTTTGACCGTCAGGGTGGCGGCCATGTGATTTCTGTCGCGGTGCAAATGCGGCTCAAGGCGAACAGTTCCAATCCGGCGTTTGCTAACGTGCCGCAGCCCGCCATCGACCTTTATCAAAAAGGAGTGGCAGCCGCACAAAAAGGAAACGCTAAGAGTGCGGTGGAGTTACTGGAGAAAGCGGTATCCGCATCCCCGGGTTTTGCGCTCGCCCTCAATGAACTTGGCCTCCAGTATCTCAAACTCAGTCAATGGGACAAGGCTGCGGAGGCGTTCGAGGCACTGCTAAAACTGCATGCGACTGATGCGACTGCACAACTCAATCTCAGCATCGCCTTCTACAACCAGAATAAGTTAGACCAGGCGGAGACCCACCTGCGCGAGGCTCTCAAATTAAAGAGCACAGGCCCCAGCGCTCATTACTATCTTGGGATGGTGCTCCTCAAGACAAAGCATTATGACGAGGCTGAAAAAGAGCTCCAGCTTACGGTCAGTAACGGTGGGGAGAACATCGCTCTGGTTCACAAGTATCTGGGCGGTCTTTATCTCGGAACCCACCAGAACACCGCAGCTGCCGACGAATTGGAAAAATACCTCCGTTTGGATCCGAAGGCCGCTGACGCCGAACGAATCAGAGGCACAATCAAAGATCTGCGCGCCAAGCAATAAAAATTAAATGAGCGTCTTCAAACGCCGCCTCGGGCGCCACCTCATATTAGTTGTCGCAGGCCTGTTTCTGGCTGTTACTTCGGCGATGGGGCAAAACCCTCCGAACCAGCCGCAACCATCTCCCGCCGACGACGTAATCCGCGTTAACACCGAACTCGTGCAAACAGACGCCATGGTCTTCGATAAGAAAGGTCACTTCGTGAGCGGTTTGAAGCCCGAGCAGTTTGTTCTAAAAATTGACAACAAGCCACGAAGCATTGCTTTCTTTGAGAGTGTTGCGTCAGGGACTGCTCGTGAAGAAACGAAGCGGGAATCGGACAGCACTGGGATCAATACTGCTTCACCAACCAAACCGGCCCCGGTTGCGAATGGTCGGACGCTAATCTACTTTATCGATGATCTCCACCTGGCGCCAACCAGCCTTGTGAATACTCGCAAAGCGTTGCTCGACTTCATCGATCACGGCATGGTGGAACACGATCAAGTCGCAATCACCTCAGCCAGCGGCCAAATAGGTTTCCTCCAGCAGTTTACGGATGACAAGGTCGCCTTGCGTTCCGCGGTTGCGCGCCTCAACTATCGCACGAACACCAAAATAGACACGGATAACCCGCCCATGTCGGAATACATCGCTCTCAAAATTCGTGAGGGCGACGAACAAACAATCGTTTATTACACCGAGCAAATACTAATACAGAATTGCGCCCAAGCCTTTGGCTGTACGGTCTCGCCGCAATCGGCCAGACAACTTGTAAAGGAACGCGCTCAACAGATTGTGACGATGGCCGCACCCGATACAGATAACACCCTGCGCCTGTTGGAAGGACTGATGCGAAGTGCCAGTCAATTGCCGGGACGCAAGCTCGTCTTTTTCGTTTCTGACGGATTTTACTTGAACGACGTCAAGACGGGTTCGCGCGACAGAATCAGACGAATTACCGAGACTGCCGGTCGGGCCGGTGTCGTTATTTACACACTCGATGCGCGCGGCATCGTCAGTGACTTTATCGACGTCACCAATAACAGACCGGTAGATTCAAAGGGCATGACCGCCGGCACATCCATCGGTGAGATTTCTGCGTCGCAGGACGGCCTTAACGCGCTCGCTGCGGATACCGGCGGACGCGCCTTTCGCAACACCAACGCGCCAATGGCTAAGTTCATAGATAAGGTGCTTGATGAGACGGCTGACTATTACTTGCTCGCGTGGAGCCCGGATAGTGAAGAGCAGAAGAGAGGTAAGTTCAAAAACATCTCAGTGAGCATTGTGGGCCGGCCCGATTTGACAGTACGCCTTCGTCAAAGCTATTTCAAGACCGCTCCTTTACCGCTTTTGTCACTCAGGAAGAAATCTGAAAAGGATCCTACGAAAACGCGTGAAGATGACATGCGTTTAATCGTCGACGCTCCTGTTTCACAACGGCAAATCCCGACTCAACTATCGCTCAGCCTGGCGCAAATGCCCGGGGTAGGAACTCGCGTTGACGCAACGATTCAAATAAGTCGACAGTCTTTGACGTTTGACCTCAGTGACGGGAACCAGGCTGCCGATGTCGATATCGCCGGAATTTTTTATGATGATAAAGGGAAACCGCTAACCAGCTTTGTCGGGCGCTTTAAAGTTTTGCCGGCACCTGAAAACTCAGGACTCCCAAATCGTCCAGCGGTTTATGAGTTTCACGGGTGGTTGCCTGCAGGCCTGTTCCAGGTGCGAGTGGGTGTGCGCGACCTCAAGAGCGAAAGGGTTGGCAGTGCTATGGAGTGGATTCAGGTGCCAAACCTGGCCGCACATTAGCTCGGTAGCAAAGTAGAAAATACTCTCCGGAATTTCTGCGCCTGAGCGGACGAAACAGACTTCAATCAGGTTTAGCTCAAATTGAGGTCCAGCAAGTGTCCCAGCTTTTCCTTCTTCGTTCGCAGATAACCCGCCGCTTCTTCTGTAGGCTCAACCTCGATCGAGATTCGCTCGACGATTCTCAAACCGGCTTCTTCCAATGCTCGTAATTTGAGGGGATTGTTCGAAACTACCCGCACTTGGCAAAGCCCGAGATCGAAGAGGACTTCGGCGCATTGCTTATATTCGCGCAAATCAACCGCCAGACCCAGTTGTTCGTTTGCCTCTACGGTATCTGCCCCTTTGTCCTGCAGCGCGTAAGCACGAATCTTGTTAAGGATGCCAATGCCGCGTCCTTCCTGTTGCTGATAAACAATAGCGCCGCGCCCTTCCCGTTCGATCATCCGCATCGTCTGGTGCAGTTGTGCTCCGCAATCGCACTTGGTGGATCCGAAGACGTCACCAGTCAAACACTGCGAGTGGATACGCACGAGGGTTGGGGTGTCGCGCCGCATCTCTCCTTTAAAGAGAGCCACAAACTCCTCCGCGCTGGTTAGCGAACGATAACCCGCAATCTGAAAATCGCCCCACTCAGTTGGTAGTTCGGCGACCGCCACGCGCTCTACTGATAAATTGCCTTCGGACCCGGGGCATTTTGCTGTTTGCTGTTCTTGCAACCGCTCTTCCTTTCCTGGCAGCGATACCTCAATCGTTCTCTGTCCAGCTGGTTGACTTTCTTGATGATGATTTTATAGGAGTAGACCAATAAGCGCTACGAGGGCGGCTTAGCTGGTCCGGACGGCCAGCGAAAGCACGAGGAATATCATTGCTACTGTAATGGCCGCGAGCTAAGATTAACGCCGAAATTGTCGGCAGTGGCGTTCACTGCGAGCGTTGAACTCCTATTGGCCTCCTAAGCCGAATTGATGTCCAGCCAAGACCTTAACGAAGACGAACTCTCCGCTACTCAGCTGCAACCGGCTGGCAACAGCGTCAAGTCTCCACAAAAGGAGCGACGCCCCGCGCTGGTCTCTTTGCGCGGCGAGCTAATGGCGGTGGCTATTCCACTGGAGCGAGACCAGGTGATAATTGGGCGCGCTATCGAAGCCGACGTCAGGCTAAACGATTCTCGAGCCTCACGCCTGCACGCTCGCATATCCAGCCGGGCGGATCCCGCTACGCATCAAACTAATTGCCACATTACAGATCTTGGTTCTACCAATGGCACGCTGGTGAATGGTGCGCCGATCACTGAAGTGTTACTAAACGACGGCGACAAAATCGTCATCGGTGAACATCTCTTTCGTTTCGAATTGCTTGACGAGATAGATCGAGAGTTTCAACAGCAGATCCATCGACTGATTGCGCACGACGAGCTTACCGGTCTGCTGACCAGTAAGTCGTTTTTCTCAGAGTTGCGACGTGAGTCGGCTCGCGCCGAAGCCGACTCGCGACCCTTCTGTGTCTTCATGATGGATCTGGATCACTTCAAAGAAGTCAACGATTGTTACGGTCACCTTGTTGGTAGCCAGACGTTGGAAGAAACTGGCCGAATAATTAAGGAGGCCCTGCGAGCTGGAGACGTTGCTGCACGTTTTGGCGGTGAGGAGTTTGCAGCCTTCCTGCTGGATGCCAATTATGCTCAAGGCCTCGTTGCCGCCGAGCGGGTGCGCGCGGCGATGGCAGCATACGAGTTTCCTGTCATTCGCCGGGATGCGCCTGACACTCAAGCCACCCATCGCATTACCATTAGTATCGGCATCGCTGCTTATCCAGACGACGCTACTGATCCGATTCATTTGGTGGAACTCGCAGATTCAGCGCTCTACCGGGCTAAGCGAAACGGGCGAAATCAAATCTGTGCCTATCGACCCTCGCTCGCGGTGACCGAGAATCCTTTGCCTCCCCGGCGAACCTCCTGAGCTTTAACTCTGGGTCGCCTTAGATAAATGAAACACCGACGCTGGTATGGCGTGTAATCCCGAGGAGGCTTGACCCCGGGCTAACCAAAGTTGCGGTGTATTTGTCGAGCCGTGTATGCTTCGCTTGTAATTTCTTACCCGAAACCTATGGCTACAAAGCTCAATCTCGCGAGTAAACCCT
This sequence comes from Pyrinomonadaceae bacterium, assembly GCA_031365545.1. Lineage (GTDB taxonomy): Bacteria > Acidobacteriota > Blastocatellia > Pyrinomonadales > Pyrinomonadaceae > PSRF01. The sequence continues at coordinate 29,303 of JANLYH010000043.1, read as the reverse complement.
TCAGCAATCGTTCGCTTCCGTGGATTATTACTGCGGTGATTGTCGTTGTTTCACTTATCAGCCTCGTTTTCATCGTGCGAGCGACCAGCCGGTCAAAAACCCAGGCTGTGAGTGTTGAAACCGACATTAATGGCCTGAAGCGCCAGGAATTTGAACTTCGACAAAAAGCTCAAGCTGTCAAGAACGCTCTAACCACTGAGCAACTGCAAACCCTGGGTGCGGCGCATACACTCGTCGATCGTAAGCATTTCTCCTGGTCGCGTTTGTTTGCGGACCTGGAGTCGGCTTTGCCAGGCAGTGTGCGTGTTAAGAGAATCGCCGTCCGTGGCGTGGCTAACACAGGCGATGCGACCGTCGCCGAATTGGAATTGACGGTAGTAGCTAAAACCCCAGCCACCGTGACGGACATGATAGCGGCCATGGATCGCGCCGGCGTCTTTCATGCAGAACTGCGGGCCCAGAACCTGCAGCGCGGTCGCGGTGAAAGCGGCGCCGAATACGAACTAAACGTAATATATAGGCCAAGGGCGGGAGCGCCGACCGATAGCGTGGCTACAGTTCCAGTTAATGACGACGTTGCAAGAGGTGACAACCGATGAGTGAGCCAATGCCGCCCGCTCGTCGCAGCGCAAACGGCGATCGAATACGAGCCGGATTTCAAAAGTTTCGCGTCTCGCGGGAACAGCGAATCCTCGGACCGGCCGAGATCATTGGGCTCGCTGGCAGCGTCCTTATCTTACTGCTTGTTGTGGTGAGCTATCTGTATTTTTTGGTGCCGGCAAACACACGTCTGGATGGTCTCCTGTCCGAACGATCTCTCCTTCAATCACAATTGCGAGACTTGCAGGGAGTTGTACATGAAGGTGAGAGCACCGAAGCGTCCGTTCAGAAGATCACGCAGAGCCTTGATGAGTTTGAGAGCAACCAGTTGCTCGGTCCTGATAGCGGCCGCATGGGCCTCTACGATAGTCTTAACACCCTAATTCGCAAGAACGGATTAAGAAACACCTCCGGGCCAACTTACCTGCCACTTGAAGCTGCTAACTCGAAAGGCGGAACGAGCGGATCGAGATCCGCCAACACGAAGTGGCAGAGCATCTATCCGGGCATTGCCATAAGCGTGACGGTTGAGGGTCAGTATCAGAGCCTGCGACGTTTCATCCGAGATATGGAAACAAGTAGGCAATTCATCATTATTAATAGCGTAGAGTTGGAGCGGTCAACCGAAACGAATAATTCCCTCCAGACCGGAGGCGACCCAAACAGCGGAGCACGCAGCTCTCTCGTTACCCTGCACCTTGAAATGACGACGTACTTCCAACGTGCGGCTCGACCGGCTGACCCGAATCAGGCCACAGCTCATTAACAGATTCCTATGCAGATAGGCGACATTCGAAATCCGGCTGACCGAAACAAACTGATCCTGGCGGGAGCCCTGGGGCTGGTTGCCCTTCTGTTCCTTTGGTGGACTCTCTTCGGCTTCGGCAGCAGTCCTAACAAAGTCACACCCCGTGCGGCTGGTCAACCCACGCCCTCGGTTGCGCGTGGTGCTACTGCCGCCCGAAACCAGCCACAAACAGTTGTCGACCTCCAGGGAACTAACCCGAGCGAGTTGCGGCCGGTCGTATATCATCCGCCGGTGTCCGCGCCGGAAGCGGGCCGCAACATTTTTGTTTACTACGAGGCTCCAGTAAAACCCGTTCAGGTGCCTGTGACCCCTACGCCAACACCGACTCCTACGCCACCCGTTTTGCTTGCCAGCCTCTCGCCCTCCAGCGTATTTGCTCGCACTGGCGAGTTCACCCTGGATATTACTGGCGACAAGATTACACCGCAGTTGCACGTGTTGATCGACAACAACGAGTTAGCTACTCGGTATGTAAGTCCGCAGCAGCTTTCGGCAACTGTCCCCGCTTCGCTTATTGCGAATCCCGGCGGCCGCCAGGTAATGCTGCGATCTGCTGATGGCAAGATATATTCAAACACGGCCTCCCTGAGTGTGACCGCGCCGCCCACACCAAATTATTCTTACATTGGAATCATTGGTACGCCTCGGTACATCGACACTGCCATTCTTCAAGACAAGAACAACAAGGACACTCTAAACGTACAACGTGGAGATCTCCTCGCAGGAAGATTTCGCGTCACTAGTATTTCAGAGAAAGAAGTAGTGCTGGTCGATAGCACTTTGAAGATCAAACACACGCTCGCCATGACGGCCCAGGGCGACAGAGGCAACCCACTCCAGCGCCCTACTCCCAAAGTTGATAGCGAAGATGATGAGCCATAGGGTTGGACCATACCACAAGATGTGGGTAGCGAGACGTCAGGCATCTAACCCGTCAGTCGCTCGCGCCGCAAGTGTGGCGCGACGTTCCGAGGCGGGTTACATGCTGGTCGCCCTGCTCGCGCTGATGACTGTGCTTGCTCTTTTTGCCCTCGCCGCGGCTCCGAGTCTTCGTCAGCAGGCGGAGCGTGAACGTGAGATCGAGACGATCTTTCGCGGCGAAGAAGTAGCCGATGCGATTCGAATTTACTACGCCGAGCAAGTCACACAACGCAACTTATCCGGCGACAACGGTCTGCCAACGTCCATCGAACAACTTGTTGAGGGTCTGCCTCGCAACACAAAAAAGGTTCAGATCCTTCGACCATCGGCAGCGCGCAATCCGCTTTCCGATTCCGGTGAGTGGAGTCTAGTTCGACCACATTCTGCACAACTCTCTGACTTTCAGCAGTCAGTAATACTGTTTGCCGGGAATGTCCGCCCACCCACCAATGACCCGCAACTCAAACTGGTAGAATATGTTATGGCGCCGCCGGTGCTGCCGACAGTAGGCTTCACTTCGACTGGTCCACCATCAAGCGGCGACGATAATTCCACTGGACCATTCATCGGTGTCTCCACCGGTAGCAACAGTAAGTCAGTCATGAACTACTACGGCATTGATCGACATGACGGTTGGATTTTTACTCCGCTCTTCCGCTGAGTTGCGAACTACACAACGTACAAGATGTTTCCGAGACTGACGCCCTGCAACGATTGACAGTGCCGTTATCTTCGATGAATAGTCTGGGCTTAGCGGTGAAGTCTATGCGCGTTAGGTAACCACTCGCGATTCACTTGTCCTAAAACTGGCTCTCAACACCATGGTCCGCGTCACCGCCAGGCAAAATTATTTTTCATTCCAGGAGTAATAAGTTGTTGACATTGTGGACGTTTGCGTTTATATAGCAAGATGTTGTGCGCCGTTTACACTAGCCCACAAGAGACAAGCAAGCGCAATATCTTGTGGTCACGACTCGAAACCTACAAAACTTGAAAAGAAGGAGCAACTAAGAATGGCAACTAAAAAAGGAAAGAAGAAGGCCGCGAAAAAAGCGGCTCCCAAGAAGGCAGCCAAGAAGAAAGCAGCCAAGAAGAGATAGTTCGGTTCAGGACGTTTCAACCGCAACCCTCAACTGGCGCACACAAATTTCTGAGGCCAGCATGGCCTTTCAAAAGGAACGACGAGAGATTCAAGTGAAACTCGTCGTTCCTTTTGTAGTTGGAGATTGGTTTGCTTCAACACTGCGTCCGACTTTTCTTATCTGCTGATCACAATGATTCGCGTTGCGCTCGTCGAACCTGAGATTCCACCCAACACCGGCAATGTGGCACGTTTGTGTGCTGCCACCGGCGTCCCTCTGCACATCGTCGGCGCCATCGGCTTTCGTTTGGATGACCGGGCACTACGCCGGGCGGGCTTAGACTATTGGCCGGAAGTAGATCTTCAAAGACACCTCAGCCTCGCACATTTCTACGAATCGCTTCCTGGGGCGCGCTTCGTGTATCTGACTACCAAGGCGGATCGGAACTACGCTGACTGGGACTTTGAGTCAAAGGATTGCCTGGTTTTTGGCCGAGAGACGCGTGGCCTGCCTGATGAGGTCTTGCAATCAAATTGGGACAGATGCCTAACGATTCCTATGCGCAATCCAAAAGTTCGTAGTCTGAATTTGGCAACTGCGGTGGGTATCGTGCTCTACGAAGCTCTCCAACAAACCGGTGCTTTTAATAGTTGAGCGCGGTGTGATCCAGCCGAATCGTCTTGTCACCCAACCTTGCCGCCTCGGGCTTTCAAAGCTGTGCGGGAGTTATTCACTTCAAAGTGATAGGATATGTGGTTTCGCTCTAAGGGCGATTTAAGACCGATCTCATCTATGTAAGGGCAATAATGACTCAGGAAAGAAAAGACATCCGTAACATCGCAATAATCGCTCACGTCGACCACGGCAAGACGACGCTCGTCGATGCCATGCTCCGACAGTCAGGAACGTTTCGCGACAACGAACAAGTTCGCGAGCGCGTTATGGATTCGATGGATCTCGAACGCGAGCGCGGCATTACGATCATGGCAAAGAACACGTCTGTTCATTACCGAGATGTGAAGATCAATATTGTCGACACCCCCGGTCACGCAGATTTCGGCGGCGAGGTCGAACGCGTGTTGAAAATGGTCGACGGCGTGATGCTATTGGTCGACGCGGCCGAAGGCTGTCTGCCCCAAACTCGGTTTGTATTACGAAAGGCGCTCGAGGCCCGCCTGCCGGCAATCGCCGTAGTCAACAAGATCGATAGACAAGACGCGCGCCCAGAAGAGGTGGTGAACGAGATATACGAATTGTTTCTCGATCTCGATGCCACCGACGAACAAATCGAGTTTCCTATCCTCTATTCTGTGTCGCGCGACGGCATCGCCAAACACCTGCTGACCGATGAATCAACCAACCTTAAACCACTGTTCGATCAAATCGTGAAGACGATTCCCGCGCCCAAACAGTTAAGAGATGATTCTTTGCAGTTACTGGTCGCAAATCTCGACTACAGCGAATACGTGGGCCGTTTGGCAATCGGACGAATTTACTCGGGTGAGATCGCGCTGGGTGATCAGGTCTCGGTCGCGAAGGCCGATGGTTCATTCCAAAAAGTGCGCGTCTCGCAACTTTACGCATTCGAAGGCTTGAAGCGAGAGCCTATTCAGCGTGCGGGGTTCGGCGAGATTGTGGCCTTGGCTGGCGTCGACAAGGTTGAGATAGGCGACACTATTACGTCGGTTGATAACCCCCAACCTCTGGCCAGTCTTGCTGTGGATGAACCTACCATTTCAATGATCTTTGGCGTGAATAATTCTCCTTTTGCCGGAAAAGACGGGAAGTACGTCACCTCGCGGCAGTTGAAGGAACGTCTAGACAAGGAAATACTGGGCAACGTCGCCATACGCGTAGAGCAGTGTGAAGCACCCGAATTGTTTAAGGTTTCCGGCCGGGGCGAATTGCAGTTGTCTATTCTTATCGAAATGATGCGGCGCGAGGGTTACGAAATGCAGGTCTCCAAACCGGAGGCCATTACGCGCGAGAGCGACGGCCGCACTCTCGAACCGATCGAACAGGTTGTGATTGATTGTCCGGAGGAGTTTATCGGCGTAGTCACCGAGGCGGTTGGGCGTCGCAAAGGCCAGATGACGAAAATGGTCAATCACGGAACGGGCCGAGTCCGGCTCGAATTTGAAACGCCCTCTCGTGGCTTGATCGGATTTCGTAACGAGTTTCTAACGGAGACTAAGGGTACCGGTCTGCTTAATACGATGTTTCTACGCTGGGGCGACTGGCAGGGAACTTTGCGCGGGCGCGCCACCGGCTCATTAGTTGCGGACCGAACGGGAGAGACCACGACGTATGCTCTCTTCAACCTGCAGGAAAGAGGGACGCTATTCATTCGTCCTGGAATCAAGGTCTATGAAGGGATGATAATTGGCGAGAATGCGCGCGCCGTTGACCTTGACGTAAATGCCATCAAGGAAAAAAAGCTAACCAACATGCGCGCGGCGTCAGCCGATGAAGCAATGCGCCTTGTGCCACCCAAAGAGCTCTCGCTAGAACAGGCCATAGAGTTTATTGGCGATGATGAACTAGTGGAGGTTACTCCCCAAAACATTAGACTGCGGAAACGCGGGCTTCGTTCCAATGAACGGCCCAAGAAGAAAGAGAGTTAACTCGGGGAACATGAGTTCCAACTTCCTCCAGGCTTTGGCCGGCACTCGCCTCTATCCAGTTACCGACCGGTATCTTTCCGGGCTCTCACACGCTGAACAGGTCACCCAGTTGATTGACCAAGGGGTGACACTGGTTCAGCTCAGAGAAAAAGCTGATGCTCCTTCGAAGTTCTACGCCGAAGCAAGAGCGGCTTTACGCGTTGCGCGAGAGCGGGGCGTCAAACTCATCATCAATGATCGGGTAGACATCGCACTCGCACTGAAGGCCGATGGCGTGCATCTCGGCCAGGAAGATTTGCCCGCCGAGGCAGCGCGCCTAGTCCTTGGACCTGATGTACTGATCGGCTTTTCAACCCATAGCTTGGAACAGGCGAAACTCGCAGCAGAAATGCCCGTTGATTATGTAGCGATTGGCCCGATCTTCCCCACCGCCACAAAAGAGTCTGCAAACCCGCCGGTTGGCCTCGACGGATTGCGTCGTCTACGCCAAGTTTTGATCTCAGTTTCGATAGTCGCGATTGGTGGCATCACGGCCAGAAACATCGGGAACGTCCTGGACGCAGGCGCGGACGCCGCCGCCGTAATTAGCGATATTTGGTCCACTCCCTGCGATATTCCCGGCAAAATCAGAGATCTCATTGGAGCCTCAAGACAGAACCCGTCCCGCTAACAACGGATTTTACTTGCGTTTGTCATTGTTATGCGCCAGAATCCCTAAGCCAACTGCGGTTTCGTCGCTTTTGGTTTCCGCTTTTCCTAACCTTCCCCCCCGGAGACTCAACTTAATGAGCTTTTTCGATTTGCCTCCTATCATCGAGCGAATGCTGCTCGTCTCCGACAAAATCAGCGATCTCAACTTCTCGGTTGGTCAGCTTCCCCAGGTTGAAATAAACGGGAAACTCACGCCCGTGCAGCCGCTCGGGATGCAAAAACTCACGCCTTACCAGACAGAGATCATCGCGATGGCCCTGATGCAGGGAAATCCTGACGCCGCGGAAAAGCTGGCTCAAACCGGAACCTCAGACCTTAGTTACTCTCTTCCTTCACGAGCTCGCTTTCGCGTCAACGTGTTTCAGCAGCGCGGCGTTTACTCGATCGTGATGCGCGTTATCCCCACTGACATTCCCACGCTGAAAACGCTGGGCCTTCCAGACCAGTTGGCCGATATTGCTGAATTGAAAAATGGGTTGGTGCTGATGACGGGACCGACCGGCTCCGGTAAGAGTTCAACTCAGGCAGCGATCATCGACATCATCAACGAGAGAAAGCATTACCATGTTGTGACCATCGAAGATCCGATCGAATATCTTCACTCCCATAAGAACTCGACTATCAATCAACGCGAGGTAGGCCACGACATAAAGGATTTCCCATCAGCATTGCGAGCAGCACTGCGTCAGGCGCCAAAAGTAATACTCATCGGTGAGATGCGGGATTTCGAAACAACAGAGATTGCGCTTGAAGCTGCGGAAACGGGTCACTTGGTTCTTTCGACGCTGCACACCATAGATGCATCCAAAACCGTTGATCGAATAATCGGACTATATCCAAAGAACGAGGAGCCCGTTATCCGAACTCGTCTGGCACAAACATTCCGATACATCGTTTCTCAACGCTTGATCCCACGGAAGGACCTGCGGGGACGGGTGGCAGCCGTTGAAATACTGCGATCGAGTCCGCGAACTCGCGAGTACATTGAAGCTGGTGAAGCGGAAGGAAAATCCCTGCTTGACGCTATGAAGGACGGAAAGCTGGATGGTATGCAGGACTTTGATACTGTAATCCGAAACTTCATTGAGAGAGGCATAGTGTCGCTCGAAGATGGTCTGGCTTTCGCTACCAATCAAAACAATTTGCAGTTGGAGTTAAAGGGCGTAACGATCGGTGAAGGCTACCTGAACCGCGGTGTAAGCGTTCCGATGGCCACCGTTCCAGATCCCGGGTCCATGCTCAGCATGATGGAGTAACCTTTTCTCCTTTTAGAACCACCATGATTATTCTCTGCCAAAAATGCGAGGCCCGGTTGCAGGTCGATGAGACAAAAGTCCCATCACGCCCTTTTGTAATTCGCTGTCCAAAGTGTCATACGAGTCTGGATACGGGCTTGCCCAATCAAACGCAAGAGGACGCTACCGCTGGCGGAGGGCCGATTATTGGCGAAAGCCCCCGCTTTGAGCTTGCGAATCCTGCTCCACTATTTGAACTCAAGCAGAACGCCACGGAGCCGATGCCGGCAGCATCAGCAGACCGATTGGCTGAGTTGTTGTCAGGTCTGATTAATCAGCCGGCACCGGGTCGTAACTCCAGCTACGCTCGGCCTTCCTGGGATCCGCGGAAAGTGCTGGTTTGTGTTCCGGAAGACTACCGCGAGTCGGTTGCCCTTAACCTGGCAGAGAATGGCTATCAAGTGTTTGTAGCCAACGACGCGAGACAGGCAGTTGACCGCATGCGTGAGAACCTTTTAGACGTTGTCTTGCTGGATCCAAGATTTGACCCGACGGAACAGGGAGCGCTATTCGTGACGCGCGAAGTAAATACACTGAGACCCGCTCAACGGCGGCGTCTATTCTTCGTATTGCTGTCGCCTTCACTGCGCAGCATGGATGCTCACGCCGCATTTCTTAACAACGTTAACGCAATAGTCAATGTCAGCGAACTCACCGAGTTGCTGCCACTGATCGAACGCCGACTGCGTGAGTACAACGATCTGTATAAAGACTTCAAGAGCACCCTGGGAGTTCCGGCGTTGTAATTGAATCGTGCCGCTTTGAAACCCAGCCGGGTTCACGCCCAAGCCAATTGAAGCAGTCCTTACGGGGCCATGAAAATGGCCCCTTTGCTTTTGTAACGGATGATTCAACATCCTGTTGCCAACGAGTCGAATTTGCTAAGCTAAGCGCGCCCTAACCTGCCGCTGGAGTTTTCAGAGAAGATGAGTCCACGCAGTTCAGAAAAAAACCCAGGACTGTCGCCGGCCACCGTTGCTGTGCATGGCGGCGAGAGGACTGCTGAACAGCAATTCGGCGCGATTGTTTCTCCCGTTGTCCATTCTGCGACTTTCGCCCTCGGAAGCTTCGAAGATATGCGCCGGTATGCGCGCGGCGAATTGCCGGAAGCCTACTTCTATTCTCGCTATGCGAACCCAACGGTTGCCGAGGCAGAAAGAAAGATAGCGGAGCTCGAGGGCGCCGAAGCTTGTGTGGTCACTTCATCGGGGTCTGCTGCCACTTTTTGCGCAATAGCCGCAGCCTGCGAGGCGGGTGACGAAGTATTGGCTTGCGATTCGGTATACGGAGGCACAGTCAAACTCCTTACCAAAGTTTTTAGCCGCTTCGGAATTCGTTCTCGTTTTATCAGTCTCGACGAAATTGCAGCCTTACCTGACCTGGTTGGAGAAAGGTCGCGAGTTTTCTGGTTCGAATCGCCCGCTAACCCACTAAACCGAATTGTCGCTTTGAACGTGGCTGCGGACGCCTCAAGAAGGGCCGGGTTAATATCGATCATCGATAACACCTTTGCCTCTCCGGTCTTGCAACAACCCATCACTCACGGAATTGACGCCGTGATGCACAGTGCAACGAAGTATCTGGGAGGACACTCTGATTTGACTGCAGGGGCGGTTGCGGGAACCCAGGACTTCATTGCTCGCGTACGCCAAGTCTCCGTTATGGCCGGCACCACGCTGGACCCCGCGGCCGCGTATCTCTTATCGAGGGGAATGAAAACGTTAGACGTCCGCATGCGTAGATGCTGCGACACTGCGCTGCTGCTGGCGCAAACTCTACGTCAGCATCCGAAAGTGGCACGAATTTATTATCCCGGCCTGGAAGATGATCCGGACCACGCGCTGGCCCGTAGCCAGATGCAGGCGTTCGGCGGAGTTGTAGCTATAGATGTCGTCGGAGGCGAGCCGGAAGTTGAGAAGCTTTTCAACTCTCTCAAACTCGTGCGCACCGCTCCATCGCTCGGTGGTGTGGAAACGTTGGCAAGTTATCCCTTGTATTCGTCGCACGCAGGCTTCTCTGAAGCGCAACTAAGAGCCGCCGGTGTTTCATCAGCGACAGTGCGCTTTGCAGTTGGCATTGAGGCCGCCGCAGATATAATCGCTGATATCACGCAATCGCTAAATGCTCTCTAATGGGGCGCTCAGCGCCGCCAACTTTCGGAATTCGGGTTGTCCTTAGTTTCAACCTCTGATGGAAATCAAACTCCTGCTCACGCTTGATCTCCGCGAACAAGCCGCGTTGCAAGCGGCGCTGGTAACTCACGGCGCTCCTGATGCACTGGTTACGCTCGCGTTGACTGGTGCCTGCCGTATCTCATCTGCCGATGAGGCCCGGCAATTGCGAAAGTGGCTCTCAGAAGCCCGCACTGCCGGCAATGCTGATTTTGCTTCGTTGCATGTCATCGAGCGCGGCCTCCTGGACTTTGGCGTTTGAGCCTCGTCTTCAATAGAATCCCGCGAGCAGCATAATGGCAGAAATCCAACTGGGATATGGCAAGAGCGCGGTGGGTTTCACCTTCAGCGAAGACCGCTTTCAAATATTGTCGCGAAGTTCAAACGGCGACCAGCCACTAACCGACGTGGAAATCGGCGAGGCTTTAAGTGCGCCCATCAGTTCGCCTCCCCTTGAAGATCTGATCGCTCCCAACGATTCGGTTTTAATCGTCGTCTCGGATGCCACGAGGGCAACCGCCAGTGCGCAAATTCTGCACTTGCTGGTGCGCCGGCTCATTCAGAACGGTGTGTCACCCGCGGACCTCGCAATTATTTTTGCTACGGGAATACATCGACCGGTAACACCTAAAGAAAAGATCGAGTTGCTGACACCCTTCATCGCTCAGCGAGTTAAGACAATTGATCACGACGCCTACGATGCTTCCCAGATGACCCTTTTGGGAACTACGGATCGAGGCGTGCCGGTAGAACTCAACCGCGCGCTCAAGGATTTTTCTCATGTCGTCATAACCGGTGCCATTGGTTTTCATTACTTCGCGGGTTTCACCGGTGGGCGCAAATCAATTTGTCCGGGACTAGCTTCTGCGCGCACGATCGAAGCCACCCACATGCTCGCGCTCGACTTCGAAACTGGTGGACGTCGCGCCGGTGTTGGCACTGCCCTGCTTGATGGCAACGCCGTCCACGAAGAGTGTGAACGAGTCGCGAGCTTTATCGAGCCACGCTTTTCAATCAACAGCGTGGTTGATGAACGGGGCCGGGCAGTTCGCATTTACGCGGGCCATTGGCGCGCAGCCCATCGCACGGGTTGCGCTGAGTATCTCGGTAGCCATTCCGTAAAGTTCGACGGGAAGCGTGAGATTGTTATTGTTAGCTGTGGCGGTTCGCCCTACGATATCAATCTTATTCAGGCACACAAGGCGCTTGATATTGCAGCTTACGCCTGTGTCGAAGGCGGCACGATAATGCTGCTGGCTGAGTGTCGAGACGGCTTTGGCCAGCCGGCTTTTCTCAAGTGGTTTGAGGAGAAGGACTCGCATGCCCTCGAGAATCGCCTTCGCAACGAGTATGAAGTAAACGGACAAACCGCCTGGTCACTCCTAACCAAGGCCGAACGCTACCGGATTCAACTCGTTTCCGAGTTGCCGGAAGAATCTGTTCGTCGCATGCGAATGTTGCCGGCACGTTCGCTGACGGAAGCACTGGATCAGCTAAGCGGCGACCACCGGGGTTACATATTGCCGCACGGCGCGCGGTTCCTACCGCGGGTAAACGCCGGTTAAGTTTTAATAACGTCGGCACCTTATCCCATTTGGATTGATTGCCGGGGCATTGCGGCACTAGAATCAAGGCTACCGTCCAAAATTAGCAGCCTCAAAGGGAGACGAATGTTTATGAGAGTGATTCTGCTTGGCGTAATTTTTCTGATCAGTTGTTTCTGCGTCGCGGCCCAGGAGTCGAAGTCTTCTGAGAAGCGCGTGGCGCTTTCCGAGAACGCCATTGCGCTGGACACCAGTGGCGCATCCGCACTGGAGGCAACTTTAAAAACTACGGTGCTCAACGGCTCGGAAGACTCGCCCGTAACCAACATTCGCATGGTAGTCAGAAACTCCAGTAATGTTGCCTACGTCTATGTTTCCGGTTTGGTAACTTTCTACGATGGCGGCGGGGTGCGTTGCGGAGAGGGCGTGTTTAAAGCTGACGCACTGAGTGTTGATGAAGCGTTCGAAGCTGACGCTCCGGGAATTCGCATCCGTTGTGCGCCTTCAACCTGGCGAATAGTCGCGAACAGCCTGGTTCCAAAGGTCAGTGGAAATGCGCCAGCCTCAAGCATCTCAACTTCGAGCCGCGCAACCTTCAACCTGTTGATAAGCGTGGACGGGGAAGAGCATCCAATTCAACTGGACAAACCAATGATACTGAAATTCGGCGAGACACAACGGACGATTGTGTTGCGCGAGGCTCCTTAGAAAGTCACTTCCAATGGCGCTTGACCAACAGAGTTTCGAGTCTTAGGATCAAGCTCAAGTATGAGCCAACCAGAAAGTAGGGAAGTTTTATGGCCGAGAACTTAGAAAATACATGCGCACATCCCGCCTGCGATTGCCCGCCAGAAAAAGATAGCAAGTATTGCAGCGAGTATTGTGAAGAGGCCGAGAAAGCGCACGTAATGGAAATAGGCTGTAACTGCCAACACGAAGGCTGCTAGACACTCGAACACGCCGGATCAATCTTCAACCCAACGCTTGCCCCCTGGCGCCGACCTCTTCCCGTAATTTCATTTGCAATGAATTTGCAAGCTAGCTGTCGCCGAGTTAACGGCAACGCCTCTTAGAATCCTCTCATCCCTGACAACAGCAAAAATCCACTTGCGCTCCAAAATAAAGCGCAACCAAGAGGTGAAACAATGAAGAGAACTATTCTAGCCCTCGGACTTTCCCTTGCTTGCTCGCTCGTTGCAAGTGCTCAGAAAGTGCAGAGCGGCGGGTCTGCTGAGGCCAGCAATCAAACATCCGCCGCCGCAAGCCAGGCAAGCAAGAGGGTCACTCTTGACTCAGGAACGCGATTGGCAGGGCAGCTTCAAAACACGGTCGATGTTCGTCGCGCAAAGGTTGGAGACGAAGTTGTATTGAAGACGACACAGGCAATCAAATCCCAGGGACACACTGTCGTTGGCAAGGGCTCGCGGCTGGTGGGACACGTAACAGAAGTAGCCCAAAAAAGTAAAGGCAACGGTGAGTCACGCATTGGGATCCTGTTTGATCGTCTGGAGCAGGGACCATTGCAGATGCCGATTACTGCCAGCATAAGTTCGATCACTGGTGGTAACGCCAGCGCTCATGCCAGTAACGACGGTCTCTTTAGCAATGACACCATGGCCGGCGGCTCGGCAAGCTCAGCGGGTTCGGCGCGATCATCGTCAAGTGGCAACAATGGAGGTCTGCTCGGCGGCGCAGGGAGTGTCCTTAATTCCACGACTTCGACCGCTGGCGGCGTGGTGGGCGGTACAAGCGCGGCAGTCGGTTCCACTGTAGACTCGACGACAAGAGCTGTCGGCAGCACTACAACCGGCGTCGGGCGATCGCTTGGTGGGATCCAGATTTCTCACTCGAGTACTACTGCAGTCGAGGGCAGCTCCGTCTTGTCACTACAGGGGGGTAACTTGCGACTGGAGAAGGGCACGAATTTCAATCTCGTTCTTACGCAGTCGGCAAGCGCCAGCACTGACAGAGATCAGTAGTCAACAAACTATTTGTCCGCTGAGAACGGTGACGCGAGAAATCGTGTCGCCGTTTTGTTTTAGCACACCGCACTGGAGGCGGATGGCGGAACCGCGAGTGAGCATCAAGCTCTGAAGCTGTCGTCGCTTTGTTGGCACGAGCCGGCGCGTTAAAGTATTGAAATGCTTGCGACGCTGATCGAGCTTCAACATTTGAAAGGCCTGGAACGAACCGGTTGGGCCCTCCGTGGCCTCCCCCATGGCACTGAATCGGTGGCCGCACACTCTTTTGGTGTTGGCGTTACCGCCATGATGCTCGCCGATGAGATTAATGCGCGCGGGCTCGAGGTTGACTGCGAACGCGTGCTCCGGATGGCCCTGCTTCACGATTGGGCCGAAACTCGCGTGGGGGATATGCCGAAAACGGCCACTGATTATTTTGGAGCCGACGCGAGAAAAAGTGCAGAAACACTAGCCTTCGCCGATATCGTAAGTGAATTAGGTTCCGGCGGGTCGGAATACAAAGCACTTTTTCAGGACTACGAACAACGCTCCAGCATTGAGGCGAGGTTGGTTAAAGCGGCGGACGTCATTGATTTGTTGATTCAGGCTTATGCTCTTGAGCGTTCAGGCGCGAAGGGGCTTGATGAGTTTTGGCAGGTAGCCCGTCAGCCTGATTTCCAACTTCCCCAGGTTGCGGAGCAGGTAGTTAACGAAGTGTTGCAGCTCTTACTGGCTGCTCGGCGCAAGATCGAATAGAGACTAGATGCATTTATTTGTTCCTGGTTCAATTACCTGGCACAGCGTCTTACTTGGGGCTCTGCTCTTCGTGGTAACTTTCGCCATAAGTTTGGCGATCGTTTCTTATACCCTGATTAGGATTCCGGCAGATTATTTCCGGCAAGACCACCCGCGAGAGTTATGGACTGACCGACATCCGGCAATACGCTTCGTTGGAGTTTTTGCAAAGAATCTTCTGGGGGTGTTACTTGTTGCCCTTGGAATCGTGATGTCAATACCCGGTGTGCCGGGTCAGGGAATTCTGACTATTCTGCTGGGAATAATGCTGCTGGATTTTCCGGGAAAACGTGATCTCGAATACAAGTTAGTCAGTAGACCGCAGGTTTTTAAAACCATCAATAAGCTGCGGCACAGGTTTGGCAAGGACGGCCTGATTCTGGAGTAGCAATTGCAATTTTGCTAACAAGCACGGACTTAACTCCTTGGTACTTGAGTGAAAATGCTGCGCCTGCGCCGCCTGGTCGTTGCTGTTGGCAATCAAATGCGGCACGCTTCCGATAGGAAAATCGGTGCGTTGACAAGGAAAAACGTCTTTGTTAGCTTGACCCTCTAATTTCATGGGACTGTTGTCACATGTGTGAAGTTTTATTCGAGACCCCTTTTCATGCCCAATCAAACCTCGGTTCAGCCCCGCTCATTAACACGGCTTTCCTTAATTCTAATTCTGATCTCAGCCTCGATGTTTACAGGCGGCTGTGGCCTTTTCGGGACACACAAGAAAGTAGTCGTACCCCAACTTCTTACGCCTCTAACCGAAGCAGATACCGCGCGACTGGTTAGCGAGGTCAACCGGCTGGGCACCGTGCACTCTGTACACGGAAAAATCGACCTCGTGTTTGAAGACACTTCGTTTGCCGACACCGGTATTGCTGAAAAATATAAGCAGGCTGATGGACTGCTGACTGTGCAAAGACCCGGCAATATTTATCTAATTATTCAAGTCCCTTTTATCGCCAAAGATATCGCTCAGATGACTTCAAACGGCGCATCGTTTCGGGTAGCGGTGTTGCAAGGAGATGAAAAGTATCGTCGTTTTGTGAAGGGTACGAACAGCGCCACCTACGAAAAGATGGACGACCTGGATGGCAACCCGAAGGCTAACGAAAAACCAAAAAAGGTGATGAACGCGAAAGAGGCGGTTAATGCGCTTTCAAATTTACGCCCGCAACATCTAACGGAAGCGCTGTTGATAAATTCCATCCCCGACGTTGCTCAGAGCGGACTAACATATTCTCGGAGCGAGTTTTATCAGGAAGAGCCAGACAGCCGCCCGCAAGCCAAAGTCGGCATGCGAGTGGTGAGGGGCTACTACCTGCTGGAGGAGTTTTCACAACCAAGCCCCGGCGAAGCTCGACTGCTGCGCAGATTCTGGTTTGACCGTGTCGGCGGTATTCGATTGGCCCGCATCCAGTCTTTTAACGACCGCGGCTTGCTGATAACGGATGTTTCTTACTGGGACGAAAAACCAATGGGCGAAAATGCCCAGGTTCAGTTACCAACCCGCATCGAAATCACCCGACCTTATGATCACTACAAACTTAGTATTGCCTACCAGGCTCCCTCCTCCGCTGACATAGATCGAGAATTCCAGCCTGAAGCATTTGTCCTTGAAAACAGGTGGCAACTGCCTGAAATCGATCTGGACGCACGTCAACGAAATAAAGCAACTGTCAGCCCCTGATAGTTTCCGCGTAGTAGCTATTGAACGTCTGTGTGTATTAACATCAGGCGTCCAGGCTAACCTGCTTAATCCGCGCGCCGCGCTATTCTGGTTAACTAATCGGATTTTCTGACTGCTGATGAGAACCATCCTAAAGGCCGAGAACCTCGTAAAAACCTACCGCGTGGGTAAGGTTGATGTGCACGCGCTGCGAGGAGTTTCACTCGAGGTTCACGAAGGCGAATTCGTGGCGATCATGGGTCCGTCTGGTTGTGGCAAGTCGACCATGCTCCACCTGCTTGGCGGCCTATTGAGTCCAACAACTGGGCGCATAGTTGTTGACGGTGAGGATTTGACCGCAGCGACTGATGCGAAGCGAACTGACATTCGTCGTCGCAAGATTGGTTTTGTGTTTCAACGCTTCAATCTCTTTCCCACTCTCACCGCCGAGGGTAATCTGCGGCTCGCTGAACGTATTCACGGTAACGGTGGAGAAGATCCGCAACGGCGCCGAGAAGTGCTCAAGCTGCTTGGACTCGAGGACAAGCTGCACCATAAGCCGCTGGAACTATCAGGCGGCGAACAGCAGCGCGTAGCTCTGGCACGGGCTGTGGTCACTCGGCCGGCAATTGTGTTGGCAGATGAGCCCACCGGCAATCTCGACTCCGAGAATTCGGCTCTGGTTCTAAACATGTTTCAGGAGTTGAATTACCGGTTCAATCAGACCATCGTAATGATCACTCACAACCCCGAGGCCGCAGCAATGTGCCGACACATTGTACAAATGCGCGACGGCCATATCGTCGAGCCCGCCACCAGCATCCAGTTGTAGTCCGCCGCATAGTTGATTTACAGGGTTTCTGGCACAGGCTAGAATGCCTCGGTTAATGCCATGGTTTTGGCGTAAGATTTGCCGTATTAGCGCCGGGAAAGTATTGAGACACGTTATTTGTTGAGCTGGCTAAGAAAGCTATTTTTTTGGAATTACGCCCGAAACACCTGGCAATGGGATGTCTTGTGCGTTGTTATTCTGATTTTCATCTTTCTGACCCCTAAAAGTTGGTTTGAAAATAGCGAACGGCGCGGCCTTATGGGGCATCAAAGCCCCGCTGCATCGACCCTGCTTATTGGGCCGGAACTTATTGATAATGCACAGGATAAGCAGCAAGTGGAGCAGGTAGTGCGGACCTTCATGGGCCGCAATGATGTTCAGGTGCTTAACGTTCGAAGAGTGACTGACAAGGATGGCAAGCCTCGGGGTTACGAGGTTGACATCCGTTAGTCATCACTTATAATTGCCGGGTTTTTTGGCAGGGTAATGTTTAGCCCGTTGAGTAATAAATACGACGGTTTTTATTGTTTGAGGAGTAGTTATGAAGAAATTTGTTCCCCTGGGCATTCTTTTGGCTGTGCTTGCCAGTGCCCTTATTAGTTCCCCGAAGGCCGCAAACGGACAGAGTGCGGGATTGGTGAGTTCGGTCTTGAACCGAATGGAGCGTAATCGTCAATCGCTCAAGTCCCTTAAAGCCAGTCTGAGCATGGAGAAGTACAATGCTCAGCTGCGCGACAAAGACAACTACAGCGGCTGGGTTTTGTATTTGCCCGCGAGCGGTCGCGATGCGTCGGTGCGTATTGAGTGGCAAAGACCGCAGCATGAGATTTTGGCAGTCGCTAACGGGAAGTACACACTGTTTCGGCCCCGTCTGAACACGGCGATCGTTGGGAAATCCGGATCCGTGAAGGGAAACGGGGCAGCCGGCGGCGTGCTCGAGATGATGTACATGACGAAACAGCAGCTCGAAGCGCGGTTTCAACCGGTCCAGGATGTCCGTGAGGAAACCCTTTGGGGTGGCGTGAGTACTATCCACCTGACCCTCGTGCCGAAAGGGAATTCAAGCTTTAAGTACGCTGAGATCTGGGTTGATTCCTCAGGAATGCCGGTGCAAACAAAGATCGTGGAGAAAAACGACGATGCCACCACCATGCGCTTGAGCGGAGCCGAACGGAACATCAAGATATCGTCAGACGAGTTTAATATTAAGCTCGATTCCAACGTAAAAATCGTCAAGGGCTGAAGTAACTGACAAACCAAAGGCGGGGCTCTGAGTCTACAAATCAGAGCCCCTTTCTATTTGGTGAATCCCTGGCGGGTTTGCGTTTGGAGGCCCCGGTCGCCTATTCTGCGACTTCATATTCCGAGTTGGCAGTCGGGTGACTGCCTGGTTCCCTTCTAAGTTTCTGAAATGCGAAAAACGAAATTCATTCAGCAAAAGCTTCGGCAGTTCAGCTTCATCGGCCGGGCGCTGGTGTCTTCTCACCATCCGGTGCTGGCCCACCTGATTCCGATGCGTCGCTGCAATTTGGCCTGCGGTTACTGTAATGAATATGACCATACGTCGTCGCCAGTGCCGGTTGATCTTATCAAGAGACGCATAGACAAGTTAGGGGCGCTCGGTACGTCCATCGTGACGATTTCCGGCGGCGAGCCGATGATGCATCCGGAGCTGGACGATATCATCCATCAGATCAGAAGCCATGGAATGATCGCCGGACTGATCTCAAATGGCTACTACTTCACACCGGATAGAATCAAACGACTGAACAAGGCCGGGCTGGATAACCTGCAAATCAGTATCGATAACGTTGAGCCTGATGAAGTCTCGCGCAAGAGCTTGCGCGTGCTTGATAAGAAGCTGCGCTATCTTTCGGAGCATGCGGACTTCCACGTGAATATCAATTCCGTAATCGGCGGCGGGATCAAGAATCCTGAAGACGCGCTCACAGTAGCGCGCCGCGCCGTGGAGTTGGGGTTTTCTTCAACGGTCGGCGTGATTCATGATGGCGACGGAACGCTCAAGCCGCTTTCAGCCAAAGAGAAAGACATCTTTCAGCAGGTGAAGAAACTTGGCAACAAGGATCACGCCAGGCTCAACTGGTTTCAGGACAGCATCGCCGAGGGCAAACCTTACGAGTGGCGTTGTCGTGCGGGAGCTCGCTACCTCTACATTTGCGAAGACGGTCTGGTCCACTGGTGCTCCCAGCAAAAAGGTTATCCGGGGATTCCGCTTGAGGATTACACCATGGTTGACTTCGATCGCGAATACAAAACGGAGAAGTGGTGTGCGCCTACCTGTACACTTCAGTGCGTTCATCAGGTGGGAATTCTTGACAACTGGCGCGACCCGCAACAGGCTCCAGGTCTTACAAACCCGGGCGGTTCACTGAAAGACACTATCCACGAGGTGTTGCGCGCTGAGTAGCACTCTCGGCGCTCCAGTCAACTAAGCCTTTGGTCCCAGCGTTCCGCCCACAGTAAAAAGTGTAACCGAGCTCGAGAGTCCCAACCCGGAGAGTCGCCCGGCCATAATCACAATCATCTCGCCTTTCTCGACGGCGCCGCTTTCCAACAACACCTTCTCTCCTATAGCAAGCATTTCTTCGGTCGTGTCAGCGTGTGGGGCTATCAGCGACTCGACGCCCCAGATCAGGGCCAGCTCGTTTTGCACATCTGTCGAATTTGTCAGGGCGATGATTCGTTGTCCGGGTCGCAAGGCGGAAAGCCGGCGGGCCATCAAACCTGACTCAGTCAGCACTGCGGTTACCCTGATGCCCATCTCTTCGGCAGCGAAAGCCGCCGCTTCGCATAGCGCCCGGCTCACGCGGCCAGATTGTTTTCCCGCCCACTTCGTAATCTGGTCGACTTCCGCTTCCCCACCTGCTTCGGCTGACTCAATGATGCGGCACATCGTTTCGACAGCGGCCACTGGATAAGAGCCACTGGCAGTTTCATTCGAGAGCATCAACGCGTCAGTGCCATCCCAAACAGCGTTGGCTACGTCCGACGCTTCCGCACGGGTTGGCCGTGGATTCGTTACCATCGACTGCAGCATTTGTGTCGCAGTGATAACCATCTTTCCGGCTTGCATGGCTTTTTGGATAATTCGTTTTTGGTAAACCGGAACCAGCTCCACGCTCGTTTCTACTCCCAGGTCGCCGCGTGCAACCATCACAGCATCGGCAGTGGCAATGATTTCGTCGAGATGATCGATCGCTTCGGCTTTCTCGATCTTCGCAACCAGCGGTGCGCGTCCCCCAGCCTCTCGGATCAGATCCTTAGCGCGCGAGCAATCTTCGGCCCGACGAACGAAGGACAAGGCGATGTAATCGACACCTTGCCCGACCGCCCATTTCAAATCAGCGTGGTCTTTCTCGGTCAATGAATCTATCGGCAGGGAAACCCCGGGGAGGTTTATCCCTTTCCGCTCACCCAGAACCCCGCCATTGATAACCCGGCAAATGACGTCTGTCCTGGTTGTGCTTTCCACTGTGAGGGCAATAGCCCCATCATCGAGCAGGAGTTTGGTTCCGGGCTCGACTACACGGGCTAGATCCGGGTAGTTAGTCGCTACTCGCTTTTCATCGCCAACGATATCCTGAGTAGTAAGGACAAATAGCTCGCCCGCTTGCAGCGTGACCGGTTGTCCGCCTTTGAGTTGGCGGGTACGGATTTTTGGACCTGAGAGATCGACCAATACAGCCAGGGGTCGGTTCAGATTTTTAGCGGCGGCGCGGGCGCGTTTGATGTCTTCTGTCTTCTCTTCCTGAGTTCCATGAGACATGTTTATGCGCACGCCGTCAGCGCCCGCACGAATCAGGCTCTCTATCACCGCCTGATCGCGCGAAGCCGGTCCGAGAGTCGCCAGAATTTTCGCTTTACTCATTTCAGTTCAAATTTAAGCTTGCCGTCCGCCAGAGGTGTTTAACTCTAATCGTGGTGTCCTGGTTTGAACTAGTCTCTGTGCGTCCTCTGTGCTCTCTGTGCTCTCTGTGGCGAGTGGTTGGACGTTATTCACCACGGAGACACCGAGAACACCGAGTTGCGCAGAGAAAGTGAATTCAGCGCACTTCCGTTTAATACACTCCGGGAACGATCGCGCGCACGCGGCGCGCATAGTCTTCGAACTCCGGACCAAAAGCCTCGCGCAATAATTTCTCCTCGCGGACTACGCGGATTCTGGTGCCGACCAAAAACACTACGAGCGCGACCAGCAGCGCGATCCAATGACTCATCGCCAGCCCAGTTGCTACCAGCATTCCCAACATGCCTGTATAGATCGGGTGTCGCACGTAAGCGTACGCTCCACTTGTTGCTAACTTATGACCTTCGACCAGGCGCGCCGTCAGGCTCCATTCCTTGCCGAGAGTATTTACAGCCGCTGTTACTAACAAAACCGAGCTTACCGCAGCACAAATAGATAATACGCCTGCTGCGATCGCGAGCGGCTGACTACTGGAAACGATGGGCGTGAACATCGGACGACGCACTCCCCAAACTATTCCGTAAGACACGCCCTGCAAGGCCACACCAAAAAGCGAACCAGGCTCCCGTTTCCGGTCCGGCGGACTGGGAGGTTTCTTCCGCAGCAGAAATACTCCGGCAAAGACAAACCAACATATCATCACAATCACAAAAACGAGAGTTGGCATAAAGCTAAGACTGATGTTCATGATGATTTGGTGACGTTAACAGGTCCAACTCAGATTCAATCGGTTCACAAGCAAGCCTGCCGCGTGGAACCTATTCTTCACTTACCAAGTGCGTCGCTAATCGCTTTTTCAAGATCACGCTCCACTGACTTGTCGTAACCTTCAAACCTGTTGAGTAATTTCCCGTCTCGTGCAAACACGAGAGTCTGCGGAATTACATAATCGTCCTCCGGTAGAAAAGAGTCTGTTAGTGATTTGTCGGGGAAACCGAGTGGATATGTAATGCCGAGATCGTGTGCGAAGCCCCTCACCATAACGCGATCGTCTGGTCCACCAACGTTCAGCCCGACGATCTGCAGACCCCGCGGGCCGTAGGTTTTCTGGAGGGCGATCAGTTTGGGAATGCTGTCACGGCACGGCTCGCACCAAGTGGCGTAAAAATCCAGTACCAGCACCTCCCCATGATAGTCAGCGACCTTAGACCGTTTTCCGTCGCTCAGCGCCCAACCCATTTCGTCGCGCGCCGATCCGGCAGGCACCCGCGATACTTCGTTCGCGTCCGGCTTCCGACTCCAACAGGCGCCGAAGGCCATTGCAACCGCGACAACCGCCGCAAGCTTGAGAAGCTTGGCTGGTTCGATAGGCCCTGGAAGCATGCGATGTGATGCGCTCAACGACGATTATTCTACACGCACCGGGGTCGCCTCCCCCAGCGGGTTATGGCCGTTAACCATTGACCCTTCTTTACGATTAGCGGTTTACCATTTACGATCAGCGCTATGGACTTCCCCCAAACACAGCGCACTACTCTGAAACGTCTTCCTAAACGCGGCGTCTACGATCGCCAGCTCGTCTACGGAATCCTCGATGAAGGATTTATCTGCCACGTAGGTTTCGCAATGGAAGGCCAGCAATTTGTCATTCCCACCGGTTATGCGCGCGTCGATGATCGGCTATTCATTCATGGTTCCCAGGTCAGCCGCATGCTGCGCGTCCTCAGCAGCGGCATTGACGTCTGCGTGACGGTAACCCTGGTGGACGGTCTGGTGCTGGCGCGTTCTGCTTTTCATCACTCCGTGAATTATCGTTCCGTCGTAATTTTCGGACACGCCGTGAAGGTCGAAGAGAGAGAAGCCAAACTCGCTGCGCTCTTCGCATTCTCTGAGCAGGTCATCCCCGGTAGATGGAACGATGTGCGCCAGCCAACTGAGCAGGAACTCAGAGCTACTACCGTCTTGTCTCTGCCGCTTGTTGAGGTCTCAGCAAAAGTGCGTACTGGCCCGCCGATCGACGATGATGAAGACTACGCCCTTAACGTCTGGGCGGGCGTTGTTCCTCTCAAACTTGTCGCCGGCGCACCCTTGCCCGACCCGCGTCTGCCCGCTGACATCGAAGTCCCAACCTATACCCGCAACTATGCTCGGCCTCGCAATAAACTGCGTCGTCCCTGAGCACGTGGCACAACTACATCAGCTCCTTCTTCCGCCAGTCTAAAGCTTCGCCGGGAGGGCTTCCCTCCCTTGCCGCCCTTTCCAGTGGCGCTTGCCAATCGCATTAGCACCTTAACGGCGTCGCTAATGGAGTTAAAAGCAGTTTAAAAACTCAAGACTGCTAACTCAACTATTCCTCAACTAGGCTGAACTATTGTGTTTTCAGTTAAGGCGTGAGGCCAAGAATGCCGATTGGTTTGGGCGTGGGGCAGTCGTTCGGCACGAAGTCAGCCCCCGACATAATTTGCCGAAACAGGAGTAGACGCGACATGAGATTCAGCATGATCAATAGCCAGCTCAGTGCAAACAAAATAACTAACAATCGCTTTTCAAAACTAACAAGAAAGCAAAGGCAAAGAGAAATATTCAGGTCCTCTTTCCGAATCTCTTCTTTGAATTCCTTTGCTCCGCTAAATCTGCTTCTTGCAGGACTGTTAGCTGTTTCCATGTTTTCATTACCGCTCCGATCCGTTAGCGCGTCGAGCCCCACGGCAGGAAGCCTTACGCCCGCGGGACCAACTCAGCAATGGGATGGCACAGCAGTGGGAACCGGCGCCGCCAATGAAAGCGCCTGCGTTGAGGGCGTCAATTGCGATACTTACACGCTGACCGTCGCACCGGGCGATTACACGGGCAAACTGGTCGAGGTGAAGATTCAATGGACCATCTCGGCAAACGACTACGATCTCTACATTCACAAGGACTCGAACGCGGGTCCGATTGTTGGCAGTTCCGCCGGCGGCGCCCCGCAGACCAGCGAGAGTGCAGCCATCGATCCGACAGCTACGGGATCCGGGGTATACACCGTGCACGCTCTGTACTTCGCCGTTACCCCGCTGGCCGACCAGTATCACGGCACAGCTACAGTGAAGGCCGCGCCGCAGGGACGCAATGCGAACTACCTCAAAGATGGTATCTCGTTCAGCTCAAACGTGACCGTGAAAGCTCCCTCGGCGGGACGCGACGGCGAGCCCAGCAGCCGCACAGACAACCTGGGCAACCACTACGTCGCCGGTATTCGCGGCGTGCCCGCAGGCGTTGACCTTTGGTACTTCGATTTGCAGCCCGGCAGTCCCTCATACGATCCGATGATGCGTCATCCTGTGTATCGTGGGCAGCCGGATTCATTCACGGAGGAAGATGCCACATCCGTGGGTGCTGACGGTGGCGGTGACGTTGATATGGCCGTCGGTTTCCCTGACCCAACGACTCTGACCACTAACACTCCACCAACTCTGGCGACTTCCAGCCTGGTCGCGGCAAACATCTCCACGCAGCGTTCGACAGACAAGGGCGTCACCTTCCAGAACAACCCTTTAGGCAACGCCACGGGCGGGGCGCCAGGGGACGACCGGGAATGGCAGGAATTCTACGGCAAAGACAAGGTCTACCTGTTTTACCGGACGCTCGAGCCAGCCGTTTCGATGATTCAGCGATCAAACGACGGCGGATTTACTTATGGTACGGCGAGGACTGCCGGTGCGATTGGACAGGCCGGCTCAATTGATGTTCACCAGGCAAGCGGCACCGTCTACATTAGCGGCAGCACGGGTCAGGTGTGTGTTGGCACGCCACCGCCTTTTCCTGCGCCGGCTGGTTCTGAGCCACTTACTTATACGTGTAATGTGGCTGCGACTGACCCCAACGGGGTTGCGCATCTATTCTTCAGCGTAAAGGTCGCTGATGACGGCACTCCCTTCGGCACCGCCTACGTAGCCTACTCGAACGATAAGGATATTTTCCTTGTTCATTCGACAGATAAAGGTGCGACCTGGAGTAAACCCGTGCGAGTTAGTGATGGCCCTGACACGCGAACGAGCGTTGTGCCCTGGATGGAAACTGGCCCGACGCCTGGCTCAGTTGGCATCACCTGGTTTGGCACTACGGAAAACACAAACAATGACAGCGCCAACTGGAACGTCTTTTACGCGCAGAGCTTCAACGCAACTGCGGACAGTCCGACCTTCCGGCAAGTGAAGGTCAGTGACCACTTCATACACGGCAGCAACATCTCTGAAGGCGGCACGCTTGGTAATGCCAATCGCAATCTGCTTGACTACTTTCAGATTTCGTTTGACCCAACGGGTGCGGCCGTCATCGACTACACTGACGACCATAATGACTTTGACGGGCACACCTATGTGTCGCGCCAAATCAGCGGCCCAAGTATCAAAGGCGGCACTGTCCCGGCGCCAGTCTCGGGGTCTGGCCCATTCGCACCGGGTCTCAACCCTCCACCCGCACAGCCTGGTCCCAGCGGCGAGCAGGTCACTGACTTCGTTGGTGATCAGACCATAGGGTTGCTAGGTGAACCGGGAGGAACCAGTCCACTCGACGTCACCTCGATTAAATATTCATGTGAGGGTACGACTGACCCGGTCATCGTCGCCACGATGAAGGTTTCAAACTTGACGGTCGTGCCTCAAGCCGCCAACTGGCGCATGAACTTTACGGCCAATGCGCCTAATTCCAAACTGAGTGCTACCGGAGACTACACCTATGGGCTCTCCGATCGTGGCGACCAGTTTTTCGTGCGCGCCAACACGGACACCACCCCGACGTTTACTTTCGGGACCGCCGTGAGAAATTCCGACGGCACGCTAACATATACGTCGCGTGGCAGTGCTGACAGTGGCGCTTTTGACACCGCCAATAACACAATCACCATCAAAGTCTCTGCCAGCAAGCTCAATCCGTTCGTAACTCATGGTCCGGCGGTGGGCGCTGGTTCGGTTCTGGTGGGATTGCGCGGACAAGCATTCACGTCGGGCGCAAATGCTATTCGTGATATAACTCGCGGCGGCACGCAATACACGATTAGCTGCGGGGCGACACCAACACCGACGCCTACTCCTTCGCCGAGCCCGAGTCCGAGTCCGTCACCCAGTCCGTCACCCAGTCCGTCACCGGGAGCCGGAGACGTCACCAAGGTTACTGGCGGTGGAAATATTCTTAACAAGTTGGTCAGCTTCGGCTTTAACGCTGACAAGCTACCGAGCGGTCAACTGAATTATCAGGATAAGGGTGAAGACATCCATCTCGTTTCTGATTCGATTGACACGTTCAGCTACGACCCAACGACGAATGAGGTCACTTTTACCGGTCGAGGCCACGTCGGGCGAGACATGGTTCTCTTTACTGTGAAAGTGCAGGACAACGGTGAGCCGGGAACGAATGACAGGTTCTCGATTATGATCACGGGTGCACGCGTGTCATCTCGTTCAGGCGTGCTGACACAGGGTAATATTCAGTTTCACCGTTAACTTAGGTAAACAAGATGAAGGTCTTTGGTTTTCAACTTTGGCGGACCGGTTCCCTGCAGGGGCCGGTCCGCCTCTTTTTATTCCTGCTCGTATTTCTAGCCGCATCTGTGGGATCGGCGCAGAAAGTCGAACGAGCGCGAATTCCTGATTCCATTCTCGGAGTGGGAATTGGATCCTCTCTCGATCAGGCCCACGCAAAGCTTGATCGGCTTCGTAAACGCGGCGAGCACAGCGCGCACGAGGAAAGCGAACAAGAAGAAGCTCGTGAAGCACAAGAGCAGGAGCGTGAAGGTGGTCGCAAGGAGGCCTGGGCTCTCAGAGCCACAAGAGCCACGAATTACGCTACCGTTGCATTACAAGCTGATCGAGAAGGGCGTGTGGTTTGGATTACCGGTTTCGTGCGTTCGGGAAAAGAGATTCCTTTCGCGAGTCTCGGAAGCCTTTCTGCGGCCACCGTCGCAACTGACAAAAAAGCAGTTTGGAATGTCGCCACGCCAAGCGGTGGCTATCGTGTGATTGCCAAAGGCCAAAACGGCAGGGCGCGTGTAGTTTCGATCCTCTCGCTCGCCAGCCCGCCAGTAGAATAGTGCGCGAAGTCGCGTGTCTTACCGGCAATAGTTCTCCAGTCTTTTCGTTTTCCAACCTCGTTATCATTCCGATCGGTCTGCTATCCTAATGTACCCAGATGGCTAAAATACCGCTCGCGCCTAGACTAAGGAAACTCTGGCCGGCCCTTGCGATCGGCGCGTCTTTCATTGCTACGGCAATGCTTCTTCGCCTGGAGGGACGTTTGTGGATTTGTGCCTGTGGGAGCCTTCAGGTGTGGTCAGGCCAGGTTTGCAGCGCCAACAATTCCCAGCACTTCCTCGATCCTTACAGCTTCACGCATCTGCTTCACGGCTTTCTGTTTTTCTGGTTGATCGCGTGGCTGCTGCGGCGCGTGGGACCTGGCTGGCAACTTGCGCTCGCCGTCGCGGTTGAGGCCGTCTGGGAAGTTTTTGAAAATACCAACTTCATCATCGATCGCTACCGTTCGACGACCGCCGCGCTTGGGTATAACGGCGACACCGTCGTCAATTCTTTTGGCGACATTTTCTGTTGTTTGCTTGGCTTCATGATCGCCCGACGACTCGGATTGCGCCGCTCGTTAATCGTGTTTCTGGCGTTGGAGTTTGTCTTGATCGTCTGGATCAGAGACAGCTTGCTGTTGGAGATATTGATGCTGGTCGTGCCGATCGACGCTATCAGGGCCTGGCAGATGTGCCCGTAGCACTTGTCCTTGTCGCTGCTTAACGAACTTTTTGCACTTCGTTGCAATCCCATCCGACCGTAATGACCTTGCCTGACAGAGGAAACCCAATCAAACTCGGCTCCCTGAGATGTGGCAACTGTTAGAGGTCACAATCTGTGATCTCTAACCTCAGGATGGTCTCAATGGTAGTTTCTTAAGCTCTCTTTGATCGCGCACGTGCCGGTCTTCTTCACCACACTACTCTTAATTATTTTTGAACTGGCGGAGAGCTCTCAACCTCAAGGGTTTGGCGCCCTGCGGATCCTGTTTATTTGCGGGATGGTGATCGTGGGACTGCTGCACGTAGCTGCGAACTTCGTAACCGCAGCCACTATCTCGGGCATGACGGCTGTTATTGTCACGCAATTGTCGCTCGCTCCACTTCGTCCAGTGGAGCTGCGTCTGGCGTTTGCTCTGCTCAGGCGACGTTGGCGCCCATTCCTAAACACGTCAATTCGCATGACGCTGCGTATCCTGATTGGCTTCATACTGTTTGTGATTCCAGGCATCGTCATCACAGTCCGCTATGCGCTCTACGCGCCGGTAGTCTTGATGGAAGGGCTGGAGAAGAAGGCCGCCAGGCAGCGGGCGCGCAGCCTGGCCTCGCGTTCGTGGCGCACGATCATCATCGTCTCGCTGCTGCAGTTTTTGATTCCGGTGCTATTCAGTTTCCTACTGGGCAAGCTGAGTGTTATCAAAAATACGGACAGCGGTATTCATCTCGCAAACCGCTCCATGGGTCGTCAGATTTACCAACAACTTGCCGGCCTCGTGAACGTTTTCATCGTGCCATTGATGTCCATCGTTCCGGCACTTCTTTATCTGAAAATGCGACAATTAGGTGGCGAGAACCTGGCAGACGCACTGGCTGAGATCGAGGAAGCGGACGATCGACGAAGCCAGTGGCAACAACGCATGCACACACGCCCGAGCTACCAAACTTCACGCGGCGGTAAACCTTCAAAATCAACCGGCTAGTCATCAGACCTGGTTAGCCGAACCACAATCCACGCAAGGCTCTTAAAGATCAAAACGGTCGCCGCCAAATTCCTACAGATATCGCTCTTGGAGAACGTTCAGGTGATGTGAGACGTGGCCTGCAACGATGTAGACGAGGGCGCGCACGGTGACGGAAGCGTCGCTGGCGATGCCGCTGCGCAACCAGGCATCCTCGGGAAGATTGCGGACGAACGCCAACGTTGACGAGCGAATAGCGCGAAACTCATCGACATGACTAGCCCACGAAACTTTGTCTGACGCCGCTGCCTGGCAACTAATTTCCTGATCGAAACTCGGCAATGGACCATCGAAGCCGCGCGCAAACCACATTGCGCGAAACATAAAAACTCGCTCCCCGTCGTTGACGTGGCCGAGCAGTTCGCGCATCGACCACTTGTCAGGCGCGTAACGATGAAGCGATTGCTCTTCGGAAATGCGGGACAGGAAGGCCAGCATCTCATCCAACTGCATTGCCAGCACCGCCACTACATCGTCGCTCGTCACGCGGTCGATATAAGTGGAGTAAGAAGAAGCAGCTTCGTTTGGTTGTGGGCGTCCTAACATGAGTGAATAGTAAATCGTGAATCGTAAATTGAAA
>JANLYH010000032.1:0-14048 GCA_031365545.1 Pyrinomonadaceae bacterium | reverse complement strand
GAGACTAAACTACCGCCCCGCCAAACGCGTGCCGACGCGCGTTCCCGCCGGTGTTAAGAACCGCACCCTGGAAGAGAAAGCTCGCCGCGCGAACCTCAAGCGCCTGCGTGGTAAACCTGCGATCGATGAATGAAGGCGACTATTTATTCGAGTGGGTTTCAACGAGCCTGCGGAGCAGGCGGAAGCGTAAGGCCTGGGGTGAAGCGTAGCGAAACCCCAGGTGAAAGATCCACAAACAATTCCAGCCCACGGAGTGGGCCATAGCGGTTGCGATCACAAAGCGTCAAGCGTGAAGAGTCGACTGTCGGCCGCTTTGCGGACTTCGGATATTCTCTCCTCTTGGTTCCTGGGGTTCCGCTTCGCTCCACCCCAGGCTTTATGCTATCGCCCGCTCCGCGGGTTTTTAGGACCCTGCTTCATTTTGTCTTCGTGAACTAACAGGCTAAAGTTAGTCACCGAAAATCGAGTTACCAGATGACCACAGAAGTAACAAACACTAGCAGAGAGACCACCTACCAGGCGGCCCGAGCAGTGGCTGCGACCATCGAGGCCCACTTTGCCAAACACATCGCAGCCGCCCGCGAGCGTGGCGAACAGGAATTTGCCCCCAACCCGGATCGGGAAGCGATCGAAGCAATTATTGATGCTACGTTCTGGGCCAGTCTGCGACGTGAAGAAGGACGATCACCAAAGATTTCTCTGGCCTTCTTCCCCCACGAACAGGTGCCGCAGCCATTAATATTTGAGCAGTCACTTCCGCTTAATCCGCACATTCTTACGAAGCTCGGTCCTGCCGTTGAACGGCCCGGGATTCATCTCGGGGTCGCCCGGGCAAGCGATGGCGAATTACGCGTCTGGGGCGCTACTCGCAAAGTCCCGAGTCTCTGTTTTGTTTTGGAAGTTATCGAACCGGGTTTGCTGGTAATCAAGCACCGGCGCAGTGACGTCTTTGGGAAGTTTGCCAATGTCGCTGTACTCAAAGGTGAACAAATAAAGATCGTGGACGAACATGGCGCCAGTTTGCCTGACTGTCCGGCGTTGCTAACAGCCTTGCTTCCCTTCACTTCACCCGGCTCCTGGGACCACAAGTTTAATTTGCATGTACAACTTGCAGCTTCTATGCGCGCTCACGCTCACGGCGGCTCACTGCTGGTTGTGCCTGCCGGTTCGGAGAGCTGGCGACAGTCCATCGTGCATCCGATTCTTTATTCAGTCACTCCGCCGTTTTCTGCGCTCGCGGAATTGATGCGTCAGGAAATTAATGATGTGAATGAGAACTTGCTCGATGCAGCCGTGCGCCGCGCGGTCGATACAGTTGCCGGTCTGACCGCGGTCGACGGCGCCACGGTAATCAACGATCAATATGAGGTGCTGGCATTCGGCGCCAAGATACGACGACCGGAAGGCAGCGCTCCGGTGGAGCAGATGGTCGCAACTGAGCCAGTGGTCGGCGATCACCCGGCTGTGATTCACCCGGCGCAAACTGGCGGCACCCGGCACTTGTCGGCGGCCCAGTTTGTACAGGACCAGCGCGACTCTATCGCGTTGGTCGCCTCGCAGGATGGACGCTTCACAGTCTTCGCCTGGTCGCCGTGTGAAGAGATGGTACACGCTCATCGCGTAGATACTTTGTTGTTGTAAGGCATTCCACTTCGGAGGAGAAAACGATCTCATGAGTACACCGCTCAACATGCATGCGGCGCGAACCGCACTCAACCAGGACTCGGAACTGCGCAAGTGGGTTGAAGCCTGGTTGAAGAACAAGGAACGAGCGCTGGAGACGAGTCTTTCTGACGCGGAGTTTGATAAGCATTGGCTTTACGTGCGCCCGGAGCGAATGCACGATGGCGCGCTTGAGGCCGTCGCCGCCTACCGCAATACTCTCGACAGTTGACACCTCCCATGATAAAACGCGCACCTTAGGCTGCGATTTAAGACTCCTGACTCGCAACCGCGACTTAAGACTTTGTGCTTCACACTCATTTGCATGGAGGAACCTCATGGCTGGACTTAAAGAGATTAATCACATTGTTGTCTTGATGTTGGAGAACCGTTCCTTCGATCACATGCTGGGCTACCTGCGCTTGCTCGGCAATCGGCCGGATGTTGATGGTTTGACCGGCAACGAGGTGAATGAGTATCCGCAAGGAACTCCGCACCATCCTCAGCTGCTTAACGAAACAACTACATCACCAGACCCGCACCACGATTGGGAAAATGTAAAGGCCCAACTCGATAACAATAACGGTGGTTTCATCGCAGACTTCGCCACCTACAATCCTAAGCCGCAACAACCTGAGCGCGTCATGAATTATTACGACGCGAACCGCGTCCCTGTTTTCGATCACCTGGCCAAACAGTTTTGCGTCTGCGACCGCTGGTTCAGTTCCATTCCCGGCCCGACTCAACCAAACCGCATGTATGCGCTGGCTGGTGAGTCTGCCGGCAAGAAAGATAATTTGCCGAATAGCCAACTTCTAACTGGCGGCTGGAAGGTGAAACCGTTTTACCAGTTCCTACCAAAGAATGTGAGCTGGCGACACTATTCCCATGACATTGCCTCGCTGCGGTTTATTAAAGGCTACCAGGGGTTGGTGGCGCAGATCGACAAGGTCAACAAATTCTACGACCGGGCAAAGAATGGGACGCTGACCAACATCTCCTGGATCGATCCCGACTTCGGGACGCTTATTTACCCTGGCCCTTCCAACGATGACCATCCACCGCATGACATTTCCAACGGTCAGAACCTGGTGCGACGCGTTTACAACGCGCTGCTCAATGGACCTCAGTGGGAGCGAACGCTCCTGATCGTAACTTACGATGAACACGGCGGCTTCTATGATCACGTCTCGCCGCGGCAATGGACTCCGGCCGATGACCGCCCGGCGTTTCAGCAATACGGCGTTCGCGTTCCCGCTTTTGTGATTTCGCCGTGGGTGGGAAAACAAGTGGCCTACGGGAGCAAAGAGAATGTTGTTTTTGATCACACCTCGGTTCTGAAAACAATACTCAAACGCTTCAGCCCGCCGGCTACAAAGATGACGGCGCGTGTGACCGCGGCGAATGACCTTGAAGTACTGCTGAGCGAAAAGAAGCCACGCACAGACTGCACGGCTGCTCCTGAGATGCCATTCAAGATCGCCTTCGACGATCGCTTTAGGATAATTCCAGCGTCGCCGAGAAAAGGCGCGCGCCCGAAAACAGCGGCGCGCCTGGTGCGGCGACGTCCTTCTGAACTGGAGCGCTCGATGCAGACGCTGGCAGACAAAGCTATTGCTCAGGGAGTGCCGCCAGACAAGCTTTGAAGTCCAACAAACTTGATCAGAGGTTGCTGTCGTTGTCGTAGGCCGCTTCGTTACCAAAACTTCGACAACCTGAAGTTTATCGGACACTATGATAGTTGTTCACAAAACCCCAAACTCGAGAGGAACAAAACACATGCGCAAAATTGTGATCGCTTTCGCCGTGGCGATCCTGGCAGTTGGCCCAGGGTTCTCATCTCCGAAAACCGATGCGATGAGGACGGTGCAGCAATTCATGGACAGCTTCAACAAGGGCGACAAACAGGCGGCTGCGGCGACTTGCGCAGATAACACTTCTATTATCGACGAATTTGCGCCATACGACTGGCGCGGCGCCGGGGCTTGCATGAAGTGGATGGATGACTACGATGCTGACGCCGCCAGGAATGGTATCACTGCTGGGCACGTCACCCTTGGCAAAGTCCGGCACGTTGACGTCACGGGAGACCGCGCTTACTTAGTCGTTCCCGCAAACTACACCTTCAAGCTCAAGGGGAAACCGGTTAGGGAAATCGGGGCGATGCTTACCGTGGTGTTGCAAAAGGGCGACAGCGGTTGGCTTATCACCGCGTGGTCCTGGGCAAAACCTTAGGGACTTCAGTCCAGTGAAGAGGTTTCGAACCTCCGAAATAACAGGTACTACTTCAGTTTCACCAGGGCGAAGTATTGCTATTCACGGCAGGCCGCACAAAAGCGAACCGGCTTTCGGAATTAGCAATTTTCCTTCGGGAACAAAGGCGCGCCATGAAAACAAGCAACCTGATTCTCATTGCTACTCTTGCAGGTCTAATGAGTTTTTCTTTGGTCCAGGCACAAGAGACACACCAGCACGACCCTTCAGAAAAGCTCGGACACGTCAATTTTCCAGTGTCCTGCACTGCTCCAGCACAGACGCAATTCAATCGCGCCATGGCGCTGCTCCACTCTTTTCAGTATGCGGAATCAGAAATCGCTTTTGCCACAGTCAGCGCGACTGATCCGAAGTGCGCCATGGCTTACTGGGGCAAAGCGATGACCTATTACCACCCGCTCTGGGTTCCACCGAATTTAGCCGACTTGAAAAACGGCGCCGCGGCAATCGAACAGGCCCGGGTGGTCGGGGCTCCAACTCAACGTGAGCGGGATTACATTCTCGCGTTAACAAGCTTCTACAAAGATGCGGATAAACTCAATCATGGCACTCGCGCCCGCGCCTACGAGCAAGCAATGCAGCAGGTCTACCGTCGCTATCCGCGAGATAACGAGGCCACGATCTTTTACGCCCTCATTCTCAACGAGCGGGCCCTCGTCGCGGATGAGAAAGAGTATGTCGAGAACAAGAAGCGAGCCGGCAGGATTCTAAATGGGGTGCTGCCGAAAGAACCGGCCCATCCCGGAATCATTCACTACCTCATACATAGTTACGACGTTCCGAGACTGGCCTACCTCGCGCTTCCGGCCGCGCGCCGGTATGCGCGGATTGCGCCTTCATCTTCGCACGCCCTGCATATGCCTTCGCATATCTTCACGCGGCTTGGGTTATGGCAGGAATCAATTCAATCGAACCTCGCGTCGGCTGCCAGCGCAAAAGGAAAAGTGACGAAGATTCATCCGGGTTGGGCCGCCCAGGATCAACTTCATGCGCTCGACTATCTTATCTATGCATATCTGCAGGGCGCGCAGGATCAAAAGGCCCTGGAGGTGCTCAACGAGGTTATTGTGTTCAGACAGATTGATCAGGAAGTTTTCTCGGCGGCTTATGCCTGGTCGGCAATACCGG
The DNA here is from genome assembly GCA_031365545.1 of Pyrinomonadaceae bacterium. Taxonomy (GTDB): domain Bacteria; phylum Acidobacteriota; class Blastocatellia; order Pyrinomonadales; family Pyrinomonadaceae; genus PSRF01. The sequence continues at coordinate 8,984 of JANLYH010000032.1, read as the reverse complement.
CCCGGTATGCGCTCGAAAGACACCGTTGGAATGAAGCCGTTGCCCTCACACTGCGTCCGACCAATTTTCCCTGGGATCGATTTCCCTTCGCTCAAGCCAATCTTTATTTCGCACGCGCCGTCGGTGCAGCGCGTGGGGGCGATGCCGCGGCGGCCCGCGAACAGATCGAACAACTTTCTGCGATTCAGAAAAACCTCAGCGAAGTAAAAATTGGTTACGACTGGGCCACGCAAGTGGATATTCAACGACGCACGGCCAGCGCCTGGCTTTTGCACGCCGAGGGAAAGAATGATGAGGCGCTACAACTAATGCGCGCCGCGGCCGATTTGGAAGACACAACCGAAAAGCATCCGGTAACTCCCGGGTCAATTCTTCCGGCGCGTGAGATGCTCGGTGATTTGCTGATGGAAGTGAACCAGTTGGCGCCGGCACTAAAGGAATACGAGACTGTACTTGAGACCTCACCGAACCGTTTCAACAGTCTGTATGGGGCCGCACGAGCCGCCGAACTTTCGGGAGCACACAAGCGGGCCAGAGTCTACTACCAGAAGCTGATAGCGCAGTGTGCTCAGTCAGACGGCAGTCGACCTGAACTGCAGAAAGCCAGGGCCTACATTTTTCGAAGACAAATGTAGGACAGCATTCCCGCCTGTCCGAATAATGTTTTGGACAAGACGTAACAGCTTGATAGGCTTGCTGTGAGAGCCCACTGGTCAACTCAATTTCGTCCGATTTGAAATTATGAAACTAAACATATGCATTGCCGGGGCCACCGGGTGGGTTGGACAGCCTCTTTGTCTGGCAGTGTCGGCAACAGACGACCTGAGTCTGGTTGGTGCTGTTTCTCGCACTCAGGCAGGTCGCGTGCTCAAAGATGTTGTCAACAACTCGAATCTTGATCTGAAGGTCAGCGGGTCAGTGGCAGAAGCTCTTGATACGCCAACTGATGTGTTAGTTGATTACACCAGCGCCGACGCAGTGAAAGCTAATGCGCTGACAGCAATCCGGAAAGGCGTTCACGTTGTCATCGGTTCATCAGGGCTTACGAACGAAGACTATATTGAAATCAACCAGGCTGCCTTGGATCACAAAGTCGGGGTGATAGCCGCCGGCAATTTCGCTATGACCGCGGTGTTGCTGAACCGCTTTGCTTGCGAGGCGGCAGAGTATCTATCTCAATGGGAAATTATTGACTATGCCTCTGATACAAAGAAGGATGCGCCCAGCGGTACCACGCGAGAACTGGCTTTTCGCCTTTCAGAAGTCAGAAAGCCTGATGTTACTGTCCCGGTTAATGAAACGATCGGTGAGAGAGAAAGCCGGGGAACAACCTTGAGCGGGAATCAGATTCATTCGCTTCGTCTTCCGGGTTATGTGATTAGCGCTGAGGTAATCTTTGGCGCCAGAGATGAGCGCCTCACCATTCGGCATGATGCAGGAAGCGGTGCGGAGCCATACATACAAGGCACGCTTTTAGCAATTCGCAAGGTGAAAAATCAGGTTGGCCTAGTCCGTGGTTTGGATAAGGTTATGGACTAACTCACCATTATCCGACGTTGATCTTCTCGCTGGTTCATTCACACCCTGGTTTTTAGCCCAGTGATAATGAGAGAAACCGAAAGTGAGTGAGACTTAAAGAATAACAACTCATTGGGCAACCATTGAAAAGGAGTCTTGATGCCCCCAACTATATCAAACGGCAAGATTTGCTACATCGAGATCCCGACTGTCGACATCGCGCGTTCCTCGGACTTCTATTCCAAAGTCTTCGGCTGGGGTCTCAGACAACGCGGTGACGGGCACACCGCCTTTGATGACACGACCGGCCAGGTGAGCGGCACGTGGGTCGTTGGCCGGCCGCCATCGCCAACTCCCGGCCTGCTCTTCTACATCATGGTGGATAGTGTTGCGGAAGCGATAGAGACCGTGATTGCTAACGGAGGCGAACTGGTGCAACCAATCGGCGCCGATGCGCCCGAGATCACCGCGAGGTTTCGCGACCCTGCTGGAAACGTGATCGGTCTCTATCAGGAACCTGGATAATCGACTCCCTCCGAATCGCAAAGCTGGATGGCTAAGCACCTATTATTTGTTTATGGAAGTTTAAGACGCGGCGGTGAGAACGCCATGTCTGAACGATTTCCGAAATCACAATTCCTGGGCGATGCTAAAGCAAGTGGCCGGCTCTACGATCTGGGTGAATACCCTGGCTTGCTACTCAACGAATCGAACTCACCGGTTATAGGTGAAGTTTACGAAGTCGATGATGAGCTGCTGAGTACTCTGGACGACTTTGAGGCGGGAAGCGACTATCGCCGGAAGCAGGTTGAAATTTCCTTTGCTAGCGACAAAAAGATAGGTTGGACTTATGAACCTAATCCTGAATTCTGTTCCGACCGCACAGTGATCGCATCAGGCGATTGGATGGAATATGCGAGGACGAAACGAGACTCCGCCGCGGACACTTCACCGGCCTCCCTACAATGATCGGGCAAAAACTCCATCGTTCGTTCTCACCCTCATACGTCCACGTTTGCCTAAATTCTCATTCTCACCGTGGCTTCAGCCCGTTGGCCCAAAGCCTCCTATTATTTGGAAAACCGTTTCAACGGTTTCTCGATGGGCCTTGCGAGAACAGTGACCTGAAGAGAAACCGTTGAACCGGTTAATCGACTGAAAAACATTCAGGTGGTCACCGGGCTGAAGCCCCGGTGAGAATGAAAGCTCAGCCGAATAACCCCTGAATCATGCTATCCTGAACGCATCCCCATTAGCCACATTTGTCACTGCATCGGCGCGAGGACTTGGGATTTGCCGCGACATGTAGCGGGCAGCGGACTGGCAGTCGGCGGCAACAAAAACCGGAGCACGTATTAATTTTGGTCGAATCGTTATGAGTGAGTTCTTCGGATCCTTATCATCAACCTTCAAGGCTTTTGGCGATGCTGACGAGCAGCCGGTCAGAGCTGAGATTTTCAGCGTCGAGCGTCTCGAACAATACGCGCACACTCTTGCTACTGAACACACCACCGTCCTGAAAAGGAGCCGAGCGCAACTGTTGCCGCGCCTCGAAGACAATGGTCGAAAACTCGTCGCTGCCTACCGTGCCCTGGTCCAGGCAATTCGTAACGGTCGCGCTATCTCCCCGGCGGCGGAGTGGCTCGTCGACAATTTTCATATTGTTGAAGAACAACTGCGCGAGATTCGTGAAGACTTGCCCAGAGGTTATTACCACGAATTGCCGAAGCTGGCTGCAGGCGAACTAAAAGACTACCCGAGAATTTATGCCGTCGCTCTCGCCCTGATCGCTCACACTGATTGCCGGCTCGACACCCCAACGCTGCGCCGCTTCATCGCTGCATATCAAACGGTAGCTCCCCTATCAATTGGTGAATTGTGGGCCGTAGCGATCACGCTGCGGCTGGCCTTAGTAGAAAACCTCCGCCGGCTGGCAGTGCAGATTGTGAGTGCGCGCGATGAACGCGAACAGGCCGACAAGCTGGCGGATAAGTTGCTGGACCTGGCTTCGCATCAGCCGGCAGCCTTAATTCCGCTGGTCGCAGAACGGATCGGGAAACGCGATAAGATTCCGCAGTCGTTTGTCGTGCAACTCACGCAGCGTCTTCGTGAACAGGACCCGGCGGTGATGCCGGTGACGGATTGGCTTGAAAAACAGCTCGTAGCGCGGCTCACGAGCGTCGAACAGGTAATTCACGCTGAGCATCAGCGCCAGGCGGCGACACAGGTCACAGTCGGCAACATCATCACCAGCATGCGCCTGCTCTCGACGCTCGATTGGCGCGACTTCTTCGAAAGCGTCAGTCTGATTGAGCCCCTGCTCGGCGCCGATCCCGCCGCTGCTTACTCGCAGATGGAATTTGCAACGCGCGATCGCTACCGTCACGTCATCGAGCGGATCAGTAAGCGAACTCGTTCAAATGAGCTGGAGGTCGCGCGCGTGGCAGTCGAACTCGCGGAAAACTCGGCCCAGTCTGAAACCGGCGAGACGCGAGAAGCCGAAACCAAAGAAGCCGATCATACTCGCTCGACTGACCCACGTCCGGAAGCGCACGTCGGCTTTTATCTGGTGGCTGAAGGCGTGGCACAATTGGAAGCGAGCTTTGCTTATCAGGCAAAACCCGGCGAAAGGCTGCGCCGTTTTGCTTTACGCCATGCGACTGGCTTTTATCTCGGCACCTTCGCGGTCCTCACGCTTCTCTTTGTGGCGTTTCTCGTGCTCGCGGGCTACTTGAGCGCGCTTCCCTCTGCTACATCCCCAGGCGCCATCAGCAATCTTGTTGCCCACACAAACTGGCTATTTCTCGTTGTTACCGCACTGCTGGCGCTGATACCGGCCAGTGATCTGGCCGTAAGCGTGTTGCATTGGGACGTCACGCATTTGTTTTCCCCACGCTTAGTGCCGCGGATGGATACGACCAAAGGAATTCCTGAAGCAGCCTGTACGCTCGTGGTCGTACCGACAATTTTTTCCAGTGAGTCGCAGGTGAAAGGACTGCTGGAACGACTCGAAGTACATTTTCTTGCCAACCAGGACGAGCACATCTACTTTGCACTGCTCGGAGACTTCGCTGATGCGGACGCGGCGGAAACAGACAACGACGCGGCGCTTCTCGAAGTGGCGCACAGCGGAATTTCTGAGCTGAATCAGCGCTACAGCAAGGAACCGTCCGAGCGCTTTCATCTATTTCTCCGGCGCCGGCAATGGAATTCGGGTGAAGACCGCTGGATGGGTTGGGAACGAAAGCGCGGCAAGCTGGAAGAGTTAAACCGTTTGCTGCGTGGCGCCACAGACACCAGCTTCGTAGTTAAAACCGCACCTGAATCGTTGGTTCGGCAAGTGCGTTATGTCATAACGCTTGATTCCGACACGCAACTGCCGCGCGATGTCGCGCGCAAGCTCGTGGGCGCGGCCATCCATCCCCTCAACCGCCCGCAGTTGAATGCCAACCTGGTAACCAGAGGCTACGGCATCATGCAGCCGCGCGTGAGCATTTCGCTCGTCAGCTCATCGCGTTCCAGATTTGCGCGGATTTTTTCCGGCAACACCGGTATCGATCCTTACACGACTGCGGTTTCGGATGTTTACCAGGATCTGTTTGCCGAGGGAAACTTCACCGGCAAGGGTCTCTACGACGTCCACGCCTTTCAGACAGCCCTTGAAAACCGCGTCCCTGAAAATTCACTGCTCAGTCACGATCTATTTGAATCGCTGTTTGCGCGCGCCGCTCTGGCTACCGATATCGAGTTGCTCGATGATTACCCCGCGTCCTACGAAGCTTACGCCAAGCGGCAGCATCGCTGGACGCGCGGCGATTGGCAGATTCTGCGCTGGATCTTTCCGACCGTACCCGATGCCAAACGCCACCCAACTCCAAATCCATTACCGCTTATTTCGCGTTGGAAGATTTTGGATAATCTGCGGCGCAGCCTCGTGGCCCCGGCGATGTTTTTATGGTTGCTGGCGTCCTGGACAGTTCTGCCCGGCTCGCCACTGCTCTGGAGTCTCTTCGTTGTCATCACAATTGCCTTCCCTGTTTATCTCCACGTCACCACGAGTCTGCTGATTCATCCGCGCGGCATTCCCTGGACCAGCCACTTCTGGAGTGTTTGGGGTGACCTGGGAACAAACACTGCTCAGGTAGCTTTGTCGCTCGTGTTTCTGCCGCATCAGGCTTACCTGATGACCGACGCAATCGCGCGGACGGTCTACCGAAAATTGTTTTCGCGAAAGAAGCTGCTCGAGTGGGTCACAGCGGCGGATGCGGAGAGGCATGCGCGCCAGGACTTGATGAGTTTCTTTTGGTTCATGCTGCCGGCTGAATTGCTGGCCGTTGCCGCCGCCGCGCTGACCCTGTTCTCGCGACCGACCGCCGGCGGCGTAATGATCGCGTTTGTGGCAGCCTGGGCGCTCTCACCTTTCGTGGCTTACTGGATCAGCAGCTTGCATCTGCCCGAACGCAAGCTGATGAGCGACGAGGACATCGAACTTGCACGGCGAGTGGCCCGGCGCACGTGGCGTTTCTTTGAAGCTTTCGTTGGCACTGAGGACAACTGGTTGCCGCCGGATAATTTTCAGGAAGACCCGGCGCCCGTCATTGCCCATCGCACTTCACCGACCAACATTGGTTTACTCCTGCTCGCCACAGTCGCTGCTCACGATCTCGGCTACATCGCTTCGCTGGAATTTCTCGAGCGGCAGGAGCTAACGTTTGCCACGCTCAAAAAGCTCGCCAAATTTCACGGCCATTTCTTCAACTGGTACGACACGAAGAATCTACAGCCGCTGCAACCGCAGTATGTCTCGACGGTCGATAGCGGAAACCTCGCCGGTCACGCAATAGCGCTGAAACAGGCGTGCATTGATATCCCCGACGCGAGGATATTTGCGGAACGAACCATTCGCGGACTCGCAGACACTATCGCTGCGGTCTCTGTAGAAGCAGGCAGGCTTGGCAGCTTTCGCCAGCGCACTGAAGTGGTAACGGTCAGCCAGTTGCAAGACGAGATCGAGGCTTGCCGGCGGCTGGTTTCGGTCGCAGCCGCCGACAACTTGCCGGCCTGGTTCCTGCTGTTTGAATCGCTGCGCGAACGGATATCGGAAATTGAAGACATCATAAACGCGCTGGCGCACGAGCATGGGGATACCAACTTCAAAGAACTGCGTTGGTGGCTGGGGGCGTTACAACATCAGGTTAGTTCGTGCCGCCGCGATGCCGACACGCTAGTGCCCTGGGGCCGCTTGTTATCACAGTTTCAGGCCGATGCCGTGGAACCAGGACTGGAAACGTCGGAACAATTGGCACAGGTTGCCGGCTTGCTTCAGGCGGTGCCCACGCTCGCTGAAGTGACGGAATTTGCCGACCGTGCTTTGGTTCAACTCGCAAGCTTGCAAACCGAGTTGCCGCCGCAAGCAAGCGCGACGTTGGCCAGGCTAACAGCGGCAATCGAACAGGGAGCGAGCGCGGCGGGAGATTTGCTATCGCGGTTGAGTCGCCTGGCCCATGCCGCGGAACAGATCATGGAGGAAATGGATTTTGCGTTTCTCCTCGATCCGGAGCGAAAAGTATTCACCATCGGCTACAACGTTTCGGCCCAGCGCGCGGACAATTCTTACTACGATTTGCTGGCCTCAGAAGCGCGGCTCGCGAGCTTTGTGGCGATTGCCAAAGGCGATGTGCTTCAGGAGCACTGGTTTCGTATGGGCCGCCAACTAACCGCAGTCGATCGCGGGCGCGCGTTGATATCCTGGACCGGCACCATGTTTGAATATCTGATGCCGTTGCTCGTACTCCGCAATTTCAGCGGCACGTTGCTCGATGAAACTTATCGCACAGTCGTCAACCGGCAAATCGAATACGGCGCGGAACGCGGCGTCCCCTGGGGAATTTCCGAAGCTGCCTATAACGTTCGCGACCTCCACTTGAACTACCAGTATGGGCCGTTTGGTGTTCCCGGTCTCGGGTTAAAACGTGGATTGATCGAAGACCTGGTGGTGGCCCCTTACGCCACGATGCTGGCAGCGGCAGTTAATCCGGCAGCCGCAATGACTAACCTGCGACGGCTTGAGCGCGAAGGCGCGCTCGGCGCTTACGGTTACTACGAGTCCATCGACTACACGGCGGAGCGTTTGCCGCAGGGTCAACCACATGCCTTGATTCGCGCGTTTATGACTCACCATCAGGGCATGAGTTTGGTAGCACTCACCAACGTGTTGCAAGCCGACTGCATGGAGAAGCGCTTCCATGCAGATCCGCTGGTCCAGGCAACCGAATTGTTGTTGCAGGAACGAGTCCCCATTGGTGTCCCGGCCGCTCAGCTACGCGCCGAAGAAGTATTGACCGGCCGGATTGCGCAAGCGCCGGAGGGTATGACCAATCGCATCTACCACCGCGTCGATACAGACACGCCGCGCACGCACTTGCTTTCAAACGGCGTTTACAACGTGATGGTCACGGCCGCTGGCGGCGGTTATTCCAACTGCGGCGTGAATGCGGTAACGCGCTGGCGTGAAGATGTGACGCGAGATAATTGGGGCACCTTCATCTACCTGCGCGACGTGCGGAGTGGCGCGGTTTGGTCTGCGAGTTATCAACCGGTCAATAAACGGCCGCAGTCATATGAGGTAGCGTTTTCTGAGGACAAGGCCGACTTCTGGCGCACGGACTCGGGCATTGAGACGCACATGGAAGTGGTGGTTTCGGCCGAAGACAATGCCGAGGTGCGGCGCATTTCGTTAACTAACAACTCGACCCGCACGCGCGAGATCGAATTGACGAGTTACGCGGAAGTGGTGCTCAACACCCCGCAAGCCGACGCGGCCCATCCGGCGTTCAGCAATCTCTTTATCGAAACGGAATTCTTCGCTGCTGAAAACGCGATCCTGGCTCATCGCCGGCAACGCTCAAGCGGTGACGAACCCATCTGGGGCGTTCACGTCGTGGTCGTCGAAGGCGATCTGGTTGGGGCGGTGCAGTATGAAACCGACCGCGGCCGGTTCCTGGGTCGTGGCCGCACGGCCGCTGCACCCATTGCCGTAATGGAAGACCGGCCGCTTTCAAACACGACGGGCGCGGTGCTCGACCCGGTGTTTAGTTTGCGCCGGCGGGTGCGTATTCGCCCCGGGCAAACTGTGCGTTGCTCGTTCTCGACCATCGTGACGCGCTCGCGCGAGCAGGCAATCCTGCTAGCGGACAAGTATCACGATCCGAATACATTTGAACGTGAGTTGCGACTAGCGTGGACCAAAGCTCAGGTCGAGATGAGCCACCTCAACATAGATGCGGAAGAGGCGCACCTGTTTCAACGTCTCGCGGCGCGCATTCTTTATTCCGATCCTTCGCTGCGTCCGCGCTCCCACGTCCTGGCCTTGAACACGAAAGCCCAATCGAGCTTGTGGGCTTACGGAATCAGCGGCGAGCTTGCCGTTTTGGTCGTGAGCATCGACAAAGCCGAAGACTTGCCTA